>JBBSBS010000058.1:0-21880 GCA_038251045.1 Aggregatilineales bacterium | reverse complement strand
TTGGGGTTCATCAGCCACTTACCGAAAGATGTATCAGTCGGGTTTGTTCTGCTGCCGCTGGTGCTGGTCGCTTTGCTGGTGGGTTGGTGGGTGCGAGGTAGGGACATGTCACAGATGCGCGTGTTCTGGTTGGCGCTGATGATTGTGCCGCTGCTGTTATCCGCCGGAGCCAGCATCAATCTGGGCGATGCCCAAATCCCGATGCCGTACGTTCTGTTCCATAATTTATTTGGGGGCATGTTTCGCTATCCCGAACGCTTTTTACCTGTATTTCTGATTCCGGCTGTCCTGTTTGCCACGATGACACTTACACCGCTGTTGGCGAAACATCGGCTGTGGCGAATGGTCGTTCCGCTAGTGCTATTGCTGTTGGTTGCGGGCGACTCGTGGCTGTATGTGCCGGATGTTATTCAGCCCATTCCGTATAAGTACAGCTTTTATGAGGCGATGGGGCAAGAACCGTACGACTATGTGGTAATCGAGTCGCCGACAGGGGGCAGCAGCGGTGAAGGCTTGGTCGGTGAACAGCGTTTTGCGGCGCTGGAATGGTATGGCACGATACACGGCAAGCGCATGGTGAACGGGCATATCTCACGGGTGGATGCCCAACATTTCTGGTTCATGCGTACGGATGATCCGCTGCTGGCATGGTTGGGGCAGCGCCGTTTCCTCGAACCCGACTTAGTTGAGCCGGAATTACGCAAGATCATCAACGAATGGCCGGTTGGTTATATCGTCATCCATCAGGATATGATCGGACGTGATGGCCCGACCTCACAAGAAATTATCGGCTACCTCAACAGCCTGCCTGATCTGGTTTGTCCGGTATGGGTAGAACATGAAGCGGTGGTTTACCGCACAAGCTGGCATCCTGATGGTTGTCCGCCGCGCACACCGCCCGAAACTGCATCGGATGTGTATCATATCGACATCGGCACCGAAGGCGACGAGCGCTACATCGGTTGGGGTTGGCATGGGCCGGAAGTCGTGGGTGGCGCAACCACTTGGCGCTGGACGGGTGAGTATCCACAGACAAAGGTTTATGTCGATTTGCCGCCGGGGGCATACAGCGTGTCGCTGGCAGCGCAGGCTTTCTTTCAGCCGCGCACGTTGCGTGTGCTGGCAAATGATGTGACGCTGGGCCAGGCTGTGGTGGTTAGTACCGATGGCTTGCAAACGCTGACGTTTACGCTGCCTGCGGAAGTGGTGGGGCAGGGTAAACACCTGACGCTCACACTCGATTACGATAGTGTGGTTGTGCCGAAAGATGTGGGGCAGGGCAGTGATGGGCGTAAGCTAGCTGTTGCCGTTGATTGGATTGAGTTCCAAAAGCTCGATCCATAAATTTGCTTCTGTATCCTGAATTGTGTTTGTGTTCTGGATTCTTCTCTAAAAATCTTCCCTGACTAGCTACCCATAAATGATGTTCACGAACGTTCTATATAGGTGCTGCATATTTTACGTGGCGTGGGAAGGATTAAAAATGTTTACCAAGAAGTTTTTGACACCACTTCTGCTTGCTGCTGTATCAATCGTCATTTCTATCCCATCTGTGGTGGTTAAAGCCGATATGCCCCCGCGCATGATTATTGACTATCACGTCATTATCGATGCCGAAAATTACCAATCGGGGAGGGTTTCGATTATTGAAAGAGTCACATTATCACCAAGTTGGCTCGAAAATTGGCAGCAAACGCATCCTAACATGGAACTTGACGGCATTTTACAACTCAGCCGCGAAGTCAATGTGACGGCGGGCGGAACCTATTTCGAAATTGCTTTTATGCCGATGGCAGCCAGAACCGAATCTGGGGATGTTCGTCTGCGTGTGACCAGCGGTGTTTCAAGCCCGGTTACATTAGAAGGGCCGATGTGTGATTACGACTGTCAATCGCCGCTGGTTGAAGTCATTAACCTGCCTGCTGGTACGTTTATGCAGCAGAAAAATGCGGATAAATTTACCCAGAGCACCTATATGGGGAAAGACACTATTACATGGTCGATCCTTGATATTAGTCAGGGAGTCGCATTCAATTTCTTGCCTCCGGCTATTGCACCCGCCCAGAATGTTATTCGCTTCATTTTGAATTATGGTGTGCCCGGTATCGTAGGGGCGATTGTCTTATTTCTGGTTAGTTTGATTGTGCCGATGTTCAGGCAAAAAGTGTCCGGCTGGTTGGGGCAGCGCTTCTTTGGCAAGGGCGCAAATACGGCTTCTTGATCTCACCGTAATCATTCGGCAAATAGCTTTGCGCGAGCGGCATATTGCGCTTCGTCTTTAGTTATTCGTACATGTGGCATCAACGGCCAGCTCATCAGGGTAAAAGCCGCACGCAGGGGCAGGGCAATCAATCGGGCTGCATGAGGTAAAGTGACACCTGCCTCGGCGTAATATTTATCCATCGCACTGGTCTTTTGTTCCGGTTGGGTACGAAACGCGGCAAGATGCTGATCGACTGCTACCAGCGGGGTGTGTTTGGCAAAGCGCCGCCATAAATCAAAATCCATCGCGTAATGCAGATCGGGGTTGATGCCGCCGACTGTATCCCACAAGGATCGCCGCCAGAATGTGCCTTCTTGCCGGATGAACCCCAAGCCGCGTCCATGATACCATCCTCTGCGAATGAGGGTGCGTCCGTATCCGGTCTTTAGCCGTCCCAATTTTAGGTGTTGACCTTTAACATCCATGTTAGCCGGTTGACCGGTTAGCCATTGGATTTGAGGATACTTCGCGAAGATTTCACCAACACGCATCAACGCCCCCGGCAGAAGCACATCATCGCTGTTCAGCCATGTCATGATGTCGTTACCCATACCATCTGATTCGGCAGCATTAGGCGTACGGAATGCGAAGCCTTTATTGATGGCATCCGACTGTCCGCCGTCTTTTTCGCTGACCCAATGCATCAGCCGATCAGCATAGCGTTGTATGATGTCTATGCTGCTATCAGTGGAACCGCCATCCATGATGATAAACCGCAGCGCGGGATAATCTTGCTCTAATACGGAGCGAATGGTCGCTTCTAAATAAGCTGCTTGGTTATAGGAAGGTGTGACAATAGTGATGAGCGGCAGAGTCATAACTGCCGCTTTTCTAGGGACTCAAATAGTGTGAATTTCTTTTTCATCAAACCTGAATTGTTCATAATTAAGTTTTACTGATAAGGTTAAATTATATTACAAAGAACACTCTTATTTTTAGCAGGAGGTGGTTTTGGCACGAATTGTCGTTATTGATGATGATCCTGACGTATTGGAAACTGTAACACGGGTACTCCATGCCGAACACCACGATGTTCTGGCAGCCGCCAACGGTGAACAGGGCATACAAACGGTGAAATCCCGTTCCGTCGATTTGATATTATGTGACATTAGTATGCCAATCATTGATGGGTACACCGTATTTCAGGCCATCAAAAACGATCCTAAGACCAATGCCATCCCATTTGTATTTGTCACGGCACGCGGCGCACGTTCGGAACAGCGTAAAGGAATGGAACTAGGCGCGGATGATTATCTCATCAAACCCTTTTCAGCTAAAGAGTTATTATCGTGTGTTCGTACCCAGATCGTCAAACATCACCTGATTGCCGACCGCTATGAGTCAACGCTCAGAATGGTGCGGAAAAATATTATTTATGCCTTGCCGCATGAACTGCGAACCCCTTTGTCGCAGATTATTGGTTACGCTGGTCTATTAGTGATGGACTCTGAGCAAGGGGGTGCGGAGACCACCAAAGAATATGGGGCGCATATTATCAAAGCCAGTGAACGGCTTGAGCATCTGATTGAAAATTATTTAGTCTATGCCCAGATTGAAATAGTAGCTTCTTCATTGGATGAATTGGAAAAACTACGTAGTCATATCGTACGGGATGCCGCCCCTGTCATTGAGAACTGCATCAGTGAACGAACAAGACACTATAACCGTTCGCAAGATGTGACGTTCCAAATCGTTCCCTGTCCGCTGCGGATTTCGGAAAGTGATTTGAGCAAAGTGATTACCGAATTGATAGACAATGCCCTTAAATTTTCTTCAACCGATTCAAAAGTCTCAATTGAAAGCCTGAGACAAGATCACAGCTATGAAATCGTGCTGCGTGATAAGGGACATGGTATGAGTGCCGATCAGGTTGCATTGCTAGATGCATATATGCAGTTTGATCGCGCATTTTATGAGCAGCAGGGTGTTGGATTGGGTTTTATTATTGCCAAACGTTTGGTCGAGCTGTATATGGGTAAAATCAGTATCGAAAGCAGTCTCAATGAAGGGACAACCGTCCACATCTCGTTTCCGGTATGAAGTGAAAATTGTCATCACACCACCGATAACCACAGAAATCCATAGCCACCGAGCATCAGCGATTCACCAATCGTGTGTGTTTTCCCCGTAATAAGGTCAGTTGCACTTGTGACCAATTGAGGGAGTTGAGCACGGAGAGCATTTGCCAAAACAGCTTGAGGATTTTCAGAGAAGTTCGCCAGTACCAGCACGCGGTTGTTACGGGTAAAGCTCAACACATGATCATTGCCATTATCGAAATAGGTGGCTTGCCCACCGGCTAGGGCAGGGGTAGTTTTACGTGTATTGATGATCTGTACCAATCTTTTAAAGACTCGCCCTTCAGGTGTTTTTTCGTCGGTTCGCTTTTGGGCACGTTTCCAATCGAACAACGTGCGGTGTACCCATCGACTATCTTCAGATTTTGCCGTGTCATTCTGATAGGTGTAGTCATTCAGTGTTCCGATTTCATCACCGAGATATATTAACGGAATTCCACCTGCGCTCATGGCGATACTGTAGATGAGTAGGATGCGTTTGATAGCATTATCAATAAACAATTCATCCTTGATGGTAAGCGCTTGTTCCAAACCTGCTAACGAAGCGGTTGTTCCTGAAATCCGCATATCCTGTGTGAGTGGATTGAGGTTGAACGGTAATCCTTTTGCGAACGAACCCGGAAAACGCCCATTGTAGAACGCATTTAAGAAGAGCCGGTGATCGAAGCCTTTAATACCCAGTGTTTGTGCATCTTCATCAGCAAACGTCCAACCAATATCGTCATGCGAACGAACATAGTTGACCCATGTACAGCCTTCTGGTAAGGCAAACCAGTGCTCCATCGACTTCCTTAGTAGTTTGGTCTCACGGGTGGCAAGTGCTTCCCACGAGAGGGCCATCAATGTGGGGTTGTAAGAGATTGGGGCTTCTTCATGGCTGATGTAGGTTGCAACTGCTGCCGGATGCACAATCGCCTCGGACTTAAAAATCATAGCCGGAGCAGCGATACTCGCCAGCGCATTATAGGCTTGAATAATCCAATGGACTTGTGGCAGGCTTTCGCAGCTCGTGCCCATCTGCTTCCAGATGAAAGCGACGGCATCCAGTCGCAAAATCTCCACGCCGTTATTTGCCAGCGTTAACATTTCACCCAGCATGGCATTAAAAACTGCCGGATTGCTGTAGTTCAAATCCCATTGGAAATTGTGGAAGGTCGTCCACACCCATTTGTTGACATCTGTGCGAAAGTTGAAATTACCGCGCCGGTGTTCGGGGAAGATTTCCCGCAAAGTACGCTCATAGTGATCAGGGAGATTGCGGTTATCGAACATGAAATAGTAGTCTTGATAGACTTCATTGCCGGCAAGCGCCTGTTTCGCCCATTCATGTTCGTCTGATGTATGGTTGAAAACGAAATCCAGCACCAGACTGATCCCGACTGCCCGCAACTCGGTTGCTAACTCAGCGAGTTCCTGCATCGTGCCAATTCGCGGGTTCACATCGCGGTAGCTGCTGACAGCATATCCACCGTCACTGTTCCCTTCGGGAGCTTTGAAGAATGGCATAAGGTGCAAATAAGTGAGGCCGAGTTCGCGGAAATACGGGATGTGTTCCTTCAACCCATTCAAATTTCCGGCAAACAGGTCAACATAACATACGCCGCCCACCATCTTTTCATTCAGAAACCAATCTGGATTATCTATCCGCTGCTGGTCAAGTGCCTTTAACCCGGTGGATCGTGCTGCAAATAGCGTGGCTAGATTAATCAGAATTTGTTCGAGATGGTAAAAAAAGTCGTACTGGCTGCCATAAAGATTGAACAAATGGCGGAACACTGTCGGGAAATGTTCATCCAATCGCTGCAGGAATATCTGGCGGTGTTCTGTTACCGTCAGAATGGGTTCAAGTCGTGGGAGCAAACGCTCCAGCGAGAGATGAGCCTTTTTTGTGAGATCATCATGCAGCATGAAAAATCACTTCCATAGGTGGATAAATATGTATTTTGTAATGACAAAATAGCGTAACGGATATTCTACCGCAGTCTCACTTATCATAACGAAAAATATTGTGAATTTTTGTAATTTTATAACTGGATAGACAGCATATGTTTCGACTTTTAGGCTTGTAGTACCAAAGTAGGATTGATTATCACAAACACCCTGTGTGTTTACTTTCTTGACAACCTAAGAATGTAAATGTAGTATTTGCTGTGAGACTGTAAGAATAATGATACAGTCTGATCCGGTAGGTGAGGAGGTGTTTGATGAGCTGGAAACTGAAAACGCAGACTCAAGAAATAAGTATGGTTGACCGGCTGGTGCATTACGCCCGTACCCACGAATGCAATGCAACTGATGCCGCGCAGGATATGCGCGATATATTGAAAAAATCACCCGCTCTGGATGACATCAATAAGGCGCAAGCTATTCTGGATCAGGAGAAACAGGAAGCCGAACTAAAGAAGCAAGGCACAAAAGGCGAATTTTACCACTGGCGAGATTAACTCCGCGACTATACTACCCAAAAGGCGCACAATCGTGCGCCTTTTTTGTTTGCCTAATGGAGCCTCATCCTGTATCCGCTTACTGCTTCTCGGCAGTCAGATTGATCTTGCCGGCAAGATTTGTTAATTTCTCATCTGCTGCGCCTTCTTCATTCAGGGTTTCCTGAAGGAGCGCTTCAAGATCATGATGCCCCAGTACATGGGCGAAAGTTCGCACCGTACCGTAACCGGCCATCTCGTAATGTTCCACCCGCTGGGCTGCGCCGATTAGAGCCGCATCCTTCACGCTTGGTTCCATATCTTCCTCAATGACATCACTGGCTTCTTCGACCAGCCCCTTCATAGCCGCACAGGTCTTGCGAGTCGGCTTCTTGCCTAATCCTTGGAAGACCTGCTCCAGCCGCTTGATATGTCCCTCGGTCTGCTTGAGGTGTGACTCGAACGCCTGCTTGAGATCAGGTGACGAGGCAGCCTTTGCCATCTTCGGTAAGGCTTTGGTTAGTTGATGTTCGGCATCATACAAATCCTTTATTTCATCAATCAACAGGTCTTCAAATGTTCGGACAGCCATTTTCAAAATTCTCCTTCAATTGCTTGCAGATAACCTAACCATATCGGACTCTCAAATATCGCTAATGACCCATGTGGGTCATTTCCGAATAGGATACAAATCCATCTGACCGAAAACCCCCCAGTTGGCCTATCTCTTTACCCACTACTCGAACGACAGACTTTTAGATGGCGTGGCATATACTGGTATTTAATTATGGACACATAAGTTCCATGTTTGGGGGTATTCGCATATGAACGGATTCTTAAGGCACATCACATGGCGCGCGGTGCTCATTTCAGGGCTGGTTGCGGGAACATTATTCTTGCTGCTGAATGTGATACTTGCTCCAAGCATATTACAGGTAGATGCAGCTTTGATGCTGCGTTATTTTGCCGCACTGGTTCTGGGCAGCGATGTACTAACTCAATCCGGCAGTAATGTTTTAATCGTCGGAATCGTGGTGCATTACGTACTGTCATTGGCATTCGCCCTCGTCATTGCTATCGTGGTTCACCGATGGGGATTGCTGGTTGGCGTTATCGGTGGGGCAGTGCTGGGGCTGGCGATCTACAGCATTAACATCTACACCTTAACGGTCTTTTTCCAGTGGTTTTTTGCCATCAACAGCACCGTTATTTTGTTGAGCCATGTACTTTTCGGCGCGGTGGCAGGTGGTATTTATGAGTTGTTCGATCACTACGACCTGCCTATTACCAAATCAGGGGGTATCTAAATGCGCGTATCAGCTTCTCCATATCAGCGCGGCGGTGGCAGCAGTATTCGCCTCATTTTAGGTGTCGTCATTGCCGTCATTTCGATCATTTCTTATGTGGCTTCTCGTGAATACAATCCGGTGACGGGTGAAAACCAATACCTTAGCCTGACACCCGATCAAGAAATCGTCTTGGGTTTACAATCCGCGCCTGAAATGATTCAGGAATTCGGAGGGCTAAGCCCCAATGATAACGCACAAAGTACGGTTGATAATGTCGGCTTCAATATCGTCAATAATTCTGTGGCGCGTACTACGCCGTGGCAGTTTGAATTTAGTGTCCTCAATGACTCGCAAACGGTCAACGCGTTTGCTCTACCCGGTGGGCCGGTGTTCATTACCGAGGCGCTTCTCTCGCAATTGACAACCGAGGATGAGGTTGCAGGTGTGCTATCCCATGAAATTGTGCATGTGCTGGCGCGTCATAGTGCCCAGCAGATTGCATCCAACGATTTGACCAATGGGTTGATTGGCGCGGTTGGTGTGGCATCAGGTGATGCCAGTGCCGCGCAGACCGCAGCGGTTATCGGTCAATTGGTTAATATGAAATACGGACGCGGGGATGAAACACAGGCGGATATTTTGGGCGTGTGTTTGATGATTGCCTCCGGATACGATCCGCAGGGGATGGTGGAAGTGATGCAAGTGTTGGCAGCCAACAGCGGCGGTTCACAGCAGCCAGAATTTTTCAGCACCCATCCTAACCCTGAAAATCGCATCACGCAGATTGAAAATGCCATACAAAACGCATCGACCAACTGTGCGTCTTACCAGTAGCGACTACTATCATCTCTGCGCAGTCACCGATCAACTTACTTGATCGGTGACTGCTTTTTTATTGGACGATTAGGAACCGGCTTTTTCCTCAGATGCGCGTTTAGATGCATAAAAGTTCGCCCAATGGGGTTGGCTACCATCAGCATCGCGGAAACCGTATTCCTGACTCAGATGCCACGTCGCCAGCGCTTGGCCGGATCTAGCTGAAACTTGCGGATCGCTTGCCAGCGCGACTACCGCCTGACCGATAAAATAGGGTGTTTCGGAACCTGCGAAATACGGATCTTTGGCGATGGCATCGCGCCATGTGGCCTCGGTCACACCAAAATAATCCAGCATTTGTTCAGAGCGTAAGAATCCGGGTGTGAGGGCTACGGCAGTTATGCCTTTGGGTTTGAGTTCGTTCGCCATACCAAGTGCCAGTCGTATGACTGACGTTTTCGCCAAATCGTAAACCAAGTTACCACGATAATCTGCACTGTCGCCGTCAGTAATCTCGATAACGAGTCCTTGACCGCGTGCTACCATCAACGGTACAGCGTAGCGACTGGTAATGATGTGCGTGAAAATCGCCCGTTCCAGCAGCAGCAGCCCTTTTTCCATCGAGATTTCCCAGAAGGGTTTGCCCCATTCGGCAAGTGCCTCGCCACCCCAGATGTCGTTTACAAGTATATCCAGCTGGCCTTTCTGTTCAGTAGTTATGCGGTCTATAAGTGCTTTGACCTGTGTCTCATCACTATGATCCACCTGCACAGCAATACCTATGCCACTCTGAGATGTGATCATCTCGGCGGTTTCGTCAATCGTTTCGGCCCGCCCGATGTCGGAACGCTGACCACGGATGCTGCGACCGGTGCAGTAAACCGTTGCACCCGCCGCACCTAATGCCACCGCGATAGCCCGCCCCGCGCCGCGTGTCGCACCGGCTACCAATGCGACCTTTCCCTGTAGATTTTTTGGCTGACCTGTCATTTGTGACCTCCTCAAGTCAATTATGTTTCTATATTCACTATAAAAAGGTATTCATGACATGTGCTGTCATATTTCGGATATAATATGAGTGAAAATAGTTTTGAATAGGCGACTCTCATGCGAGCTGATCGACTCCTTTCAATTTTGCTGCTTTTACAAATGCATGTCCGTTTGACAGGACGTGAATTGGCAACACGTTTGGAAGTATCCGAACGCACGATTCACCGTGACATGGAGGCATTGGGTGCAGCCGGTGTGCCGGTACTTGCCGAACGCGGTGTTGGGGGAGGGTGGTCATTATTAGAATCATATCGCACTAACCTGACAGGATTAAATCTGGCAGAAATCCAAGCTTTATTCATTGCTGCACCTACTCATCTTATCGCTGATCTTGGTTTGCGGCAGGCCTCAGAAGCGGCGCTCATTAAACTATTAGCGGCACTTCCAAGTGACCATTCACGACGAGATGCGGCCTTCATGCGCCAGCGTATTCATATTGATGGGGCAGGCTGGCAGCAGGAACCGGAACAGGTTATTTGGCTGCCGATTGTGCAGGAAGCTTTGTGGCAGGAGCGGCGATTGAGGTTAAGTTACCAGCGTGGTGATGGCACAACCACTGATCGCGTGGTTGATCCGTTGGGTTTGGTGGCGAAAGGACGCATCTGGTATCTGGCGGCAGGGGTAGATGGTCAGCCACGAAGCTATCGCATCAGCCGTATTCAAGAAGCACAATTGATAGATGAGGCAGCCGTGCGTCCGCCTGAGTTCGATTTGTCTACTTTTTGGAAAACATCCTCAGCGGAGTTTAAGGCCAATCTACCGCGTTACTGTGTCACTTTTTGCGTAAATCCAGCTATACTGCCGGATATGCGCTATTCAGGCCATATCGAACACATTCATCCACCGGATGCTGATGGATGGGTGAAGGTCGAAATGCGTTTTGATGTCGAATTGCAGGCATGGGCATTTGCGCTAGGTTTCGGTGGGCAGCTTGAGGTTTTATCCCCGCCTGAATTGCGCGAGACCATAATACGATTGGCGCAAGCAGTTCTATTAGGTTCACGGTAATCTATTGCAACATGCCCTTAATGCCATTTGAAAATTCTGCCCGACAAGGCTAACCCTTCCGTAAATTAAGGAATGAGCAGCTACATTACGCCTTATGATAAAGGTAAATGTGTTTGCCTCCGGCTCTATTCTGCTCTACAGCACATTATCTTTTCAAGAATTGAAGGACTCTCGCGCATGCTTATGTCAGCACTCTTCAATCGAGTTAGCTATTATTGGGAGCATTTAACCCAACCTCCAACTCAATTCAAGACAATGGAAAAACAGCAGCAGGCTATCCTTCTGGCATCACTTTCGTTACTGCTCCTCATAAGCGCATTGATCCTGCTTCCGATCTGGGTGTGGACAAGCTCAAGTTCTATAATTGAACCTCTCATTTCATTGTGCATTGTCGTTTTCCTCACTGCGGCATACGCTCTTAGCCGAACGAACCATTATTTTGCAGGTTCCTTCCTGCTAATCTCCGTTATATTTTTACCAATTGTCACCGCCTTGTTAGTTCCATCTGGTCCGATTGATGGAAGAATAATTGCACCTGTATTTATGCTTGTTGCGGTTTTACTGACCAGTATTTTGCTCACGGTTCGTGCCACAGTCATCGTTGCTGCTTCCAGTCTATTGATGACCGCAGCATTCTTTTTTATTCCCGAATTTTATTTTGGACTCACTTTCTCAGTTTTTGTGCTCATAGCGGTGATGTCAGCACTCATCATTGTAGATACGAGTCTCTATAACCGTTCAACAGAACGGCTGCACAACGCCGAGGCTCAATATCGCGGCTTGTATGAACAGACGCATGACGCGGTTTTCATCATTGATTTGCAGGGCAACTATTTGCAAGTGAATCGCCGTGGCTCCGAATTGCTCGGATATACCATGCAAGAAATACACAACCTTAGCTTAAAAGATGTATCTTCGGAATTTTCTGAAAGCCAAAACATACTGGCACGGTTGCTGGCGGGCGAGCATATCCCCGTATACGAACGTGTTTTTCACAATAAAGATGGCACTGAGGTCAGGGGTGAAATCAATGTTGAGCTGGTGCGCGATGCTGATGGTAAGCCGCGGCATATTCAAAGCGTAGTTCGTGACATTGGAGACCGTCGGCGTAACGAAGAGATGCTGCGCCGACAGAATAAATATTTAACGGTATTGCATCATGTGACCATCGATTTGCTCAATCGTCGCAATAGAGATGACTTGTTACAGTCAATGATCAATCATGTATCTGAAATTATTGATGCTCCTTATGTTGAACTGCTGTTTAAAGAGGGTGATGAAATGGTCACCCATGCCGCCACAACAAATCTTTCTTTTATGGTGGGTGATCGTGGGAAACGCGGTGAGGCTTCGCTGGTATGGAAAGCACATGATACGCGGGAGGTTGTAACAGTAGAGGATTATGCAACTTACCCTTTGCGCCGTTCTGTTTATGATCATAGCCCAACCAGCTCTGTTGCTTGTTTCCCGATTATTGTCGGTCAGAACTGCTTAGGGGTGCTCGATCTGAGCCGCATTGAGCGAAATCGTTCCTTTACGCCTGAAGAATTGCAACAAGGTACACTCTTCGCTCAATTGGTGGCGCTTTTGCTCGACAATGTGAACTTGCACGAGTCTGCCGGACGGGAGATCGCCCAACGGAAACAAACCGAGGATGATTTGCGCACCATTCAAGAACGCCAACATGCTTTGTTGAGTGCTATTCCCGATTTGATATTTCGGCATCACAAAGATGGTACTTATCTGGATTATCATGCGCCACATCCGGATATGCTTATGTCACCGCCCGATCAATTCATGGGGCGTAAAATAAGCGAGATTTTCCCGGGTGATATTGCTGCGCTTCATATGCAACACATTGATCAAGTCACACAGTCTGGTCAGGAAGCACTTTATGAATATTCACTTCCGCTTCCAACTGCTAGTGACCCAACCTATTTTGAAACGCGCATGGTCACTTCAGGGCAGGATGAAGTCCTAGCGATTATTCGAGATGTCACCCAGCGAAAAACGATGGAAAAGCGCGATTCCGATTTCCTGCAAGATATGAAAGCGCTCCAAGAAATTTTTCTCCTGCTCGCTCAAATCAACGATCTTGAAGTCCTATACTCCAATATGGTTCAGTTGACCCAGCAGCGTTTGAAGATTGATCGTGTCGCTCTATTTCTCATCGAGCCAAACACCAACGAACTTATTGGCACCTATGGGGTGGATGCCAGTGGTCATATTCGCAATGAACGCTACTATCGGGAAACCATCACTGAAAATCATTGGACAGTAGGTATTCTAGATAGCCCTAACCACGCCTGCTTTTGGGAGGATGTGCCTGTATTTGATAATGGCCTTCAAATTGGCATTGGCTGGAAAACTGCGGTCGCTCTATGGGATGGTCACACAGCGATTGGCTATTTGGTGACCGATAACTTTGTCAATCATCAATCGCCGCGCCCTTATCAAGATGAACTCTCGTCACTTCTGGGCAGTACTTACGGGCATCTCATTCGCCTAAAGCAAACCCAGATTACGCTGCACCGCAGCGAGGAACGTCATCGTGCTCTCCTGAGTGCCATCCCTGACTTGATGTTCCGCTTTGATCGCAATGGCATTTTTCTTGACTATCATTCGGCTGATCCTAATAATCTTGCCGTTCCACCCGAACAATTCTTGGGACATAAAATTACCGAGGTAATGCCACCGGATATTGCTGCGCTACAGTCATATTACATCGAGCAGGTATTGGGAACCGGTCAGGAAGCGTTATATGAATACGCCTTACCGCGTGAGGGACAACCCGCCCACTTTGAATCGCGTATGGTGGTTTCCGGATCAGACGAGGTTCTCACGATTATCCGCGATGTTACTGAGCACAAAAAATTGGAGGAGCAGACATTCACACTGGCTGTAGAAACTGCGCGTACAAAAGTGTTGAGCCAGTTCGTACAAAATGCTTCTCATGAGCTGCGAACACCACTTTCAACCATCAACACAGCACTCTTTTTGATGACCAAAACCACTGACGAGGCCAAACGGGAACATTACGCGAATCGGGCATCGGAACACATCAAACAACTGTCACATCTACTCGATATGATGTTGAGCATGACAAAGCTTGATAGCTTTATCGCCCTTGAAAAACAGTTGATTGATCTGAATGCAAAGATTTATCGTCTGGTTGATGCGTGTCAGGATCGGTTGTCCACAAAGGGTATATCGCTGACGTTCAAGCCGGATGACTCGCTGCCGCCAATTCTCGGTGACCCAACATGGCTGCAGGAAGCATTGGATCACATCTTGGACAATGCGATTCGCTTTACATCCGAGGGCGGATCTATCGCTATCACTACCGTCACCGCTACAGAGGATAATCAAGCCATCATTGAGATTGCAGATACCGGTGTTGGCATTAGTGAGGAGTCGCTGCCTCATATTTTCGAACGCTTCTGGCGGCAGGACGAAGCTCGTTCAACATCAGGATTTGGTCTAGGTCTATCAATTGCCCTAAAAACAGTAGAAATGCATGGCGGACGAATTGAAGTAACAAGTATTGTAGGCAGCGGTACTACTTTCGTGATTATGCTGCCATGCCCATCTGCTGAATCCAATTCGTCATGAGGTGACTCAACCCCGGTGTGTTTTGTAATGGATGTCACTCAAGCCGCGCAGCCGTTCCGCAGCTTGTTCGGGCGTAATATCCCGCTGCGATTCAGCCATCATCTCGTAACCCACCATAAATTTCTTAACCGTGGCGGATCGTAACAGCGGCGGATAAAAATGAGCATGTAACTGCCAACCGCTATAATCATCTTGCCCAAATGGTGCACCATGCCAGCCCATCGAGTAGGGGAACGAAACCTCAAACAAGTTATCGTAGCGGGTCAGAAGCCGTTTCAAAATGTCTGCTAATGCGTCCCGTTCACGGTCACTCAAATCGGGCAGGCGCAGTATGTGGTGGCGTGGCAGCAGCAGAATCTCGAAAGGCCAAACTGCCCAGAAAGGAACCAGTGCCAGCCAATCATCATTTTCTACGACCGTGCGCTCACCACTGGCAAGTTCAGCAGATGCATAGTCAAATAACATCGGCGACCCATGTGCTGTGAAGTATTCTTTTTGATGTTTATCTTCGGTGGCGATTTCATTCGGCAGCCAATTACCCGCCCATATTTGCCCGTGTGGATGGGGATTGGAGCATCCCATAATCTCACCCTTATTTTCAAAGATTTGTACCCACTCATTTTGCTGTCCAAGTTCTGTTGTTTGTGCCGCCCAAACATCGACCACATTACGAATTTCACCCACTTCCATTTCCGGCAGTGTGACGTTGTGGCGTGGCGAAAAACAGATGACCCTACTTGTCCCACGCACAGCCTGTATCTGCATCAAAGGGTTGGATGGGGCAGGGGCATCCGGCGTATCGGGCAGCAGGGCGGCGAAGTCGTTGGTAAACACATTGGTCGAAGTGTATTGAGGGTTATGTTCGCCATTGGCGCGGGTGTTGCCGGGGCATAAGTAACAGGTGGGATCATAAGCAGGACGGTTGTCTGAAGGTGGGGCTTCCTGTTTGCCCTGCCACGGACGCTTATTGCGGTGTGGAGACACCAATACGGATTCACCCGTCAATGGATTAAGGCGGCGGTGAGGATGATCGGCAGCATTAAACATGAGTAATGACTTTCCATAAAGACTGATTCATGCCCACGATTATAACCCGTCCAAACCGTTAAGCGAGTAGACTCGGGTTTGTATCCGTTTAATCATCGTCTTTATCGTGTTCCTGCTTATTTTCCTTGCCGTTATCTTTTTCTTTACCCTCACAGCGCTTGCGCCAACCATGCGCTGGAGCCCAATCCGGTGGCGGATTGGCACAACTGCCATTATCGCGCCAGATTTCGCCGGATGAAGGACTCACATTCACTTCAACCGTGTTGACCATAATCGTTGCCTCTACGATAACAACCTGATTAGCGATTGTCTGGTTGCTGCCTTCAACCCGCAGGATATCGCCTACAACGATTGCGGCAAGGACGGGATCATCAACCGCAAGCTGTATCTGAATACCATAGATTGTGATGGTACGACCTGTGATGTTTTCAACCGGCCCTTCGATGACTGTTATGCTGCTGATACTTGGCGTTGCGGCGGTTGTCGATGTAACGGTCGCTTCTGGAGTAGCACTTGGCTGTGGCATTTCGGTCAGCACCGGGGAAATGATGACAGCCGGTATGCTGGGCGGAGGAAGCGGGGTCATCGTAACCGGTGTGGGGAGCGTAGGGATAATCTCTGGCTGAGATTGTCGTGATACTACAAATAACACAACGCCGGTAATCAATGCGGCGGTTATCACCACGACTACTAGGGTAACAATAATCGGGCGTGGGAGTGCAGGGCGTGACAATGGCGCAGGTGGGTTATCCAGTGCGCTCAATAAACGGGCGTGGATAGCGGCACGCGCTTCGGCAGATAACTCCGGCTGGGGTGCGCGTTGCAGACGGGCAATCAGTGCTTCTTCAAATGTTGAAAATTGCTCGCTCATCAAGAGTCTTGACCCCGCAAATAACTACGCACTTTTGTACTTTCACCCAATTCCTTAGCCAGTGCCTTAAGCGCTCGATGCTGCATCACGCGAATCGCCGCCTCGGATTTATTCAAAGCTGCCGCGACCATGCTGTGCGATTGCCCTTGCATAAAACGGAGGATCAACAAGGTTTGGAAATCGACGGATAGCGCTGCCAGAGCTTGCCGCAACTTCAGTTGTTCTTCTTTTTTCGCCGCTTTGCCAAAAGGATCGGTATCGTCGGTTGGCTGGTTTTCCGACAGCTCAACAATCCGTTTGTTACGTCGATAATAATCCGCGATCTGGGTAGCGGCGATCCGGTAAAGCCACGCCCCAAAGGGTGCGCCGTGGTCATCATAACGGGGCAAACCCTGCACCATCCGCAAGAAAACTTCCGCTGTTAAATCCTCGGCAACCATATCGGATTCTACACGGTAGCTGATATAGGTATGAATGGCCTGCACATAGGCTTCATAAAGCGTGCTTACTGCCGCTTTATCGCCCGTTTGTGCTTGGGCAATGAGTTGACCTTCGTTCGGTAATGGTTCCATGTAACCAGCATATTCTATTTCGGTGTGCGATGCTGCATCACCCCTGATAACGGACTGCCGCTGCCAATGTTACAGGTTCGGCTTTGTGTGACCAATTTGTAACATCGCGACAGCTGCCCCGTTGTAGTGGTTAATGTGAACAATTTTAGGAGGTCACCCGTGTTCAAAAAAATGTATCGCATGCCCATTGTATTGCTGCTCTTGGTCAGCTTATCAGTGGTTATGTTGACGGGTCAAGCATTGGCTCAAGACAATAGTATCTGTCCGGTGGGGCAGGGCTATTGGAAGAATACCCCTACATGGCCTGTCACCCAGCTTATGCTAGGCAGCCAATCGTATACTCAGGTTGAACTACTCATTCTCCTCAATACACCTGCACAGGGGGATGCCAGCCTAATTCTGGTACATCAACTTATCGCTGCCAAACTCAACATGGCAGCCGGGCTTGATACGACTGTAGTTTCCGGTGTTATTTCACAGGGAGATGCGCTGCTGGCTGGTTTTACCGGACGCTTACCATACGGGATTGCTCCATCCGATGGCAGCGGGCAAACACTGGTCAATTTGAGTAGTATTCTGGTGAGTTATAACGAGGGGCAGTTGACCGTAAATTGCCTGCTGCCTGCGACAATTACCCCGACCCCCGAAGCGACATCCGAAAGCACGCCGCAGGTTACTCCCGAAGCAACTCTTGAGGCCACGCCGGAGGCGACATCTACACCCGACGTACCGGTGATTATTGTCATCGAAGGGCCAGTACAGGTTATTAATGTCAATATCATCACCATCTACAACATCAACATTCAACTGGCAGATGATGATCCTAATTTGCATATCATTCAGGTTGGTGACTTGGTGCATATTGAAGGTACGCCACAGGGCAGCGTTGTATCGAGCAACATTACCATCGTCGCCATTACAGTGATTATCATTAACGTCGATGTTGATGTAAACACCGGCGAAGTCTGGCGTGATGATAAGAGTTGCGCTACCCCCCCACCGGATTGGGCACCGGCGCATGGTTGGCGTAAGCGTTGTGAGGGTAAAGACAAAAAGGATGACAAGCACGACTCAAAGGACGAAAAGAAACACAAAAAGGGTGATGACGAGAACGATGATTAGGTCGTTCTAAAGATGTCGACCTCCCCGTTGATTATTCATGGGGAGGTCGATTAATCGGATCAGCGTGGCATGACGCACAACGTTAGGCTGTCCGGTGTTGCTGCGGGGCAGGTATGCTGTTGACCACTGCTCCCTTGCATATCAAAGGGAGCGCCCCAAAAGATGACCTGCGGGTTAATATTCAATTGGGCTATGACATCACATGGCTGCGGAGGCGTATTTCCTGCTTCGCTGCTATCGGTGAACAGGACACATTGACCGGGTGCAAGTTGGGTCGTTCGTGCTGTCGGGTTTACGAGGTTGTAGAGCGACGCATCACCTAATGGTATGGGCAGGCCGTGCTGGGGTGTAAAGTTGTTATAGACCGTGAAACCGGAAAGGGTCATCCAACGGTCAGGCGACTGATTGATAATCGCTAGACTGTGTACCATATAGGCAAAATAAACATAATCCGTCACATCACCGCTGGTTCCACCCGGCACATAAAACTCACAGCGACCGGGGTTAGACACCGCACAGTCTCCACGTTGAACACCATTTTGGGTGATGCTGAATCGGGTCGTCGCACCGGCTCCTGTCCAGAAATGCTCGGCTGCATTTGTTGTGACCAGCCAATTTTGGATGGTGCTGCACTCATCTAAACCCTTTGGGCCATTGCGCCCTACTGACCACACTTGCATACATTGTCCGGCACGTACCGAGCCAGCCCAGCGCGCGGCGGCAAATTGGGCGGGATTGCCGTCTAAAGTGCTGAACAAGAGTCCAGTCAAATCCAAATCTGCTCCCATTTTATTGACCAATGTTAGATCATTGTCGTCATATACCAGCGCCACATTCGGTGAACGCAGCACCGTTACATCTATTGGCGTACCGGCTGCTACGGGTTGTCCGGCTGTTATTGATTGCGCCTTAATTCGATTTTGCTCAAAACCGGAATCGGTTGTCCAAGGTTCTCCTGTCTCGTGACCCAGTGTTAATCCTGTACGATTCAGCGCTGCCGCTGCTTGGGGTACATTCATGCCTGTTAGGTCAGGTACGGGAATAGTTTCCTGTGCTGCCAGACTGCCGCCCGTAAAAACACAAAATATCAGGATAATCAATAATTTTTTCATGTCGCGTTTCATCCTCTTGCTGTTTTTGCCAATGGTCATTAACTATAATGAGTGGCGAGTGGCAATGTTACACAACTGCTGTCACACTGAAGTGTGTAAGTACTTTCTAAATCTGTGCCTTCATTAACGAGTTTTCATGACAACACACTACGATTTTTTGTTACTGGGTGACTATTTTTTTGACCTTATCTACACGGGATTGGATCACATGCCCGTGCTGGGTCGGGAAGCATATAGTCAGAATCTGACGACTACCGGTGGGGCGATGTTTATTACGGCAGCGGCACTGCGGCGTCTAGGGGCGCGGGTGGGCTGGGCAACCCACTTCGGCGATGATTATTATAGCCAATATGTACGCAATCTAGCGTCGGCTGAAAATCTCGATTTGAGTCTCAGTAAATTACTTGATAAGCCTTATCGGCGTGTCACTACCGCGTTGGCTTTGCAAGGTGAACGAGCCTTTGTGACGTTTGTTGATCCGAATGAGTCAGGTATGCAAGATTACTGGTTAGCGACAATGGATCAGTGTACTTTTCGACATCTGCATCTTGGTGGATTAGGACTCACGGACGAAACAGAACCGCTTATCTCAAAAGCCCACGCTGCGGGTGCTACAGTCTCGATGGATTGTCAGGATGTGCCGCTGCTGAAAGAGTCGCATCCGTGGCAAGAATTGGTCAGCACGGTCGATATATTTATGCCGAATGTGCGTGAAGCTATGCTGCTAACGGCTGCCGATGATCCGCAAACGGCGCTCCGCCAATTAGGCGCGTGGCGAGCCGGTCGGTTGGTGGTGATGAAAGATGGTGCCAACGGCGCGTGGGCAATTCGGGACGGTGATATTGTCCATGCCCCGGCGCTTTCCGTACCTGTAATTGATACAACCGGGGCAGGGGACTGTTTTAATGCGGGCTTTTTGTATGCCTATATTGTCGAGGGTAAACCGCTCGATGTGTGCCTCCGTTACGGCAACATATGTGGCGGTTGTTCGGTACAGGGTATCGGTGGCGCGACAACTGCACCGACCTATGCCGAGCTACAGGCTGCGCTGGATTAATCGCTTTTGACAGTGACTTATCCTTTTTTGCCTTCCCATTTGTTCCAATAGGCGACATCCTCAACCGGTTTTCGTCCACCCATTTGGGCTGGCTTGTGTTCCGGTGATGGATACCCGAATGAAATCGCGCAGAATGCACTATGTTCTGCCGGAATATTGAGCAACGTTTTGACTTCGTCGGGGCGGTAAATCGCAGCGATACACGAACCTACGCCAATTTCATCGGCAGCAAGTTGCAAATAAGCAGCCGCTTGTCCCAAGTCGAAGCTGTTCCAGTTCGACTCTTTTGTTCCAACCAACAATACGGCGAATGCCGCGCCTGCCAGATGACCGGCAAAGTCACCCATTTTCGACATAGCCGTTAGCAGGGTTCTATCGGTGATCACAACAAATTGCCACGGTTGAGTATTTTTGCTACTTTGGGAGCGGCGGCCTGCATCCAAAATCGAGAGCATAACGTCGGAGGGTACGGGTTGATCTGTAAATTGACGCACCGCATGATGACGGGCGATCACTTCTGTTACGTTCACGGGGTATTTCTTTCAGCTAGTTTATTTTTCTCGATTTTACCATAGTGCTGCTAATTGTTCAGTAAAATGGTTTTCCATTGCGGCTTCATTCGAAGTTTACATTTCATACGACAAGTATTGATAATCAATGTTTACAAGAGCTATTATTTTTAGAATAAATATGTTTTGAGCAATCCATGCAGCGGCTCAAATGAAACATTCGGGAATGAAAGTAGATAGGATGAACAACCCACTGACCTATTTAGGCCAGTGGTGCAAACCCGTTGCTCGATACTCGCGCGCCTTTGAGAATTCGCGCCAACTGGTCAAATTCACAACCCACTGCTTCTGCCAGTTCTGCCAACAGATCGCTATGCAGTTCCGACTCTGGCAGCACCCCATCAAGGATGGCATCTGCCAACTCCGTTTCCATATCCAGCGATTGAGCAAAAGCAACCCGGCTCATCTGCCGACTTTGGAGACATTTTTGCAAGTAAACCCCAAGCGCTTGTCCGCTGGACCTAATGCGCATCGGTTTTGTCTGCTCTGCACGATCTTTCACGGCCTGTAAGACAGCCAGTTTAGTTTGTTCATAGGATTTAGTCATGCTGTCTGCCTCCTGAGTAGACTGGCACGTAAGTTGCTAAGGTCATAATCTGTAACCCATTTAATCATCCATCCGGTAGCGTAAATTTTTGCGCACCCGACAAATCAATTGTGAAATAGACTGTACTTTTAAATCGGGAAAACGCTGTGCCAATTCTTCCGGCTTTTCATCCATTACCAATCGCCTGACCACAATCTCACGATCACGCGGATTGAGTTCACATAGGAGTCTATCCAAATGGAGCAGTTGCTGCCGCAGAAACACTTGATTTTCGACATCATCAACTGCTAAACCCTGCGTTTGCAAGAAATAATCCAATGCGTTCGGGGTGTGTTTAAGAACTGTGTCATGAGGGGCAAGTTTTCAACAAGCGGACAAGTATCCAGAAAAGGAACCTTTTCTGGATAGTCTACGCCTATCTACACAAATCGACCATTTTGTACA
>JBBSBS010000057.1:0-22090 GCA_038251045.1 Aggregatilineales bacterium | reverse complement strand
TAGGCTTTTAATATGTCATCAATGACCACATAACTGGTTACAATATAGGTGTCGTTCATGCTGTTTCCTCGCTTGATGGTTGTCTGGTAACTCCCATTTTAGCGAGTTCTGCCTGAACGACTTCAACTAGCAATTACGGTAGACGTGCCTTTTTTGTTATCCATCCGAAACCAATTTTCCCGACGTACTATCGTCTATATGGCTTGGATGGTTTAGACTCTGGGCAACCTATTAAACAGCATTCGCTACACATGCAGGTGATGACGGAATGAACAAAAGACATCGTTGGTGGATCATTATCGCGCTGCTGGCAGCCACCTTACTCGTCAGTAATTTGGTAGTGTTGGCCCATGCTAATCTGCTGCGGGCAGAACCAGCGCCCAATAGTGTGCTCAACAAAGCCCCTGCTGAAATCCGCATGTGGTTCAGTGAACCGTTGGAAGACCAATTCAGCAAAATCAACCTACGCGACAAAGAAGGCAACATCCTCAATACTCCGCCGACAGTGATTGACCCTGACGACCCGACTCAGATGAGCATCATCCCCGGTGAACTACCCGATGGCCTATATACCGTAGTGTGGCGTGCCTTGTCATCAGCAGATGGACATCCGACATTGGGCAGCTACCCGATAGTTATTGGTGATGCGTCACTGTTACAGGGCAGCGCCAAGCTGGTGGATGATACGATTCGACCCGACAGCGCGCTTATCCGCTGGGCGAATCTGGTCAGTCTGGCGCTGACGATGGGCGGCATCGGTTTCCTGCTGTTTGTGTGGTCACCATCCGCGCCACAGCCCAACCCCGTTATCAACCGCCGTATCATAATGTTGATGTGGGTCGGCTGGATATTGATCGGCCTGACCGGCTTTCTGCTGTTGGCATTGCAATACTCGCTGGCGACTGGCAATCCACTACTGGCAGGCATTGATGGCGACTCGCTCAACAGTGTCGTTGCCGATACTCGCTTCGGGCATCTATGGTTAACGCGAACCGCACTGTGGGCAGGGTTAGGCGGAGCGCTGTGGTTCGCCATTACCGACCGCTTTTTCTACCCCATCGCTTTGATCTTTAGCGCGGTGATTCTCGCCGTCAACAGCGCTTTTAGCCATGCCAACGGTGCTTATGACCTGAATATTTCGGTTGGAGCAGACTGGCTGCATTTGATGGCAACCAGCTTGTGGGTCGGCGGTTTATTTTATTTCATCAGCGTAATAGGCCCGATACGACGCGAGTACCAACCTGCCGCGCCGGTACTGAGCAATCTGGTGGCGCGGTTCTCTAACTTCGCGCGGGTGGCAGTGGTGACGCTGTTCATCACCGGATTGTATGCGGCATGGTTGCAAGTCGGTTCGATTGACGGGCTGCTGAACACGCCTTACGGGCAAGCGCTGCTCATCAAACTCATCCTGATTGTGCCAGTAATCGGGCTGGCCTTTGTCAATCTGGTATATACCCATCGCGCCCTAGAAGCTGGAAAAGAAATATGGGGTACGCGCCTGCGTGGATTAATCGGCGCGGAAGTGGTTTTGACGTTGGCTATCCTCATGGCGGTGGGGGTGATGACCTCCATCAGCCCTGCCCGTACTACACTGGCGCAGCGTGCCGCCAACCCGCCCGCGCCTGAGCCACAACCGATTAAGGATGTCAGTACCGTTAATGGCCTGCTGATTCAGTTCGATGTCTCACCCGGTTGGATTGGCGAAAATACCTTCACCCTCAAATTGGTAGACAGCAACGGCGAACCGATCAACGATGTCAAGTTGATTCGGATGCGCTTTGAAAGCCAGACGCAAAACTTGGGCGAAAGTGAATTGCGACCCGAAAAAGTGGCGGAAGGCGTATACCGGATTTCCGGCGCAAACCTGAGCGTTCCCGGCCTGTGGCGCATTCGTGTGACGATTCAACGTCCCGAACAATTTGATACATTGGTGGACTTTATGCCAGACGTACCGGACGCGCCGGTGGTTCAAGCAGTTGTGCCGATGCCCGACTCAAGTACACCGCTGCCGGATCGGGTATTGGTGCTGCTGGTGGCAGGGGTGATCGCGTTGGGCGTAGGCGGATACTTCCTCGGTGAAAATCGGTCACGGCTGCTGCACGCCTCATCGCTGCTGGCAATCGGTCTGCTGGTCTTGGGAGGCGCGTTCTTAGTCAGCGCTGTGCAGGGGGTTGCGACCACCAGCGCCAAAGATGCACCTGCCGCGCAAACGATTGAAAGTCAGGCTAGCAGCAACCCGTAATTAAAATATGAGTGAACAGCAGACGCTAAGGAAGGCCGCAGATAATTGACCACCTCGCTGCAATTTTATAAAACTTGCTGAAATATCCATATAATATACATGTCAAACTAAATACATATTCACTTAGTTTTTTCAGCTCCCACAGGAAAATTTAATGGCTGACCAACCTGATCCAAATCAGCAGCGTTTACAGGACATTAATGTGGCAGACCTAACCGCGTTTTTGCGTATAGCACTGGGCAGTCAAACAATTACGATCCGCGATTGGAAATATGAAATGGTTACAGGTGGAATCGCGGGCGGCAGATTCGACACATTTATCTATCGCTTTTTAGGTCAGGCAGAAGATTTGGGTACTGCATCATCATGGTCAATGATCGTGAAGGTTTTACGAGCGCGTCAGGGTGAACTGCCGGATGACCCACAATACTGGAAACGCGAAGGCGAAATCTATCGACACGGTTTACTGGACGATCTGGCGGGCGGAATGGGTGCGCCGCGATGTTTTGGTGTGGTGGAATATCCTGACGAAGCCTGTTGGGTATGGATGGAAGATATTCACGATGATATTGGGCCAGTATGGCCGCTTGAACATTACCGGATTGTCGCCCGTCACATGGGTCAATTCAATGGTGACTACCTAACCCACCGTGCTTTGCCGTCGGAGGCGTGGCTGAGTTCAAGCTGGTTCAGGAAAATGGCGGGGCTCCTTACGCCTGAAATTCCACAGGCATTGGAAGCCCTGAGTACATTGGCCCAGAACGGTATATTTCCCGGTGATGCGGTGGATCAATTTACACAAGTATGGGCAGAGCGCGATTTATACCTGAACACATTAGATACCTTACCGCAAACCCTTTGCCATCTGGATGCATTTCGCCGGAACCTCGTGGCACGCAAGAACCTTGATAACGAATATCAGACCATTGGCGTTGATTGGGCGTATGCTGGCAAGTCAGCACTGGGCGCAGATATTGCCGTTTGTGAATTGGTTGGATTTGTTGTCTGTGAAACCGATGCTCGTGGTGCCTTCGACTTCAAAACAATGCTTTTGGAGAATTATCTCAATGGCTTAGGGGATGTGGGTTGGCAAGATGATCCTGAGATCGTTCGACTCGGTTTTAGCACGAGTATCGTTGCTAAATATTTAGAGCTTGTGACCACCGTCCCTTGGGCAGCAGATGATAGTAATCAAGAATGGCTTGAATCCTTTATAGGACATCCTTTTCAGGACATACAAGAGCAATATGCGGGAATGTTCCGATTTGTAATTGCACAGGCGGACGAAGTGCGGCGAGCTGTTCATCGACTGGAATAAGCGGCCTCAATTCCTAGATTAAAGTCAGCAGCACAACATCCATGCCGTCTTTTGATGGACGATGGACACATATCGCCTTAACCGTTAGACTCAACCCACCATCATTTTCAGATTATGTAAATTGAACACGTAATGAATCAACACCGCCTTTTTGTCGCCGCTGGTATCTTCCACCCCGAATCCGGTGGGCCAGCAACTTACTTATACGAACTGCTGCCTGAACTGCAAAAACGCGGTTGGCAGCCGCGGGTCGTCACCTACGGCGCGGGGGATACCACCGCTTATCCCTATCCACTGACACGCATCCCACGCCGTCCGCTGCCAATCCGCATGGCACATTATGGGCTGGCATCACTGCCGCTGCTGCGCTGGGCGGACTTGGTATATGTGCATACACTTGATCTGCCGCTGCTGGGGGGTAAGGCGCGGCGGGTGGTCAAGATGGTCGGTGACCAGGCATGGGAACGGTCTATCCGCAAAGGTTGGATTGCGCCGACCGAGGACATCGACACGTTCCAGCACAGCACTTACAACAGTGTCGTGACCGCTCAAAAAGCCGCCCGCGCCCGCCAGATGCAGGCGATGGATGGAGTGATCGTGCCCAGCCAATACCTCAAACGGATGGTAGCCGGTTGGGGCGTAAACGAGTCAAAAATCAATGTGGTCTATAACGCCCTGCCGCCGCATATGATGTCCGCGCCGCAATCAGGCAGCTTGTTGAGCCAATCAGAAGCCCGACGGCAGCTCAATCTGCCCGGTGAACCGACCTTATTGACCGCCGCCCGTTTGACCGCATGGAAAGGAATTGACCACCTGATTAGCGCGCTGGGACACATCCCTGATGTGCGGCTGATCGTGGCAGGTGAAGGTGAACTGCTCGATACGCTGAAGGCGCAGGCCGCCGCCAATGGTCTCAGTGAACGGGTGACGTTCCTCGGCAAAATCAGCCGTGACAAACTGGCGGTTTATACGAAAGCGGCGGATTATCTGGCGCTATATTCCGGCTACGAGGGGCTATCGCATACGCTGCTGGAAAGTTTGTTGGCAGGCACGCCAGTCATCGCCAGCGACAAAGGCGGCAACCCCGAAGTGGTGCAGCATAACATCAACGGCCTGCTCGTGCCCTATGTCGATGTGCCCGCCCTGACCGCCGCGATTGAATCCGCTTTTCGTTCCGGCGAACGCGAACGGCTGGCGGCGAACAGCAAAGTCGGCATGGAACGTTTCCAGTTTGCGACGATGGTGCAGCATACGTCGGATGTACTAGAAAGTTATTTATAAGCGCGTACGCTCATGGGCTGCCCATTACATTCATCCATGAAATGTCAGGATACAATGGGTTTCTTACATTTACCCCCTAAAATGGGATGATATATAAGTCTATATTAAAAGGATGAACACCATGCTCAGTGAAAAAATGCAAGCCGCACTCAACGCGCAAATTAATGCCGAGCTTCATGCGTCATATCTGTATCTGGCGATGGCAGCCTACTTCGAGTCGGAAAACCTGCTGGGTTTCGCCAATTGGATGCACATGCAGGCGGCAGAAGAAAATATGCACGGCATGAAGTTTTACAACTACATCAACAGCCGCCGTGGACGTGTACTCTTAAGCCCGATTGACGGTCCTAAGACCGCATGGAAATCAGCGCTGGGAGTATTTGAAGACTCGCTCAAACATGAACAAAAGGTGACCGGACTCATCAACAAATTGATGGATCTGGCGATCGGCGAAAGTGACCATGCCACCATCAGCTTTCTAAAATGGTTTGTCGATGAACAGGTTGAGGAAGAAGCCAATGTGGATGCTGTCATTCAAGATTTGAAGCGGATTGGCGATGCGCCTCAGGGGTTGTTTATCCTTGACCGTGAATTGGCTGGACGCACAGCGGCTGACGCAGCAGGCGAAGCCGCGCCCTAACGCGGTTTGTTTTAATGAATCAAAAGGGGTGGAGAAGTTATCCCCACCCCTGATCTGATTCATTCTGAACTACAGCACCAGTTCCACGCGCATTACGCCTACTTTCTGCTCACCGACCAGCTTGAAGCCCTGCCGTTCGACTACCCGCAGCATATTGGTATTGTCGCCCACAATGTTTCCGTAGATGTGCTTCAGCCCTTCCTGCTTGCCGATGTCCACCAACCGCCGCAGCATCTCCGAACCCAAACCGTAACCCTGATGGGCATCACTGACCAATACGGTGAATTCGGCTTCCTCGCCGCCATAAAACTTAATCAAACGTCCAGCAGCGATAATCTCATTGTCCCCACGCCGCCCCTTGACCTCGGCAACCAGCGCCATTTCGCGGTCATAATCAATGAACGAGATGCGGGATAGACGTTCATGTTCGATGCGCTGGCTGAGTGCCATCGGGTAAAAGTAGCGCAGCATCACACTGCGTTCGCTGATCGTCTGATGGAAGGCCGCCATCAACGGCTCATCTTCCGGTCGGATGGGACGGATGGTGGCTTCAGTACCATTCTTCATCATCCACGTTTCAACATACTGCGACGGATACGGGCGAATCGCCAATTTGGGCAGTTGGTCTTCGGTCACATCCTTGTCATAAAGCACCACCCGCGCATCCAACGCCAGAATATGGTCAGACGACACAACCAGCGGGTTAATGTCGATTTCTTTAATCCAGCGCTGTTCGACCACCAGTTGACTGAAGCGCACCAATAACTGCTCCAATGCCGCCATATCAACCGAAGCCCGTCCGCGCACACCCTTTAGCGCTTTGAAAATTGTCGTACGTTCCATCATGCGCCGTGCCAGTGTAGTGTTCAGTGGCGGCAATCCCAGCGCTCGATCTTTGAAGACCTCGACCAGAATACCACCCATGCCAAACAACAGCACCGGCCCGAACTGAGGATCAGGGCTGCACCCGACAATCAATTCATAACCATCAACTTTGACCATCGGTTGCACCGACACGCCTAAAAAGTCGGCAGCACTGGCTTTCTCGCTGACCGATTTGTAAATCTGATCGTAGGCAGTGCGTACCGCATCAGCATCCTCAAGGTTGAGCTTGACCCCGCCGACATCACTCTTATGGGTGACGGTTTCCGAATGGAGCTTGAGTACCACCGGATAACCAACAGTGTCGGCGGCCTGTACTGCTTCGTCAACCGTCGGCGCGATGTACATAGGGATGGTAGAAATATCATAAGCTGCGAGAATTTGCTTGGACTCGGTTTCGGTCAATATCGTGCGCCCACTCATACGCGCGTCATGGAGCATCTTTTCGACCTTAGCCCGGTTGCTGGCTTCTTCGGAGGAAGCTGGCGGCATGACCGGTGTTTCGTAAATCCCACGCAGGTTGAGGGCATATTTCCACATATAGTTAAACAGCTTGGCAGCGGTATCAGGATACGGCAGCGTGGGGATATTGGCTTTGTTGAGCAGGGCTTCACCCTCGGCAACCACCTGCCCGCCCATCCAACTTGCCAGCACCGGCTTCCCTTCAATTTGGGCATAAGGCTTGAGCTGGTTAGCAGTTTCAGTGGGGTCAGTCATGGCTTGCGGTGTGAGAATGACCAGCAAACCATCGCTGTTGGGGTCTTGTGCCGCAACCTCCAACGCTTTGGCATATTTATCCGGCCCGGCATCACCCAGCACATCAATCGGGTTGCTATGACTCCACGCAGGCGGTAAGAACGTGCTCAGTTTCTCGATGGTCTGCGGCGTAAGTTCCGCCAGTTCACCGCCATCAGTAATCAGCGCATCGGTCGCCAGCACACCGGGGCCACCTGCGTTGGTGAGGATCGTCAGGCGCTTGCCGCGTGGTTGGGGCTGCTTCGCCAGTGCCTCGACGGTATAAAAAATATCGCTGATTTTATCGACGCGCAAAATGCCTGCCCGCCGGAAAGCCATATCCAGCACATCATCACTACCCGCCAGCGAACCGGTATGCGATGCGGCAGCATGGGCAGCGGCTTCGGTACGTCCAGCTTTGATGACGATAATCGGCTTATCGCGAGCCACTTCACGGGCAGCGCTCAGGAATGAACGGGCATCACCAACGGTTTCCATATAAACGACGATGCTGCTGGTTTGCGGGTCATCACCCAGATAACTAATCAAATCGCCCCAGTTGACATCCAACATCGAACCAATCGAGATGAACGAACTGAAACCGACGTTTTCCTTAAAGCTCCAATCCAGCACCGAGGTCAGCAGCGCACCACTCTGGCTGATGAAGCCCACATTACCCGGACGCGCCATGCCACCGGCAAATGTGGCGTTCAAGCCCCGATGAGGCATCATAACACCCAGACAGTTCGGCCCTACGATACGCATCTTACCTTTAGCAGTCGCCAGAATTTGCTGCTCCAGCGCCACACCTTCCGGCCCGATTTCCTTAAAACCGGCGGAGATGATGATCGCCCCGCGTATCCCCAGCTCAACACAATCTTCGATCAACCCCGGCACACTCTTGGATGGGGTAACGATTACTGCCAGATCAACCTGATCCGGCACATCACGAATGCTCGGATAAGCCTTCACCCCCAGCACGGACGGGCGCTTGGGATTAACCGGAAACACCGCCCCGCCAAACGGATTGGTGATCAAATTCCACATAATCGTGCGTCCGACGCTGCCGATATTCTCGGTGGCACCAATCACCGCCACATTCTTCGGGGCGAAAATCGCATCCAGCGCTTGAAATTGCTTCCGCACATCATCCTGTGTCACGCCGGCCTTGTTTGTCTCAGCCATACAGATAGCCTCCGCTATTTCTTTCAATCAACTTGTTGTGAGTGTACCCTATTTCTAAAAAGGAAGAGATAAATAGTGTGTTAAATCACTACTTTTACCGCGCTTGATCGTATAGATTATTATCAATTGTGATTATACGGAGAAAGTTGAACATCATGCGGGGATCGAACGTTATAAAGACTATAACCCTATCAGGGGTTCTGGTTGTCTCAACCTTATTGAGCGCCTGCGGCTCAGGAGGAAACGTTTTGGGTGTCATACAAGGATCGGGAACTTTCAAAACAGAAACGCGGGAGGTCAGCGGCATCTCGGCCATAGAACTCGACACATCCGGTCATCTAACCGTTTCACAGGGCGATAACGAATCACTGACGATTGAGGCGGATGATAACCTGCTGCCACTGCTGACCAGTGATGTGACCAACGGCACATTGAAGCTGGATACCAAACCGGGCAGCAGCATGAATTCTACCAAGCCCATTCAATATGTAGCCGTGGTCAAGAATCTGTCTGCCATCAAATTGAGCAGTTCAGGGACGATCACGATGGGAGATTTAACCGGCGCTGAGTCTTTCCAGATTGAAGGCGACGGTTCAGGCGATATGACATTTGGTGCTGTACAAACGACGGCGGCGAAAGTGAACCTCTCCGCATCGGGGTCAGTGACCATTGCCAGCCTCACCAGCGACAACCTATCGATTCAAGTTGATGGTTCGGGTGATGCAGCACTTACGGATGTGGACACGCAGTCGCTTTCCGCCAAACTCAGCGCCAGTGGTATGCTGACGATCAGTGGTGCAACCAGCGATCAAGCGGTTCAGATTGATGGTTCGGGACGTTATAACGGAGAAAACTTAACCAGCAAAACAGCGGTTGTCAGCACCAATGCTTCTGGTGATGCCACTATTCAAGTGAGCGATTCGCTGAATGCCACCGTTACTGGCAGCGGCAGCATTATCTATACGGGCAGCCCAACGCTGTTACAAAAAGTGGATGGTTCGGGTAGGGTCACTCAGAAATCGTAATCATCAGAGAATTGGGGCTTGTAGCTGGCAAGCCCCAATAACTCGTCCTATCGCGCAGCACGCAAACGACTGATGATCTGTGTCGCCAAAACCAGCATCGGTTCCGTCCACGAATATTCCGCGCCCACTTTGTCCAGCTTGTTCTTCCAGCGGCGGTTCATGGTCACCGCTTTCCGGTATTGATCAACTGCCTCTGCCGGACGCTTGAGTTGTTCCAGTGATACAGCGTGGCCTGCCAGCACATAATCATCAGCTTCTTCGATGTCGGCTGCCATGCGCCATGCGGCTTCGGCTTCTTCGTAACGTTCAAGTTGGAATAAGACGAAGGCGCGGTTGTTATGACCCAAATAATCATCCGGCGCAAGCTGCGAATACATCTCAAAATCTTTGAGCGCTTCCTCGACTTGCTCTTTGTGGTAATACAACATCCCGCGGCTCACATAGGGGAAGGCATGGTCGGGGTCAAGACGAATCGACTCATTAAAGTCATCCATCGCTTTGCCGTCCTGTTCCATATCGCGGTACAGGTTGGCGCGGATGTTATAGGCTTTGCCATTTTCCGGTTCGAGCCGGATCACCGCGTCATAATCGGCCAATGCTTCATCGAACTTCTGCAACGAAGAATAGGCATCACCACGGGCTGCATACAACATAGCGTTCTCTGGCAGTTGTTGGATCAGGTCATTGAGCTTGGTAACTGCCTTGTCCCACTTGCCAGCGACCAGCAAATCATTCACCTGCGTTGCCAATGCCTGTAGTTCGGGGGATACATCCTCTGCCAGTTCTACCTGCTGGACAAACGACTCATCAAAGCCAGCATCATCATCATCCTGATTATCGCTTGCGGTGGCTGTTTTTCGTTCGCCTTTAACAACTACGGTTTCTGCGATCTTCGCCAACTCTGCCAGCAGACTTGCCGCTGATTCCGCGTTGATACCCTCGCTGCAATCCGTCAGTGGATAATGCTTCAAGTCCGATGGAATTTGTGCGGCGGCATTTTTATCGAGCAGCACCAGCGCGATTGGCATCTTGGCTTTTTTAGCGAGGCGATACTCCCGCTTGCACCACTCCGACTTAAGCGCATCATGGCTGATCGCAAACACCAACATGTCGCACGATTCGACCTGCTCTCGTAGCTGTTTTTCCCAACGTTGATCGGCACTCAATTCGTGGTCGTACCACGCCTCGTGTCCGGCTTCGTTGAGCAGTTGAGCCAATGCTTCAATCGGCGAGCGGTCGTTCGGTGCGTAGCTAATGAACAATTTCATAGAGATTCCTGCGTAGATTAGTAACCAACAATTAAGAGATATCTATTCTAGCGGAAAGTTAGCAGGCGTATAGCGTATTTTTGAGGCAGGGCACGGCTTCACATCAGCGCCAGCGATTCAAACTGCGGCATATCCTCACCGGGGAAGGGATCACGCTGCATAATTTTTGCCATCAAATACAGCACGATTACCCGCACTGTACCCAGTATCGGCACGATCAAAAATGCACCCAGCGCCCCACCCAGCGCCGTCCCTACAATGATGCCGACAATGATGACCGGTAACGGCAGCGATACCGCATCACCCATAATCTTGGGTGCGATCACATTCCAGATAAATTGGGAAATCACAAGGTTCACCACCACCACAAACAACGCGAATGTTCCGTTATTCATCTCGGTAAAAACCGTCGAGCCTTGCAACAAGGGTACTAGTCCTAATGGGATCAAAGCGATGATGCCGCCGATAGTCGGGATAAGCGAGATCACGGCGACAATAATCGAAATGGTCATTGCTCCTGTTACGCCCATCAGTGCCAGTTGCAAAAAGGTGATTATGCCAATGATGATCGCCAGCAGCAGTTGACCGCGAAAGAACCCCTGCCAAACCTTCATGATCTTCACCCCGATCAGCCGAATATCACGCTGAAACGGTAAAGACCCGCTGTTCAGTATCAAATTCTGGTAGGTGGGTAGCTCCAACAAAATCAACAGTGACAGAAATAGACCGAGGAACAACGTGGAAAAGAAGCCGGTGAACGTGCCGATGAGTGAGGTAATGACCGATGTCGCGGTACTGACGATTTGCCCGATATTTAATGAGGGGATGTTGCTCAGAATCGCTTGCTGGGCGATGTCCCGCTGCATCTTCGGGTCAACTTCCAGCAGCGCAGTCCGAATCTGGGAAGCAATAGCCGTCAGGTCAATCTGGAAAAAACCCAGCAGCGTATACGTGTATTCCCCTTTGGTCGGATCCCAATCCAAAATGGATTGCTCGAACGATTTCAACTCGGCGTATAAACCGGTTCCCACTGATCGCGATACCTGTGCGATACTCGGCGCAATCACCAGCACCAACACAATGATCAACAGCATAATGAACGCGAACACCAGCAGCACTGAACCCGAATAATTGAGTCGCGTGTATTTCGCCAGCAGCCGCGCCGGAACAAAAATCAAGAACGACAACAAAAAGGTGATAATGAGGATGCTCAATATCGGCCCAAGAAAGGTCAGCGCATACACACTCGCCACCACCAGCGCCACGGTCACAAACTGGCGTACCCACGGCGACCAGTTCCATTGTTCAGTCACAACATCAGGGGGCGGTATCGGTTGCATCATCTGCCTCACTGGTTCATTATCAAGAGGTATATACAATACTCATTAGAAAGATAGCTGATTTAGAGATACGCCGCAAACTGACATCCAACCCCAAAGTTGTTATAATATCCACAATACACAAAGGAAATACCATGCGGAAAATCTTAAGTTTGATGGTGGGATTAGGTCTGGGTGCAGGTGTCGGTGTGCTGCTCGTCACATTCTTTACCCCTTCATCCGGTGAACAACTGCTCGCCAATCTGCGCGCAGGATGGGAAGAAACGATGGCAGCCGCCCGTATTGCCAGCACCGAACGCCGCAAAGAATTAGAAGCTCAACTGGCAGTCAAGCGCCTATCCGCCCCAACCCCCAAGTAACAAACCCACCGACACACTCACAGCAGGCGACCTCATCCCCGGCTTTGAGATGCAGGTCGCCGCGATTTTTGCTTGACGCGTGCTTTATTTCGCCGCTTCTTCCAACACGGATAACGGAACTGTATTCAACCAACCCAGATCGCGTCGAAAGGCACTGTCGATCAACAGCCGATAAATCAATCCGGGCGCGGTCACATCCACCGCGTCTGGATTACGCAGATCAAACTGCTGTATTTCCTCCGGCGTCGCTTTAGGTGTAGCGAACTGAATCAGCACCACAAATGAACCGCCTGCATCCACCACGCTGATAACTGGTTCTGTGACACGCCGTTCAGCCAAAAGTTCGACAAGAGAACGCTTTACGACGAAACTCTGGTAGTTCGCAATACGCTTCGGCAGAATTTCAGCGGCGGTTTTCGCGTCGGCTTCTGTGGTATAGACCAGCGCCACTTCACCAATTTGCTTGGTGTCGGTAGCCACATCGGCAAGGGCCAGTAACTGGTACATCGGCAGTTGTTCATAATCCTTGAGCATGTCTTGAAACATACGCTTCAAGAGTTCCGGTGTCGCCCGTTCTCCCAATCCAAATGTGCCGGGTGAAAGCACACCCATCTCTGCCAATAATTCACCGTCCCAGAAGTAGGCCTGCATCAGCGGCCCATCGGCAGTGATAGCCTGCACTGCTGCCCGATATTGGGGCAAGTCCGCCAGCGATTTCGCCTTACCGGAAGCGACATCAACATGGCTGGATATAACACCCTCATCTGCTGAACTAATCAAACTATTGCCCTCAATCAGCAGCGGTTGGCTGCGTCCCAAATGACCACCGAAGAGATTGGCTGGATTACGGTCGCGCACATTGATTTTCGCGCCGTTTTCGCAGCCGTCCGCTGAACACCACACCTCGACCCCCGCTTCATCTTGCCGCACATAATCACGGTTGCTAAAAGCTGCCCGTACTGCGTCCATATCGAAGCGCCCCGCAAACTGCGCGGTATGTGTGGGGGGTGAGCCGTAGGTCATTTCCTGCTCGATCTGGAAGTAGTCAAAGCCAACCACATCCGGCGTTTCATCGGCTACCATTAAGTACTGCGCGGATAAAGCCGATGATTGGTTGCGCCATATTCGCCACCAGATGTCCAGTGGCAGCAAATCTGCATTTTTGCCGCGTGCATCATCACTGGAGATGTATTCCGCCCAACTCGCGGGCATCCGGCTTGCAGGATACGCCGCTTCTACTGCTTTCCGGTCATTGAAATAAATTTCCGTCCGGCTGGCTGGTGTATCGGGTATTCGCACCAGCATTTGATAAAGCGGCTGATCATCCAGTGAATCCTGTGCTGCTACAGCCGACAAACTGAATACCGAGAGCATCAGCATAACCAAACTGATAACTCGACTTTTATAGCTTCGTGACATTGATGTTCTCCTTGAATGAATTGGGTTCCGGCGGCATAAATGTCATGCACTGCTGTGCAAGCCCCTATCGCCTAAAATGACGCTCAATAAATATTTTATGCCGCGACATCTTAGCATAGTTTATACCCATTCTGCATCAGGCGCGTTACAATCGGATTGTATGTAATCAGGCTCAAAGCGGGTGACTCATTCGCCATAAGCCACTAGCCAATAACTGCAATCAGGAGCAACTTCATGGGAACACTCTTCAAGAACGGAACCATTGTCACCGCCAGCGACACCGTGCAGGCAGATGTACTGGTCGAAGGCGAGAAAATTGTGCTCATCGGTCAAAACCTGCCCACGCAGGGGCGTGAGGTCATCGACTGCGAGGGCAAGTTTGTAATGCCCGGTGGTATCGATGTCCACACCCATCTCGACCTCGCATTTGGTGGCACCTACAGCAACGATGATTTCGATGTCGGGCATAAAGCAGCGGCCTTCGGCGGCACGACCATGCATATCGACTTTGCCATGCAGCCCAAAGGCGGCAGTTTGCACGATGCCCTCACCATCTGGCGTGAAAAAGCCAAACCCGCCCAGATTGATTACAGCTTCCATGTCGGCGTGACCGATCTACGGGATGATGTCTTGGAAGAAATCCCCTCCTTAGCCGCTGAGGGGATCACCAGTCTCAAGTTATTTATGGCCTACAAAAATGTCTTTCAAGTGGATGACAAAACGTTGTATCGTGCCATGAATCAAGCCGCTAAAAATGGCATGATGGTTATGGTACATGCCGAAAATGGCGACGTAGAAGAACAACTCCGCAAGCAGCTTTTGGCTGAAGGCAAAACCGATCCAGTTGATCACTATTCATCACGCCCGCCGGAAATCGAAGGGGAAGCCACCAACCGCGCCGTCGTCCTTTCCGGCTTAACAGGCTGCCCGCTGTACGTGGTACACGTCACCTGCGAACCGGCAGTCGAAGCCCTGCGGCGTGGACGTGCATTAGGCTATCCGGTTATGGGCGAAACCTGTGTTCAATACTTCTATGTCACCCGCGATCATCACTTGGGTGCGCCCGGATTTGAAGGCGCAAAATATGTCTGTTCACCGTCCGTCCGCAACGAAGAACATCACGAAGTTCTCTGACAAGCGGTCAAGGAAGGCACATTGCAGGCCGTCAGCACCGATCACTGCGACTTCTGGTATGAAGGTGGCGTGGGTCCGTGGCAGCAGTGGTCGCAAGATCATAACGGTGGCGACTGGATCGCCTACGAAAAGCAAGACCCCAGCTACCGCCGTCCCGGCAAGGAACTCGGCAAGGGCGATTTCTCCAAAATCCCCAACGGTATGCCCGGTATCGAAGACCGCCTGATGGTCATGTGGCATCTGGGCGTAAACAGCGGCAAAATCTCGCCCAACCGCTTTGTCGAACTCAATAGCACCAATCCAGCCAAAATTTTCGGCTGTTATCCACAAAAAGGCACCATCGCCGTTGGAACCGATGCCGATATTGTGGTCTGGGATCCCAACCAGACGCATACCATCAGCGCCAGCACCCACCACATGAAGACCGACTATAACGTCTATGAAGGCATGACGGTCAAGGGTGTCCCGCAGCAGGTCTATCTGCGCGGCAAGCGCCTCGTCAACGGCGAGATTTGGCTCGGCAAGAACGGCGAAGGCCAATTCGTCCACCGCTCGACCTACGCGCCAGTACTCTAAACCCGACAGCATTTCCTGGACTCTCTCCACCAGATGAAGAGAGTCCGGCTTGAACAAAAACCCCATGCCATCTATCAGCCTCAAACATGACATTCCCCACTGCTGACAAAGCGCACTTCCCGTTACAGTGAAACTAAATGATATAGGCGATGAGGTATATGATGATGACGACCGTACATCAACCTTACAGTGCATGGAATGTTGACGAATCCGAATTTCCGCGGCGTGGCACACTGGATGAAAAGGTGAAGTTTATACTGAACTATGGCATCCTCGCCCCATCGCTGCACAACACTCAACCATGGAAGTTCATTGTTCGGGGTGATGAAATTCGCGTACTGGCAGATCGCACCCGCCATCTAAAAGTCGCTGATCCCGATGCCCGCGAACTTTACATCAGCGTCGGCTGCGCGTTGGAAAATCTGCAAACTGCCGCCACCTACTTTGGCCTGAACACCAGCATCACTTACTTCCCTGACCCCAACGATGAGGTTTGGGTAGCAACCCTCTCGTGTCGGGAAAATGGTTATACGCCATCGCTCGGTGATGATGAACTCTTCCACGCGATTACGCTGCGGCACACCAACCGTCAAATTTATACTCAAAAACCACTGACCGAGCGTGATATCGCCCGTCTGCGTGCCAGTCTTCATGAACCCGATATCACCTTACAACTGACCGAAGATGCCGAACTCAAACAGCGCATCGATTCCCTTCTCATCAGTGCCGATCTCACCCAATTCGCCAACCCTGATTACCGCGATGAACTTAACCATTGGATCAGTCAAGGCGAATTTGGTTATCGCTGGCTGGTCGCTCGTATGGGTCAACTCGCGACGACGTATCTCAATAACCATCAAAAGCCCGTGAAACCGGAAGCGAATGTCGTGTTGAATGCACCCTTATTGGCGCTGCTCAGCACCACCACCAACGACCGCCGTGCCCAAATCAAAGCGGGGCAGGTCTTTGAGCGAATCGCACTGAATGCCACCGCCCTCAACATCGGCATTCAACCACTCTCGCAAATTTTGCAGGTGAACGAACTTAAACCGGAACTGTCCAAGTTATTCACAGGTGCAGCAGCTTTCCCACAAATGACCTTCCGCCTCGGTTATGTGGATATCGCTGAGGATGCAACCCCTCGTAAGGAAGTAAATACGGTGGTGAATTTCTAATCACACGCCGACATTGATGAAATTATCTATCCTCGCTATGCTAAAGAGGTGATCGTCGCAGATCGCCTCTTTGCATTTCAGGAGAAACCCATGAACGGCCCGTCCACCACCGCCCCCATCGAATTTGACGACTTCATGAAGGTTGATATGCGCGTCGGTACGGTGCTTACCTGCGAACCCAACCCCAAAGCCAAAAAACCGGCCTATATCCTGACGATTGACTTCGGTGCGCTCGGCATCAAAACCAGCTCTGCGCAACTGACACATAACTATGCGCCGGAAACCCTCGTCGGCAAACAGATCATCGCGGTCGTCAACTTCCCCGTCAAACGCATCGCGGGCATCGCCTCTGAAGTGCTAATCTTGGGTGCGTATTCGGCAGAGAAAGATGTGGTCTTGCTGCAACCCACCCTGACCGTCGAAAACGGCTCACGCATCGGCTGAAATATAACCGTGCTGGATTCATATGCAGAAGCATTCGCCGCTGGTTTTGCGCGATTCTTTACTTTTCTCGGCGCATCAAAGCTGGATGCCAAAGAGATTCATGAGCCGCTGCTGCGCAAACGTGTAAGCGCTTCAAAGAAAACAAAGTCAAGTTAAACCATGACGCATCTTAAATTACAGGGTACGGTAGCCTTTCGTTTTCATTTCTCTTGCAATTCATATACACAGCACTTACGCATTTCCGATACAAGCTGCGTTATGCTAAACGGGTCATAAAAACGAAACCGCACTTTTGAGCGCTTAATACCTCCCGGCCTATAATCGGCTACAATAGACATGGAACTGATCAAGCACCAATTGTTCGCGGTAAGGATGCATGAGGACATAAACAAACCATTATGATGCGTTTTGACCGATTTACCGAACGGGCGCAGGATGCGATTGCGCGAACCTACGAAATCTTGCAGCGTTACGGACACAATCAAGTAGACACCGAACACATCCTGCTGGCTTTGCTGGAACAGGGTGAGGGTGTTATCCCCCAAATTCTCGAAAAGCTGGGCGTTGACTTAGGCGGAATGCGCGGGCGCCTTGATGAAGTGCTGCGTGCCAGCCCCAAAGCTGCTATCTATGGCGGCGGCAACGGACAATTATTCATGACCCCCCGCAGCAAGCGAATTATTGACCTCGCCAACGAAGAGGCCAACCGCCTGCGCGACGAATACATCTCCACCGAACATATCTTCCTCGCCATCATGAGCGAGCGAAACACCGCCGTCAGCAAAATCATGACGGACAACCAGATCACCCGCGACCGCGTCACTGATGCCATCAAGGACATTCGTGGGGGTCAGCGTGTAACCGATCCGCAGGCCGAAACCCGCTACCGCACGCTGGAAAAGTACAGCCGTGACCTGACGCGCATGGCACTCGAAGGCAAACTCGATCCAGTCATCGGGCGTGACTCCGAAATCCTGCGTGTGATTCAAATTCTCAGCCGCCGTACCAAGAACAATCCGGTGCTGATCGGTGAGGCCGGTGTCGGCAAGACCGCCATTGTCGAAGGACTGGCACAAAAGATCACCAGCGGTGACGTGCCCGAATTACTGTACGGCAAGAAGGTCATTTCACTTGATCTAGCAGGCATGTTGGCGGGCAGCCGCTTCCGCGGTGAGTTTGAGGAACGCCTCAAAGCCACCATCGAAGAAGTACAGCGTTCGCAGGGTGAAATCATCCTCTTTATCGACGAGTTACATCAGGTCGTCGGTGCTGGCGCGGCGCAGGGTGCGCTGGATGCCGGTAACATGATGAAGCCTGCCCTCGCCCGTGGTGAACTGAACGCCATCGGCGCGACCACCCTCGATGAGTATCGCCAGTATATCGAGAAAGACAGCGCCCTCGACCGCCGCTTCGCACCTGTATTTGTCGAAGAGCCGAATGTCGACGACACCATTGAAATGCTGTACGGTCTGCGTGACCGCTACGAAGCCCATCACAAAGTCACCATTTCGGATGCAGCCATTGAAGCCGCCGTCCGTCTGTCATCCCGATACATCAGTGACCGCCGCCTGCCCGATAAGGCCATCGACCTATTAGACGAAGCAGCCGCCAAACTGCGCGTCGCCCTCTACTCCATGCCGCCGCAGTTGAAAGAACTGAAGACACAGGTTGACCGTCTGGAAGCCGACGAAGAAGCCGCGGGTCTGGCTCGTGACTACGAACGCGCCGCTGAATACAAAACCGAACGTATTCGCCTCGGTGAAGAATATGAACACGAACGCTTTCTGTGGCAGCAGGAAAACACCCTCGATGAAACCGTAGACGAAGACGACATCGCGCAGGTCATCGGTCAGTGGACAGGTATTCCCGTTCACCAGATGCTCGAAAGCGAAAGCGAAAAACTCCTGCGGATGGAAGACGTTCTCCACTCACGCATCATCGGTCAATCCGCCGCTGTCACCGCCATCTCGGATGCCATCCGTCGGTCACGCAGCGGACTCAAAGACCCCAAGCGCCCCATCGGTTCGTTCATCTTCTTGGGCAGCAGTGGTGTCGGTAAGACCGAACTGGCGAAGGCACTGGCAGAATTCATGTTTGACGATGAAGAAGCACTCGTCCGCGTCGATATGAGCGAGTACCGCGAACAGCACACCGTCAGCCGTTTGTTCGGTGCGCCGCCCGGATACGTCGGCTACGAAGAAGGCGGTCAGTTGACCGAAGCCGTTCGTCGTCGCCCGTATCGTGTCATCCTCTTTGACGAAATCGAGAAGGCGCATCCCGACGTATGGAACGCCCTTCTGCAAATTCTGGAAGACGGTCGCCTGACCGACGGTCAAGGCCGTGTCGTGGACTTCCGCAACTGCGTCATCATCATGACCAGCAACCTCGGCACCGAATTCGCCAGTAAGGGTGGCGTGCTAGGCTTCGTGCAGGGTGGCGATCAGCAGCTAGTCGTGGATCATCAGAAGATCGAGAAGGCCATGCGCGATGCCTTCCGTCCCGAATTCCTCAACCGCATTGATGAAATCATCATCTTCGCCCCGTTGAGCTTGGCGGAAGTCGAGCAAATTATCGACCTTCAGATGCGCGGCATTGTCGAACGCATGGCGGCATCCGGCCTACAGGTACACCTGACCGAACCGGCACGGCATTGGCTGGCGGAAAAGGGTTACGACCAGCAGTTCGGGGCGCGGCCTTTGCGTCGGGCGCTGCAACGCTTCGTGGAAAACCCGTTGAGCATCCAACTGCTCAAGGGCAGCTTCCACCCCGGTGACTTAATTGTGATTGATGAGGTTAACGGTCAACTGGAATTCGTCCGTAATCAGGATGCCAGCACCGACTACGTCAACCTGAATCAAGATCAGTACATGAACGGTTTGCAGTAATCGGTCGATTTAACAGCCAAGTTTTTGGAAGAGGCGAGCCTTTGCAGGTGCGCCTCTTTTTTTTACTTCGTGGCTGTCATCGTAGCAATGGGGGTGCGCGTCAACTCGGCTTCAATCGCCTGAATTTGCTCAACAATCCCCGGATCAACATCATCACCCGCCATCTCCACATACTGCTGATAAGCGTCGAGCGCACGCGCATACTGCTGCGTATCCGCGTAAATATCACCGAGAGATACATAGTAGAATGGTTCGTTAGGATTAATCTCGATGGCCTTATTGGTGTCAGCCAGTGCTAAAGGATAATCCTTCAAAATCCGATAAATATCACCCCGGTTATTGTAGGCTTCGGCATACTGTGGATCAAACTCAATAACCTTACTGTAATCCGCAATCGCCGCCTCATACTGCTCCAACGTATGGTAAGCAATTGCACGGCTGTAATAAACATCGGCACTGCCCGTCTCCAATGTCAACAGCGTAGTGAAATCCACAATAGCCGCCTCATACTGTTCGAAATAACTGTAGAGAGTACCGCGATTGTAGTAGGCTTCAACAAAACTGGGATCAAGTTCAAGCACTTTGCTGTAGTCCGCAATCGACTGATCATATTGTTCCAAATAATAATAGGCAATTGCACGATCAAAATAGGTTCCCGCATCATCAGGATTAATTTCTAGGGCGCGGCTCAAATCCGCCAATGCCTTGTCGTAGGCTTGCATATCCGAATAAGTGTTACCCCGATTGGCATACGCCTGCGCATAATTTGGATTCAGTTCCAGTGCTATATTGTAGTCTGCAATGGCCTTATCATATTGTCCCATTTCACCATAAGCATTGCCGCGATTTAAATACACATTCGTATTGTTGGGCGCAATCTCAATTGATTTGTCGTAGTCAGCAATCGCCTTTTCATATTGACTCAAGATGCTGTATGTCGCCCCACGATTGGTATATGAACTGGAATCGAGCGGATTAAGCTCCAATGATTGACTGTAATCAGCGATAGCTTTATCGTATTCATCCAGAAACCGATAGGTGTTCCCACGGTTGTAATAGACCTCCGCAAAAGTCGGGTCAAGTTGCAGCGCCATATTGAAATCGGCGAGCGCCTTATCATATTGCCCTGTGTCGTTATAGCTCATACCACGGTTGTTATAGGACGTGGAAACATTCGGTTCGAGTTCAATAGCTTTGTTATAATCCGCGATTGCTAATTCACCTTGATTGGTGTTGGCGTAGATCAACGCTCTACCCATATACGCCAGCGCCTTATGCGGATAAGATTGCACCAGCCCGTTGCCGATTTGCAGCGCCGCGCTATCCTTTTGATCAGCCAGCAGTAAACTTGCTTCCGACATCGCCAACCCAATATCCTGCTCGGTTTTCGCATCCGCCAGCGCGGAGGCAACTGCTGTCAAAACCGGTGGCACGGATGTTAACGTCACACCCGCCACCGCCACTTCCGTGCGGGCGCTCCGCGCATCTTGTTGTGCCGTTCCCTGCGCTTGAATCGCCGTAATCGCCGCGTCCTGTGCTTTCCCTTGCTCGACTGTAGCGGTCGCCACCTGCGCGATAGACGTTTGCTGCGCGGAAATCGCTTCACGCTGAGCGACGACCGCCGTAGCCGCTTGATGACCAGCATCCGTCGCTTGCCCGAATAAGATTGCGCTGGCAACCGCGAATACGATTACCGTCGCCACTAGCCCAATTGTAGCGAAGATTATTTGCCGGATGCGCCTGCGATTGGCAGCCGCTAGATTGCGACTAGCAGCCAGATAATGTTTTTGTTCACTCGTCGGCGCAGGGTCCTTGGAATCCGCCTCGGTCTGTTTCAGCCAATTTTCAGCTTGAGTAAGGCGTTCATCACGCAGCAGAAAACCGGGGCTTTTACCTGCATTCACCCACGCTTGTGCCGCAGCCAGCAGCTCGGTATGCGCCTGAACATGCTTCGGGTCTTTGTCCGCATTCGCCACCAACGTTGCTACAGCTTGATCAAAATTATTAAGTTTGGGATATGAAATAAATTGAAGCGATTTGAGGTACTGCCAATTATCGAGCGCTTGCTCGGTCAGCGGCTTCCGTTCCCACGTCGCCTCATCCAAATCAATGTAGATGAAGGGAATAACCCGCTTGTTATGCTTACGAGCGTGGGTCAGTTCATCATGACAATATTTGGAAT
>JBBSBS010000056.1:0-22176 GCA_038251045.1 Aggregatilineales bacterium | reverse complement strand
ATTTAACGGGGGCTTGTAACTTTATGACACAGCAGGATCAAGTCATTGGCACCCGCCGCATCGTTGAAGAAGCCATTGCCGTTAATGACCAACTTGGGCATGAAAATCTCGGCTCGTTATCGTATTCGCATGGCTTTTTGCCGAGACACGAACCTTCAAAACATCTCCCATCCAGCCACCATCTTTGGGATGAAATTGCCAATAATATCCCACATTTTTTTCGAACTTATAGCGTTCGGAAGATGTTGGATGACATGCCCCTGCTGAGCGCGAAATCAAATGATCTGTCCGACGAACACTTGCTGCGCGCATCTTCACTATTTAGTATTTTGGCGCATTTATATTGGTATTCGGAACCAGAGCCACCCGAAAAAGGCATACCCCCTCAAATTCAAATACCCTGGCAAGAAATATCAGTGCGGCTTGACCGCCCCGCGCCGCACCTCTCATTTATTGATCTGAACAGTCACAACTGGAACTTTATTGACCCGAACATTGCACAGCCTTTTGTGATGGAAAATCTGAAGCTAGCAATTCCAATGATTGGCAATGAAGACGAACGCCGATTTCAGATGACACCGGTTGAAATGCTATTCGGGTTTTCACCCGTCCTGGAAGCCATGATTCGGGCACAGGAAGCCGTTATTTTTGATGACCCCGATTCCCTGAAGGAAACACTGGTCTTTATCAGCGATTCGGTGAAATATCAAAGTTATATCTCGCTCATGAAAGTTAATCCTAATCCCTACAGCGACGTTTACATCAATCCTGTAGTGTGGGGCAAAACGGCGGCTTTGTTTGCTTCGCCTTTCCAGCCCAATAACAGTGTGCCGGGGCCAAGCGGAACAGCCATCCCGTCATTCACGAGTCTAGATATATTTTTTGGTCGTAAACGCTATAAAACCACCGTTGGTCATGAGACTGAACGCACACGTCAATGGTTCCCAAAGCATTGGCGCGATTGGTTGACCGCGTTGGAAGCCATTTCAATCCCGGCGTATGTGGAACAAAAGGGCGACCGGGTTCTCGCAGGAATTTATGATGAAGCCCGTGACGCGTATGCCGGAGACAGCGGTTTATTAAGTCGTCATCGGCTAAAAGCCTACGGATTTTTGGATTTGTCGTTCAAAGCCGGTCGGGTAAAAACGCTAGGTGGCACGAGCGGTACGTATAGCGAACGAATTTGGGATCGAATGGCAACCGAACTTGATCAATCGCGGTTGGAGCGTTATGGCAGCTTTCCGCAAACGACCCATATGGTTGCCGTAAAACGGGTAGATGCCATTAGTGACCACGCTCATCAATCTGTTCGACGGGTGGTATTCGATATTTCGGATACAGGAATTCGCTATCAGGCTGGTGACCGCTGTGGAATTTTGCCCGAGAACAGTGATGCTCTGGTTGATCGCACACTCAAATCCCTACATGCGGCCGGGGATGAAATCGTACATTTGAATACGGAGTGGCGTTCCCATATTAACTTTCGAGATGGTTATCAAAACGCATCCGAATTGTCCTTGCGTATGTTACTTAAATTCGGACGCATCCGTCCGGTTGACCGGCCTGTAGCCTTAAATTTATATGGCGTGACTAATAACGAACGGTTGCGGAAAATTCTGGATAGCTGGGCCGAAGACCAATGGGAATTGTGGGACTTGCTCGACTTGCTAAGTGAAGCGGGCTATAACCCAAGACGTTTGTGGAAGGCTATTCCCGGCGACTACGAACATATCAGCCATATTGTGCCTCCTGAACGCTGGCGTTTGTACTCCATTTCGTCAGTGATGGGCGAGCAATCTGACGAGCTGCACTTAACAATCGGCGGGCTTCATTATCGGACGTATGAAAATAAAGTATCTCGTGATACCGATCGACTGGGAACGAGTTCCGGTTTTCTGGCACGTCTAGCATCCGGCGAAAATACCGACATGAGGCGTATTTCGATCAAGATTGTGCATCCACCCCGTTTCAGCTTGCCTCATAACGTTGCCCGACCTTTAGTGATGTTTGCAGGGGGTACAGGTATCGCGCCGATGCGTGGATTAATCGACGAACGGTTTCGTCAGTCGGAATCTGGCGCAAACTGGCTGTTTTTTGGCACGCGTCATCGGGAAGATTTTTACTACCAACAAGAATTTGAGCCACTAGTGTTATCTGGAAACCTGAATGTTCGTGTGGCTTTTTCTCAGGACAATGTCGATGCGCAGTTTAACCCTATAACCGGACAATTTGATTTTGTTGCCGGTCATCAACATCATTTGAATGATGAGCTGCTTAAAGAAGAAAACGCACAGCTATTGTGGGATATGCTGCGAACGGTCGAAGAGGGCGGGCAAGAAGCATATTTCTATTTGTGCGGTCGTACCTCGTTTGCCAGTACCATTATTGATACTGTTAAGCAGGTCATTAGTCGCTACATTGAGGGTAAAGATGAACAGGCACGTTTAGACGCGGCTCAGAATATGTTCCGTCGCTTAATTGGGCAAGATCGGTTCATGTTGGAGATTTTTACGACCTACACCGGCCCTCATTTTGATGTGGTCAAACAGGCGTATCGCATCTCAGATGTCGTTCTGCACAACAATGACGAATACGGTTATTGGATAATCGTCAGTGGTCGTGTGTACGATATGACCGAGTTTAACTATATTCATCCCGGCGGTGCCAAAATCATCCAGTCCTACTCAGGTATGGACGGGACAACCGCCTATCAAAAAATCGAGCATCATATTAATTCGGAAGTTGATGCCATGCTTGGCATGTATGAATTAGGGGTCATAAGAACGCCTAATTTTGGGGAAGGTTGGGGAGTCGCCCTATCGAAGACCGGTCTCCGTATGATTACACTCCGTGATGCCTATTATGCATGGGTCGATTTGTTGTACATGGTTATTGAGATCGAAAATGCTCTTTTGAATGATTTTCGCATCCGAAACGAACCTTTGACGAATACCGAAGGTTCTGAAAACGCATTTCTCACACCCGTCAAAGTCCACGAACTGGCTCTTGCACATGAACGGTTGGTCACCGGCTATCTCGACCACGTATTAGGTGAGCCAATGCGGACGTTATGGATGCTGATGATTGGATTGCTCGGAAAAAAGGATTTGGATTCAAGTTGGATGCAGTCCCAGTTGGAGCGGATCAATTCAGCAGAAGTCGCACGGAAGGTCATCAGTTATCCGCAATCATTGCGCGAGATTATCAAGACGAACGAAAACCGTCTGACTGCGGACAATCAAACAATTGAACGTAACTTTGGCTGGATCTGTGATCAACTTGAACAGGAAGATCGCCGTGTTGTCCGGGAATTAAAATTAGCACTTCGGAGCGGGATTATCGTCTTTGAAGACTTTGAGCAGGACACGCTTCTTCAAGGGAGTGAACGCTTGATGAATGTTTTGCAGAATATCCCACTTATCCTCGAAAGATTCTATGAGCGCTTGAGTTCCCAACTTGAATTATAGAGAATGGCGGCACGCATATTTTTATGGTGCTATCTGATAACCAATGCTAAATAATGTGGAATGTGGTTTGTCGTCCATCTAAATAGATCACGCCGTTTTTAGTGAATACAGCATCCTGTTCCAGTGGGAAGGCCACTTCTTGATTGCCCCATTCCGGTATCGCACAAGTCACGCCGAGTTCAACCGTATAGCAGGTATCGTAGTTCATGACCACATCGCCACGCCCCGGACAACTTACCTGTTCCCACGGCAGTCCCATCAATGGGCCGGGTTCGTGCAGGTAATGGCTAAGCGAATGCGAGTAAATTTTGGGCTTGCTGATGCCCTCGGCACGGGCACGAGTCAGGGCACGAGTCAAAATTTCGTTGCCTGTTAATCCCTGTTGCCATGTGTCCGTAAAAATATCCTGTAAACGGTTCGCCTGTGACATACCGTTCAGGAGACCCTTTGGAACACTGGTTTCGCCGGGGCGCAGCACATAAGCCAGTTCCTGATGGTCAGTAATCAGCCGTAAATACTTGAACCCGACATCACAGTGAATCATATCACCGGGTCGGATGACTTTATCATCTTCACCCCATCGGGCACGATTTTCCGGGCCGCGCATGAAGCGGTAGAAAGCCGGAAAAGATACCGGTAAACCGAGATCGGTGGTTTGTTGCCAGTACCACCAACGCAAATCCTCCCATGTCGTGACACCGGGTGTAACTACCTGCCGCGAGAAACAGGTTTTCATGATGTGGTGGGCGATGGCACAGGCATGTTGGTATAGCTCTAACTCGGCAGGAAGCCGCGACTCTAACCAGCGAATGCAAAGCGGTTCAGCCGATTCGAGTCTGTTGGAAAGATTCTCGCCAAGTGCAGCCACCAGTTTTTCTTTGAGTGCCGCCGTGAGGCCGTCCGCCGCCCAGATGACATCAGATTGGTTGATGCCGATGCGCCGGGGATTGCGCTCCTCTACAATACGCCGCAGTGTCGCCCATTGATCTTCGGCGCTGTCCAATCCCCAAACTGTGGTCATAAGCCCCTGCATGTTGGTGAGCGAGATATTCAGCCGTTCAACACCTTTGTCGCCGCCCGCATCATAGAAAACGACCATCTGCAAAATCGGTGCCCAACACTCCCACGGAATGATGGTGTTAAAGACTGGATCATGGTTATCCTCATAGCAAACGATAATCCACATATCGAAACCCGTTTCGCGCATGATCGCTGGCAGGAGCTTTTCAAAGCGTTCCCCCAATATTTGGTTGACCACCCGTGCTTGGTCACGGACACCCATGACTGCTGGACCTTGATAAGCGTTGTTCATAACATAACCTCAATTTCGGAATTGAATACGCGGGTCAAGCCACGTATAGAGGACATCCACCAGAATATTGGCTGCCACGAGGAACACAGAATATAGCACCGTAACACCAACCAGCAGGTTATAGTCACGCGTGGTGACGCTGGTCACAAAAGTGTCGCCCAAGCCGGGAATTGCAAAGACGAGTTCGACCACGAATGTACCGGTCAGCACCGCCGCCAGCAGCGGGCCAAGAATGGTGACTACGGGTATCATGCTGTTTCGCAAGCCGTGTCCATAAATGACGGCGCGTTCGGTCAGGCCTTTGGCGCGGGCCGTTCGGATATAATCTTGGTTAAGCACTTGTAATAAGCTGGCACGGGTCAAACGGGCAATGCCTGCTGCCATTCCCATCGCCAGTGTAACGACCGGCAGGAATGCTGCTGAAAAATAGGCTCCCGGATTGGCCTGCGGGCCATAAATCCATGCATAGGGATTGACCACAGGGAAGAGTTTAAGCTGCACGGCGAATATGATAATCAGCACCGGCCCGATGACAATGTTCGGTACTGCGCGTCCGACCACCGCGAAAAACATGGCGATATGATCGGCGGGACGGTTATGGTGGACGGCTGCGAGTACACCCAGCGGGATACCGATAATGATCGCCGTGACAACTGCCATAACACCAAGCGACATAGAGATGGGCAATTTGCTGGCGATAATATCACTGACCGAGCGCCCACGATTCGTCACTCCAAGCGAGGGGCCAAAATCCAGCCGCAGTAAATTGAACAAATAATTACCGAATTGGCTTTGAAAAAGGTCGGAATAAAGGACACTGCGTGAAAGGGTGCGAATCGTGGGCGTGGTTGAAGCCTTTGACAGATCAACATCTTGATATAACGCAATCGCCGTATCTAAATTTTTAACCATCTCCGGATGTGTTGTCATAAGCCCATCTCGCACAGAGGCAATATCAGCCAGTAGGGCTGGCATTTCAGACGGTTGAACCCCTTGATTCTCGTAGAAGTTAATACGCTCAAGCTGCGTGTTAAATCGACTTGGCAAATCAGACTGTAAACCCTGATCGTTCAGCGCTTGGAGCGTGCTGCGAAATTCCGGTTTAAGGCTGATAATTTCGACACGCTCGCTAATCGGCTCGTCTACGAAATGCAGCAGCGACCAATCCGGCGACGAAGCGGGTAGGTTGATTAGCAGGGGGCGATCCAGCCCATAATATTTTTGCATCGCCGCGATGACTTCTTTGGTTTGGGCACGCTGCCCGCTGGCAACGAATGGGCCGCCGGGGATGGCGCGGATCATCAAGAAGGATACCAGCACGATCATAAATAAGACCGGTATGCTGGCGAGTACGCGCCGTGCAATATAGCTGACCATGCCGGAAAGACTGAGTAAAGAGCGTATGAACGACATCGCTACTTTCCCCCACTCAAAAGCTGTTCGGATACCCATCCCGACAAGTTATTACAGGTAATCTGGTAGTACATGACATTATCGACCTGCTGCGCCGCTTCAATGGTAACGGTCGTATCTTTATAACAGGCGGCGTTAGCCACTCGATTGCTGCGTGATGGTGGCTCAGGCCGTTGGGTGATATATAGCGGTGCAATGCCTGCGGTAACAATCGTGACCGAATCACCAATTGCATATTTCCCCGCGAAACTGCTCGAATCAGGTGTGGGTGGAACTTTAGTCGGAATCGGCGTGATGGTTGGTTGGATAATTAGGGTATCACTGGACCAACATGCAAGAATCGCCAGACTTAAAGCTGCTGCGATCAAAAAAGGTCGGAAGTGGGAGCAGCGCGCTCGCAGCGTAGTAAGCATGACTACAACCCTCGCATATGCGGATCCAGCGCGTCACGCAGGCCATCACCCAAAAAGTTGAAGGCCAAAGTGGTGAGTGCTAATGTGATACCGGGAATTAAAATCAAGTTCGGTAACGATGTTAGGCTTTCGCGACCGGCGTTAATCATATTGCCCCAACTTGGCGTAGGCGGGTCAACACCCAGACCGATGAAACTGAGGAACGCTTCAGTAAAAATATAACCGGGAATTTCCAGTGTTTCCGCAACAATAAGGGGGCCGGTGATATTGGGCAGCAGGTGGAAGAAAATGATACGGAAATCACTGGCTCCTAAGGCGCGTGCTGCGTCTACAAATTCATGATTCTTATACGAGAGAATTTCCCCACGTACCAACCGTGCCATATGAATCCAACTAAGGGCGCTCAGGGCGATGAACAAGAAGAACAACCCACCCATACTTTTATCAATTGCTATCAAAGTTTGGGCGATGCCGGGTGTGTTACTTTGGTCGAGTGACTTAAAAAATGTCTGAAAGAGAATGACCAGTACCAAACTAGGGATGCCGTAAAGGAAGTCGATAAAGCGCATCATCAGGTTATCGACACGCCCGCCGTAATAACCCGCAATGACTCCGTAAATCACGCCAATACCCAAACTCATACTGGCACCAACCAGTGCGACCGCCAATGATACACGTGTGCCATACACCGTACGGCTGAGGACATCACGCCCCAAAGCATCAGCACCGAATACAAAGCAAAACTGCGGAGCGCCGGGTGGATAAGGCTGCTGATTAGGTTGCAGCGTCGCGCATGACAGCGGTGGGGCAAGCGACGACCCTCGATGTTGGTCATTTATGCCTTCGATCAAACCCATCCCACGCAGAACATCAGCCGAAAAAGCCAGCCCAACCAACAAAATGATAAAGATTAGGCCAATGACCGCCAGCCGATTACGAGAAAGTTGGAACCAGGCATCCCCCAACGCTGTACGGGTTTGATGCAAGCTGTCAGGCGCTCCAAGCAGGATAGGTTGTGCGGCGTTACCTTGTGACATGAATACAACCTTACTTCTGGCGAATGGCCTTTTCTAGGCGCGGCAGGGAAATGTCATAACGATAAGGTACATTGATATGCCCGTCGTTAAAAAGTTCAAAATCATGTTTTAGGCCGAGCGCCGTCAGTTTATTGGACATGATACGCGTTCCGATTTGAAAGTTAAGTTCATCCCATAAACCACTGTCAATATAGATGTAGCTCATCTGCCGCCACGCCGCGATATTTTCCGGTTGGTCGATCATGCGCACCGGATCCCACGCCAGCCAGCGCTGCCATACATCCTCACGCAGCGCACCCGTTTCCATGTCTATCGGCATATCAAAACCGCGATGGGCAGATGGGTTCGGTGCAAAGGCCGCCCCATAACAGAGCATGCCCAATACCGAGAAAAACGGATCATGTGATTTGGGCTTAATCGTTGGAATCTGCTCAATGAAACCGTCTAATCCGCCGAAGCGCATCAGATTGGCATGGAGCTTTGCCATATCCGGCAGATAACCAAACTCAAAATAAATGTCGCCGCTGTGCGAGGCAACCGCACCAAACACTTCCGGATGGCGCATGCTTTGCACCATAGCACCGTAACCGCCGCTGCTTTTGCCGGTTATGCCACGGTGTTCGCGGGCAGGTAAGGTACGATACGTCCCGTCTACATAGGGGATCAGCTCATCAATAAAATAGTCTTCATATTGACCGAGTGCTGACGAATTGATGTACTGCGCGCCGCCAAAGATCGTCCAGCAGTCGGGCAGCACGGCGATCACTGGTTCCATCACGCCGCTTCTGATTAAACGGTCGATGCGCTCCGGGAATGACTCGCCCCATGCACTGGGAGCTAACATCAACGGCCCGCTGCCCCCGTGCCCTGCTAAAACGTAAATGACCGGATAACGCCGATCAGGGTTGTCATCATAACCGGGCGGCAGATAAACAGGAAGCATGCGCACGGTTGCATCACCGGGTAAGTTGCCCTGTAGGATATGACTTTGTAAGTAAGGTGTGTCCACACGACCGTTGAGGCGCATACGCAAAACTCCAAATGCTAAATATGGGTTGCAGGGGCGTACAACCGTACGCCCCTACGACGAATATCAATGATGTGGGCTGAAATCTTCGCCTGTTTTATCTCTTAGGTCATTTTATGGGCTTCAGCCTGTGCAGCCTTGTCAATGGTGTACCAATCCCAATGCTCGCCACCAACCTGTCCGTCGGTTTCAATCGGGCCGCTCAGATAAGTTTGGTATAGGGCATAATTGGACGCGAGGCGGATTGGCGCAATGGGCATGATACCCTCTTTGCCGAAGAACATTTCCTCGATCTGCGCATACATATCCTTGCGCTTTGCAGGATCGGTTTCCTCACGTGCCTGCTGGATCAGATCATCCACTTCAGAGCAGGGGCGAGAAGTAAAAGCATTGTCGATATCGCACTTGATGATATCGCCGTCATAGTTGTTAGGATCAGGATAGTCAGGACCCCAACCGATTGGATGCCACTCAGGGCGCTTCGCCATATCGTTGCTAATGCTGATTACGGGGATCATGTTACTGAAGTCTTCGATGACCTCATTCTGGAACAATGTGGGATCGCAGCCCAGAACGGTTGACCATGCTTTGATCAAGAACTCGACATAGTTGGTGCGTCGTCCGGGTTGGGAAACTGAATGAACTTCAGGGAATCCCTCACAACCGGGATACGGACTCAGTGCCAGTTCGGCGACAGCATATTCAGGATCGTAGCCCACGCCGATTTGGTCGACAGGCGGCGCACCGGGAATAGAAGGCGGAATCAAGTGAATGGTAGGTGTTCCTAAACCGCCGGCAGCATCCTTGATGATAGCTTCACGGTCGATGGCAGCACTAAAGGCGCGGCGTACATGAACATCGTCGAAAGGCGGCTTACCATTGTTGAAGCTCAAATAATCAATGCTAATGCCGTTGATGAACAGCAGTTGGTCACTAAGCGCTGCGTTGGCGATTAAGCCTTCGGTTTCACCTGACGGCAGGCTGCCAGAGCGAACCATATCGACCTGACCGTTCAGGTAGGTTGAAAGCAGTGTGCTGGCATCGTTAATGACGAGCACTTCCACACGGTCAATGTTACCGGGGCCGCGCAGGTCTTCGGGCATGAATGGGTTCTTGATGAGTGTGCGTCCAACGCCGGGGGTGACGGTGTCCGCTAAGAACGGGCCGCTTGACCATGCATTTTCAGGATCGATCCATGATGCGCCAAAGGTATCGATTTGCTCGGCAGGAACCGGGCGCAGCGTCCACAGGCTGGCGACTGCCGGGAAAAAACCGGTGGGCGAAACGAGTGTAAATTCAACAGTGTTGTCATCAATCGCTTTGACACCGACACCTTCAAATAGGTCTTGCGTGGGTGCTGCGCTCTCCAACACAGCCGAACAACCCGCGATGAAACTGGCGGTGACCGGCCCATAACTGCCGCCGAGCGTGGCATTGCAAGCCCGTCGCGTGCCGGTGACGACATCTTGTGCAGTGACCATGCGCATCACTTTCGCTTCCTGCGTTTCAGGATTCCAGCTTACCCACGGCACGTCATCCCGCAGCTTAAAAGTCCATGTTAGGCCATCTTCACTGGATGACCACTCGGTTGCAAATTCGGGGCGTACTTCGGCTGTCTCTGGCGACAGATCGGTTAGACCAAGGAAAATGTTATCGACCCAGCGAACGGAAATAGTGCTGCCCGCTAACTGCGGATCGCGTTCGACGCTGAGGTCACCGTCATGGGTGTAGTAGGTCACGAGCGATGGGTCATCACGGTCTAGAGTGACCGAATCTTGAGCGTGTACGACTGAGGAAAATCCGATGCTCAAAAACAAAGCGAGCAGCAGAACTGAGGTGATGGTTCCTTTACGAAATTTTTTAGACATTCCCTTACTTCCCCTTTATCTTGCTTGCCAAACTGAACGGATGAAATCAGGTTTCAGTATGAATGACCGTCTAAGCATCTCCTTTCTCTCCGATTGCTAGCAATGAATGTTGTTTTGCGCCACATGAAGCACGCACAATTAAAGTCGTAGGGACAATATCTGTGCGTGGTGGTAAATCCGGTTGCTCGATGCGTTCGAGTAACCGGTTAGCAACCCGTGTTCCTATTTCCGCGGTAGCCTGAGCCACCGTCGTCAGCGGTGGATTGAGCGAGACTGCCCACGGCATATCATCAAAACCGACAACGGCAATATCATCCGGGATACGTCGTTTGCAATCCTGAATCGCGTTCAATGCGCCCAGTGTCATCATATTATTTTCGATGAATAATGCGGTCAGCGACGGATTGGTATTTAACAGTTCAAGGGTTTGTTCATAACCACTTTGATGTTTATGATCACCGAAGCGCACCCAACCCTCTGCAATAGGCAAACCAGCCTCGTCCATCGCCTGTTGATAGCCTTGATAGCGCTCACGTCCGCTGGTAAGTCGTAAGGGGCCGCCGATATGACCGATTTGCGTGTGACCGAGTGTGATCAGATGTTTGACGGCTGATTTGGCACCGGCAACATTATCCGACAGCACAATGTCAACCTTACCCTTTGTCATGCGGCGGTCGATGATGACGATGGGCAAACCTTTGTCTGCGAGGTTCGCAACTTCATCCACATTTTCGCTGGTGGTAGCGATGACCAAACCGGCTACGCCCTCGTTATCCATCATGCTGAGGTAAGCCAGTTCCTTTTCAGGATCCGAGGCGGTGTTGCTCATTAACAGGCTGAAGCCTTTGTTGAAAAACACATTTTCGATACTAGCCATGATGGTGTTGAAAAATGGGTTTGTGATGTCGGTGACAATCATGCCGATGAGGTGGCTGTGGTTGGCCCGTAAGCGCTGAGCCACCCGGTTAGGTTCATAACCGAGGCTGGCGATGGCTTCTAAGACTTTGGTGCGGAGTTCATCACGAATGTGCGGGTAATTATGCAGAACGCGCGAAACCGTCGCAGGGGAAACTCCGGCGAGTTTGGCCACCTCCAAAATGTTTGGAGTTGGGTTGCGCTGTTTACGCGATGGCATAATAGGCGACCCTCAAAACTGATTTCTTGAAAACGTTTTCAAGATAGTAAATCAGATTTTGAGGACTGTCAAATAATCCAACGGTCAGTGTAGCTTAAATGCCGCCAGCTTAAACCTTAACAGCTAGTTCTGTTGATCAAGACGCTACCTATTTCGATGCACCTCTGAACTGAAATTGTTTGAGGCAGTCCCAATTCGCGCCACGTGCCATATGCACCCACAATCCTAAACTGAAGTAGTCATGAGTTTCCTTGCGCCAGACCCCGCCCTGTACAATCTCATTCGTTAACAGGTTGCGCCATTCACCTTGCGGCAGGTAATACGTGGCTTTGCCATCGCTGCTGAAAATCGGCGCAACCAGCAGTGCCGAACCCAGCATGTACTGCATATCGAGGTATGCGCAGGTCGGGTCGTCTGGGAACTCCAGCACCATCGCCCGCATCATAGGCCATCCATGAGTGTGTGCCTCTTGGGATACATGCATCAAGTAAGGCATTATCCTTGCCTTTAATTGGGTAAAGAAGCGCAGCACCTCACTCGCCTCATCATCGAATAACCACGGCATCCGCGCACTGCCGCTGCCGTGTAATCGGCTGTGTGAAGACATTAGTCCGAATGCGACCCACCGTTTATATAAATCGGGTGTTGCGGTGTCGTTAAATCCGCTGATGTCATGGCTCCAATAACCGAATCCACTGAGTCCCAACGACAATCCGCCGCGCAGTGTCTCCGCCATCGACGGATAGGACGAGCTGTTGTCGCCGCCCCAATGTACTGGATATTTCTGCCCGCCGCTTGTGGCTGAACGTGCGAATACCACCGCCTCATTCTCGCCTTTAACCTCGCGCAGAAGGTCAAACACCGTTTGGTTGTAAAGGTAAGTGTAGTAATTGTGCATCCGTTCCGGGTCAGAGCCATCCGCATACACCACCTCCGTCGGGATGCGCTCACCAAAATCCGTCTTAAAAGTATCAATGCCCATATCCAACATCCGCCGAAGGTGACCGCTGTACCATTCGCGCGCCGCCGTGTTAGTGAAATCGACAAACCCGATACCCGGCTGCCAGTGGTCAGCTTGATAGGTATCGCCGTTTGGACTATGCAGTAAATAACCTTTCTTTGCCGCCTCTTCGAATATTGCCGATGCCTCTGCGATGTATGGATTAATCCATAGACTAATCTTGATGCCCTTATCCTTAATCTTCTTCAGCATCCCTTCCGGGTCGGGGAAGTTTTCGCGATCCCATACAAAACTTGTCCACGTTAATTCCCGCATCCAGAAACAATCGAAGTGGAATACTGAAATCGGGATGCCCAGTTCTTCCATGCGGTCGATGTTGTCTAAAATATCGACTTCGTTGTAATTCGTGGTGAACGATGTTGAAAGCCACAATCCGAATGACCATGAGGGGACAAGGGCAGGGCGACCGCTGAGCGCTGTATATTGCTCCAACGCCGTTTTCATGGTCGGGCCACCGAACAGATAATAATCGAGATCATGTCCTTCAGCGCTGAACTGAACACGGCTCACATGATGCGATGCCACCTCGAAAGAAACTTGCCCCGGATGGTTGACCAGCACCCCGTATCCTTGATTGCTCAGGTAAAAGGGCACATTTTTGTAAGCATATTCCGAGTTCGTCCCACCATCCTCATTCCACGAGTCAATCGACTGACCATTTTTTACAAACGGACCAAAATGTTCACCGAGTCCGTACAACATTTCACCGGCCTGCAATGAGAGTTGTTCTCGTAGATAAGTATTCCCGTTCTGGCTGAATAACCCGACTGCCCGCGCTTCACTTTCCGTTAGTGGGTGTCCATCGCGTTGAAAAGCAAAGTGCCACTCACCTTTTCTGGGTACGACCACCGAAAGATCGCCTGTTTTCAACCATGCCTGTTCTTCATCACACCCCGTCATGGCCTCTGAATGGTTAAGTTGATAGTCAAGGTCGAACGCTGGCAATCGCGGTTTGCGACCCTTAAAATGACTCAACTGTACCCGTATCACATTCGCCATCGGCGAGGTAAAGCGGGCGCTGATGATCGTCCCATGAATGAAATTACCGCGTCCATGAACATGATGACTGTAGCCCATAATTGTTAGGGCATTATTTTCGGTCGCAACACTGGTTATCGTGATAGGGTAAATGACTTCCGTTCCCGGCAGCAGTTCCCATTGACCGCGATTAAACTTCATAGATAGTCCTCTTGAACAATCGAGTGTAAATGAATTGGTTTTCTTTGTGTCTCAAGTCCTGTGCAGGCGCTAAACATCGTTTTTCGTAACCACACCCCGCAGGTTGAGTTCGTCTGCAAAATGACAGGCCGCGAAATGTGGGTTTGATTGATTGTCTAATGAGATATTTGCTACCTTATGCAGCGGCGGTTCTTGCACTTTGCAGATGTCTTGTACATGTCGGCAGCGTGGGTGAAAGTAACAACCACTGGGCGGATTTGCAGGATCAGCCACGTCGCCTTGCAGTCGAATGCGTCGTTCTTTATCTCGCATCCGTGGATTATGGATGGGTACTGCCGACAGCAGCGCTTCGGTGTAAGGATGTTTGGGGAAACTGTAGAAAACGCCCGCATCCGCCGACTCGACCAATTTGCCCACATACATCACATTTACGCGGTTGCAAATATGCCGCACTACACTTAAATCATGCGCGATGAACAAATACGTCAGCCCAAATTCATCCTGTAAATCTTTGAGCAGGTTTAGGATTTGCGCCCGTATTGACACATCTAGCGCGGATATAGCCTCATCCGCCACGATCAAACGCGGGTTAGTTGCCAGCGCCCGTGCGATCCCGATTCGCTGACGTTCTCCACCACTAAATGTATGCGGATACCGTCGCATATACTCTGGGCGCATCCCCACTCGCCGCAAAAGTTGGGCTACTCGGTCTTCAAGCGCACTGCCTGTCGCTAAATTATTGACCCGTAGCACTTCGCTAACAATCTCAAATACCGTCATTCGCGGATTGAGTGACGCATATGGATCTTGAAAAATCATCCGGATTTCTTGGCGGTAAGGGATCAATTCTTTGCGCGACATCCCTGCCAGATTGACTGACGTTTTTTCGTCCCGTCGATAAATGATTTCACCTGCGGTTGGTTCATACACCCGCATAATGCAGCGTCCAACCGTTGTTTTGCCGCAGCCGCTTTCCCCAACCAGCCCCAGTGTCTCACCCTGCCGGATTGAAAAACTCACACCATCCACTGCTTTGACATAACTCACATCCCGCCCCAAAAATCCCTTTCGGCGAGGGAACCACATTTTCAGGTTGCGCACCTCTAGCAAAGTATCTTCGTCTGCCTTAGATTGATCTATTACCGTTGCTCCAAGGGGTGCCGTGTTAAGCATGGTTCACCTCTTTTGTCATAAAGGCTTCCTGATATTGTGGGTCGTACATCAGGCAGCGTGCATCCTGCGTCGGGCTGATTTCGATCATCTCCGGTAAAACCTGATCGCATAAGCCTTTAATTTTCATGGCGCAGCGCGTATGGAATGGGCAACCCTTAGGCCGTTGAAACGGTGATGGAACAATTCCTTGTATGGGATTGAGTCGGGTAGGAATTTCCTCAATTTTTGGAATCGATTCTAGCAGCGCTTTCGTATAGGGGTGTTTGGGATCATTAAATATCGTATCGACATCACTGCTTTCAACCACATTGCCCAGATACATCACCGCCACGTCATCCGCAATTTCTGCCACCACACCCAGATCGTGCGTGATGAAAAGAATCGACATATCAAAATCTTGTTGAAGTTCACGCATCAGGTCGAGGATTTGCGCCTGTGTCGTCACATCCAAAGCGGTCGTCGGCTCGTCTGCAATCAACAGTTTGGGATTACACGACAGCGCCATTGCAATCATCGCCCGCTGTAACATCCCGCCGCTAAGCCGGAAAGGGTACTCGTCAATCCGCGTTTCAGGTTTGGGGATGCCCACCCGCCTAAGCAATTCGATTGTCCGGTTGCGGGCTTCTGCCTTCGAGTCATCACTGTGCAAACGGATGGCCTCAATAATCTGGTTGCCAATCGTATACATCGGGCTGAACGAAGTCATCGGTTCTTGGAAAATCATCGCAATTTCGTTACCCCGAATACTGCGAATTTTCCCGCCGCGTGGGTCGAGTTTCAGAATATCAATCGTTTGGCTTTGACCATCCCCTAAAAGTCTGTGGTACAAAATTTCCCCATTAACGATCTTGCCGGGTCGGTGAACAATATTCAGAATTGCCCGTGCCGCCACGCTTTTGCCGCTGCCACTTTCGCCCACCACACATAACGTTTTGCCACGCCGTATGGAATAGCTCACATTGTCAATTGCTTTCACTACCCCTTCATCCGTGAAGAAGTGCAGCTTCAGATCGCGTATTTCGAGCAATAAATTTTCAGAATGATTTTCAGGCATTATTTTTCGTTTCGATTATGTCGTCTGTATTCACTGTTCGTTATAGCTTTACCGGTATGGGTCTGCCGCATCACGCAGCCCATCGCCTAAAAAGTTGAACGACAGCACTGTAATCACCACCGCCAGCCCCGGCAGTAGCAGCCACGGCATGTTCGCAATAGCGGTGATGTTCATCGCATTTTGCAACATCACGCCCCAACTCACCACCGGCGCGCGTAATCCTAATCCGAGGAAACTGAGCGCCGTTTCGCCCAAAATCATTCCCGGTATCGCCAGCGTCGCCGACGCGATGATATGGCTCATAAACGACGGAATCATATGTCGCGTAATAATCCGGCTGTAGGGTACAGCATCCAGTTCTGCTGCCGTAATGAAATCTTCTTCGCGTAGTGATAAGAATTTCCCGCGTACCACCCGCGCCATATCCGTCCACCGCAGCAGTGACAAGATCACCGTAATCCCGAAGTACACCACCACCGGATCCCAGCGGGGAGGTACTGCCGTTGCCAGTGCCATCCACAATGGAATGTCCGGTATCGAGCGTAGAATCTCGATCAGCCGTTGGATAAGCGTATCGACCCATCCGCCCAATAACCCCGATACGCCACCCAGAAATATGCCAAGTGTCAGACTCAGGAACACGCCGATCAACCCCACCGATAATGACACCTGAGACGCGAAAATCAACCGGCTGAACATGTCCCGCCCTACATCATCCGAACCAAACAGATAGAAGGGCTGTCCTGCTTCAACCGGCCCGAACAAGTGAATGTCCGCCGAAAGGCTCAAACTTTGGAAAATCGGAAGCGGAATACCGTGCAGTCCAATCCGGTACGGGTCACCCTTTACAAAAAAACCCAGTGGAATTTTCTGTTCTTCGTCAATCGTATAGGTGCGCTTATAGGTTTTCGGATCAGTCGTTTGCTTATACCCGTAGATGAAAGGCGCGAACCTGCCGTTATCAAACCAATGAACGGTCTGCGGTGCAACTTGTGTATAGGTGCGGCTGTAACTGTCTGCTGCTTGTGGAGCAAAGAACCCCGCAAAGATCGCCACAATATACATGATGATGATGATCACCAGCCCAACCATCGCCAATCGGTGCTTACGGAACTTCCACCACATCAACCTCCACTGCGAGGCAATTGCCACCCGTGTCACAGACTCTTCTGCCAGCGGTGGAATATTCGGCGGTACAAGGTCAGCGACTTCGAGAATTTTGTTTGCCATGTGCTGCCTACCTAACTCTCATACCGGATACGCGGATCGAGCCACACCAGCATAATGTCCGAAATCAGCACTCCGATGATGGTCGCTACACTGAGCAGCATAATGAACCCCGCCGCCAAATACATATCCTGCACCAGCAGCGCGTTAAATAATACCGGCCCGCTCGTCGGTAGATTCAGTACAATCGAGATAATCGCCTCACCTGCGATCAATGTCGGCAGCAGCCATGCCATGCCGCTTACAAACGGGTTTAGGGCGTGTCGCAGGGGATATTTCATCAGCAGTTTCCATTCCGGCACACCTTTTGCCCGTGCGGTTTCCACGTAGGGTTTATGCAGCTCGTCCAGCAGGTTCGCCCGCATAATGCGGATGAGTCCCGCCGTTCCCCCAATGCCCAAAATAATCATCGGAATCCATAAATGCTGTAACAGGTCAAGCACTTTGGGGAAGCTCCACGGCGCGTTCTGGAACTCGCTTGAAAATAACCCGCTGACCGTCACCCCGCCCGACTTGAACGCCACGTACATCAGCACTAGGCCGATCAGGAAGCCCGGTGTCGCCAGCCCGATGAACCCGATGAAACTGAACACGTAATCAGCGAGGCTGTACTGCCGAACAGCGGAAAGCACCCCAATCGGCAGCGCTACCACCCATGTAAAAACAAAACTGGCGAAAGAAACAACCAGCGTCATCCCCATCCGGTCACCAATCATTTTTTCAGACGGTTGCGAGTTCTGGAACGAGTAACCAAAATCGCCGTGCAAAATGATGTTACCGATCCATTTGATGTACTGCGTCGGCATCGGCTCATTCAATCCATACCGCTCGCGCATCGACTCAGCGAATTGCGGCGACCACGTAACCCCGCTCTGGTTACGCATTTGTTCCATCATGTTTGAAACAAAATCACCCGGCGGCAGTTGAATAGTGCCAAAAACCACGATTGAAATAATGAATAGGGTAGGGATTGCATACAATAAACGCTTTAAGATATATTTCGCCATGAACTTACCTTATAAACCAGCAGTCAATTTTTGTCGCAGATAATACTGCGGTGTCATCGAGCGTACTAAAATTTGCTTTTGTTTAGGATGAAATAGGGGGAGCACACCACTGCGTGCTCCCTTCCGATTCATTTTTTTAAACGAACTAGCCGTTGAAGTACCATTGTTCCGGGAAGGCGATTGCCGTACCACCCGGATTCCAACCGTTGACCCAACTTTCTGGCACATTCGCCAGTCGTTTGCTCAATGGACGATAGCTGTCTGAAGCGCTCGAAATTCCGATTACCCAGAAGTTATCCGCTGCGGTTTGCAGAACTTCGCTCATCAGGCTCAAGCGTTCTTCGGTCGTCGGCGCTTGCAGCACTTTCTTGTACAGTTCAACCTGTGCCTTGATGTTCGCAGGGGGTTCAATTTTGGCTTCGTTATCCGCTTGCAAATACCACAACTGCCACGCATTGCCCCAGATCGACTGTCCATGAAACGGCACAAAATAACGCGGGTCAGTGATGGAGGTAATACCAAAGCCGCCCTCGCCAGTGAAGATTGCCGCCTCAACACTGTTATCGTTGATCCGGTCAGTCAGAACTGCGTTATCCACGGTATCGATGACGATATCAACACCCACCGCCGCATAATATTTCTTAAGTAGTTCCGCAACATCGAGGAAGCGCAAACCGTAATCACCGGTTTGAATGGTGAATACAATCGTCAGTTTCTCACCTGTCGCGGGGTTCAGGCGCATACCGTCAGCGTCCTTCTCCAGTAGCACTTTGTCGAGTTCTTCGTTGGCCTTCGCCACATCAAAATCGAGATATTGTGTAGCCAACTGTTCGTTGTACAACGGCGAATCTTCAATTGGTGAAATCTGACGCGGTGTTCCTTGCCCGAAGTAAACGATGTCGATGATTTCCTGCCGGTCAATCGCATACGACATGCCAATTCGGAAATCTTTCTGGCTGAATATTTCGCCCAAATCAACATTCGTCTCGTTGAAGTTGATGCTGACCGTACCACCACCCTCGCTCTTGGTCGGGTAAATGCTCAGTCCAGATGTCGCCTCATTGTCATAGAAGAGCGAACGCTGCTGGTCAGTTGAGTTCGCCATCGTGTCATACTTACCTGCCAGCACGTCTACCAGCATCGTTTCTTCATTCTGGTATGAATTACCCACGATCCGGTCAATATATGGCAGTTGTTGACCATTTGTATCCACCCAGTAGTAAAACGGGTTACGTTCTGCAATAAACTGAGTACCCGTACCCATTGGTTCTTTATAAACCCACGGGAACATTGTCGGGTAATCAATATCGCGGCTTACAACTGATGCATCACTGCCGGGACCGACTGCCGAATGCGCTTGGAACAGCGTCACCCAGTCAACAGCGCCTTCTGTTTTCGTAATCAAGTCGGGAATACCGTCATGATTATATTTGTCGTGGAATTGTTGCAGGTAATGTTTCGGCGCTGCCACAATTTCCCATCCCGGCCAACCGCACATATTCAATAAGAACATGCCGTAGGGCACGTCAAATGTCAGCGTAAAAGTCGTATCATCAACCTTGGTGATGGTCGGTGCTTCTGTGCCGGGCTTCAACCATCCATCAGGGAATGTACCTGCATTCAATTCTGGATTTTTCAGAATGTCATCAATGTAAAACACCACATCGTCCGAGGTGAAAGGTACACCGTCTGACCATTTCAATCCTTCCCGCAAATGGAAAGTATATGACTTCGCATCTTCACTCACATCAACTTTTTCGGCAATATTCGGAACCCAATCCGAATAACCTTCATTCCAGTTGACGAGGCTCTTCCACGCCGTCCAGAACACCATCTGGCTGGACCAGTAAGAATCGCCCACAAACGGATCGCGGAAGTCCCCGCCGTAGGTTCCCGGTTCTGACCACGGGAAGTCGATTACGCGCGGGTTGGTAGGAAGTCGATCCGCAACGGACGGTAGTGTTCCTGCGCTGACTCGGTCAGCCAAAAACGGCGAGTCGCTGAATCCGCTGTCTTGCGCGGCTGCCATACTAAATGATGCTAAAAGTAGCAATATGAGGGAACCAAACAACATACGGTATTTCATGAAAACCTCTCCTAAGTCTTAATTTGCGAATTCTTTAGGAAGTCGTGCAAATGAAATGTATCGTTGTCACAGACTCCTTTCTGGTACAACTAAATCCCGAAGATTAGTCGGGTTTATGTGGCTAACACTGTTGATACTTAAAAAGGTATAGGATGCGGACAGGCTGCACCGGCCTATCGTCGCATCAGGGATAACGCATGAATGACCACCATTAAGCTGTGGGTAAGCACTACTTATGTTTGCGCGGTGGCAAGCAGGTTGTGGATGATTTTCCAAAACAATTTTCCGGTTTCGATAAAACTATTTTTATGACTGGTCAACTTTGCGTTTCGAGCGACAAATCAACTTTTTGAATAAATGTGATGCAAAATTGTGAACAGTCACATATTTTATACCACAGCTTTTACAATTATTTCAAGCAATTGCTCAAGGAGTTTTTCAACTACTGCGATAAATTTTGTGACTAATCACATCTTTTACGAGAAATCTTATCGGTCTAATTGCTTGAAAATTTGTGAAAAGTCACATATATTGGTACCAATTCATCAAAATGTAGTGTTACTGTCCAATTTATGAAAACAAAACGCCCCACCCTAAGAGATGTCGCCCGTGAAGCTAACGTTTCTTATCAAACTGTTTCGCGTGTCATTAACGACCATGTCTCTGTCTCCCCCGTTACCCGCAGTCGTGTGCAGAAAGCCATTGATTCTCTTGGCTTTCGCCCAAACCGTGCCGCGCAGATTATGCAAACCGAACGTTCGCAAACTATCGAAGTCATCCTCTTCTACGCGGGCTTCAATAATTTCTTGTACGAAATGGCGCGGGCTTCACAGCGCTTGGGCTATCACTTCAGTATTTCTGCCATTACCGAGGAAGAATTTATACCCACGTTGGAAGGTGCGGCTTCGCGCTTTGTTGATGGCCTCATCCTTCTGCCCCTCACGCGCGGCATCGAGGACTTCGACACACTCGTGGACTTGACGGATGGCATCCCCTTCGTGCAAATCAGCGGCAACACAGGCGCGAATCTTCCCTCAGTCATGTACGATCAAATGCAGGGTGCGCGGCTGGCAGCCCAACACCTGATTGACTTGGGGCATCGGCATATGGCGGAAATTAGCGGCCCCCTCAACAACTACGATGGCGGTGACCGTCATGAAGGCTGGGTATCGACTCTCAAAAATAATGGCTTGGAATATTCGCTGAGTGTCGAAGGGGATTTCAATATTGACAGTGGCTATCGTGCCATGAACACTTTACTGAATACAGGCATACAATTTACGGCGGTCTTCGTCGGCAACGACTCGATGGCCTTTGGCGCACATACTGCCTTGCGTGAACGCGGCCTGCGTGTGCCGCAGGATGTCTCGATTGTCGGCTTTGATGATATTCCCGAAGCAGCACACTTCGTCCCCGGCTTAACCACCATCCGTCAGGACTTCGAGTTAATTGGTCGCCTCGCCGTCGAATTTCTGGTCAATATGATTGAAAACCCCGGCACGCCCATTCATCAGCGTGTGCTGCAACCCAAACTAATTGTGCGCGGGAGCACACAGGCGATTACCTGATCGCATTCAAAGTTCGACTCACAATGAACTATAACAACGCTTAAAAGACCCTATCCGTGAAACAGATTGAGGTAAGGAAAAAAGAATCATAACGGAATAGAGTCCCATTACTAGAACGCTGCATTTATATTTTTGGAGTTTATTTTCGGTTTGTGCCACAAACCCTTTACCAACCATCCATCAACCTTT
>JBBSBS010000055.1:0-22333 GCA_038251045.1 Aggregatilineales bacterium | reverse complement strand
CGTTCAAACCCATTCGTGTCATCATCGGGTAATGGTGTAGTTGCCCCGCTTGCACCCACCAGTGCCACGGCTACCAGCATTACACTGCGCTTGCGTTTGGCGGATCTGGGTTCACAGAACACATTGGCACAGCAAACCATCACCGTGCCGATTGCTGCCGCAGCGCCGCCACCCGCTCCGGTCATCAAGACATTCTCGACGACCGCAACCAGCATCAGCTCAACCTTGTTGGAAGACAAAACGGCGCGTTTGCCTGTAAGTTGGGCGATCGAAAATCGTCCAGCCAACAGCAATCTGGTGTTCGAGCAAGTAGACGGATCGACTGTCACCAACGTCGAACTGCCGCGTCAAAATCCGATTATTCCTTCAAGTGGTATTGGTATAGTTGCGCCATTTGCTCCGGCAGATGCCAATGCGACCAGTGTCATGCTGCAACTGCGCTTGGTTGATCTGTCATCCAAGACAACCTTGACTCAGATGATCATCAACGTCGGCATTAACAAAGTGATTCCCGGCGCACCCATCATTAAATCATTTACCACCAGCGCACAGGGCGTAACCAGCACCGCATTGCTTAATAAGACCGCCCGTGTAGGCGTAGCGTGGGCAACCGATAACCGTCCTGCGAATGCCAATCTAGTGTTCGAGCAGGTATTTGAAGACAACAGCGTCGTCAACATCGAACTGCCGCGCCAGAACCCGACCGTGCCTTCTTCCGGCAGCGGCGTGGTTGCACCCAACGCGCCCAAGAGTTCTGCGACAACCAGCATCACCATTCGCGTTCGATTGGTCGAAAGCGGCTCCGGCAAAGAGTTGGCGCTGCAATCGATAACCTTGCCCGTTATTGCCGATCCAAACGCACCGGCTATCAGTGCCTTTAATGCACTGGTGAACGCCGATGGAATCGACTCGGCGGTACTGTATGCGGGAACTTATCAGGTAGCCGTCACATGGGCGGCGATCAACCGTCCTGCCAATAGCAATCTGGCATTCGAGCAAGTTCTGGAAGATGGGACATCCGTTAACATCGAACTGCCGCGCCAGAACCCGATTATCCCATCAAGCGGAACCGGCACAGTTAAGCTCCGCGCACCACAAAAACCGGGCGCAACCAGTGTCAAGCTGCGGCTGCGTTTGGTCAATCTAGCGAGCAACACCACCATCACGCAGGTTGACATCGTCAAACCCATAAAAGGTGCGGTCGTGGTTTCACCCACGTCAGTCCCGACTGGCGGCGGCACACCGCTTTCCATCACCAGCTTTACAGTATCGCCGAATCCGGTAGCTCGTAATGGGTCAGTCACCCTCACATGGAGCGTGACTGGTGGCGCAACCCGTGTCAAGATTGATCGTCTATCGGAGTTCAGCGGCAAGGTGATTGAGACCATTCTCGATCAGCAGCCTGCTAGCGGCAGCGCCCCCTTTACCCTGCCCACCGATTACATCAATACGGCTAAATTTGAATTGAGCGCCAGCAGCGCTGACGGGCAGGAAACCATTCAAGATGCTGTCGTCAACCTTACCTGTCCATTTGCAGATCGGCTAACCACCGATTCTTGTCCGGCTACTCAGGCCAAAGATGTTGATACCGCCTTCCAACCTTTTGAAAAGGGGATGATGGTCTGGCGCGCTGACACCCGCAAGATTTATGTGCTGTTCAATGATGGGACGTGGCAGGAAGTCGATGATACATGGCAAGAAGGGGACAATGTGGGTACGGATGCCGCGCCACAGGGTTTAATCAAGCCAGAGCATGGTTTTGGTAAAGTCTGGTTCCAGATTGCAGGCGTGAGTGTCCTCGGTTGGGCGACCGCGCCCGAATCGTCTTACAAAGCACGCTGGGAAATGTATCCGTTAGTGGATGCTGACCAGATGGCGCTCGTGCCACACTTCACCCTTGCCGATGGACGCATCGTGCGGGTAGGGAACTTCTGGCAGGTGCAGTAGTCACTTTCCGGTATCCTATACAGTAACGACAAAGGGCGAACCGTGAGATGGGTTCGCCCTTTTTGATTGCAAGCCACGTCATTTTAACTTTAGGTTGACGTTCCCCGCCGCATCGGGCGCACCACACCGTACCAGACCGCAATACTCAGCATGATGATGGCGATCAACGACCACAGCAGCGCCCAGAAAGCGGCTGGTAGTGGAAACACATCTGCGGAAAAGGCCGCAGCATCGTTGCGCACATCACCCAACGATGCGCCGCTGTTGCCAACCAACAGATACACATCCAGCACCGAATTAAGTCCGGTCAAAATAGCCAGTATGTTGAGCAAGAAGCTGTTGACATACTCATTGGCTTTCCAACCCAGCCCGACCAGCCCTAGCCCGAACACGATGCCCACGATCAGCGACAGAATTGCGATGTGACCAAATAAAATCGAGTAGATAATCAAGCCGATGCCTAGCGCAACTGCCAGAATACGACTGCGGTGAAAACGGTTGTTGAGGTAGAACAAGATCGCCCCGAACAACGCTGCTCCCAGATAACCGGCTGGCAAGATCAGTAAGCGGCTGCCACCGGCAGTGATGGCTTGCCCCGAACCGTTGCCGAAAATCTCGAATCCCATGAAACGCCCACCGGATATGAGCGCGGCTGTACCATGACCTGATTCATGCACATACGTAACGAACAGGCGAAAAGGGTAAAGCAAGAAATCAAGCTGCGGGATGTTCCACAGGATGAACACCACTACTGCTGCCAGCACAGCCAGCAGTAGGCGGCGGTCGGAACGGTTAAATTGTGCAAACATTTGGTTTTCCCTCTTGTTACATCCCGTATACAATAGAACAATCGTTGCTTATTTGTACACTCTGGCAGCAACTTCTGCTCCGCTTTAGACATGAAGGATAATGCTCTTGAACGAACACGATACAATCCGCTTCGGTACGGTTGGCTCACCGCAAACCACCAATGCTTCCGGCACACCGGCAGCCATCGCCCACATTCGGGCGCTGGGTCTAGACCATCTTGAAATCGCTTGGGTGCAAAGTGTGCGCGTCAGCGATGAAACCTGCGCCGAAATTAAAGCCGCCGGCGAAAAGCACAAAGTCACTCTGAGTATTCATGCGCCTTACTATATTAACCTGAACAGCCAGACCACAGAACTCATGGTCAAAAGTGATGAACGTCTGCTAACTGCTGCTCGCAAAGGTTATCTGGCAGGTGCCGCCGACATTATTTTTCACCCCGGTAGCTACCACAGTCAACCACCTGAACAGGTATACGAACGGGCGAAAGAGAAGTTGCTGGAAATTACCGGCATCCTGAAAAAGGAAAAAGTGAAGGTCAACTTGCGTCCCGAAACGATGGGCAAATCAGCCATGTTCGGCACGTTGGATGAAGTCGTCCAACTCAGCAAAGATGTACCGGGTGTGCTGCCCTGCATCGATTGGGCACATTTACACGCCCGTACTGGCAACGGCACATTCAACAGCTATGAAGAATTTAGTGATGCCCTCGGTCGGGTGAAAGCAGTCCTTGGCGAGAAGGGCTTGCACAAGCTCCATTTCCACATTAGCGGCATTGCTTATACCCCCAAGGGCGAAAAGAACCACGTCCCCTTAAATGAGGCCGACATCCGTTACCGCGAATTGCTACAGGCATTTATTGATTACGGTGTGAAAGCCACCGCCGCCATTGAAGCGCCCATGCCATTCCATACCGCCGATGCGCTGACCTTTCAGGCCACCTACCGCCGTTTGCTAGATTTGAAGTATGGTGACGGCAAATCGGAAGAATCAGCCGATTAGAACTGTTGGGAAATGTGCTGGCTATGTAATGTGCAAATTGTCATTTTGGAATCATGTAGACTAAAACTTGACGATTTGTTAATTACTATTTAACATTTCGGAGTGAGGATATCTTGTGTAAGGTTGCCTCTTGTTCGTTTAATAAAAGTATATGTGAGGGAAACAATGAAATTGAGAAGATTTTCTGGACTGTTACTCATCGTCGTGCTAGTTTTTGTCCTGTCTATGCAGGCAGTCGTGGTCGCCCAGAGCGATCTTGGTACCGACGCTAATCCGATTGAAGTGTTCTTTGTTCCCTCGGTAGAGGCACAAGTCATTACAACCGGCGGCGATGTCATGTCTGCCGCTTTGGAAAAAGCCACCGGCCTGAAGTTCAAGGTATCCGTCCCGACTTCCTATGCGGCTACCGTCGAGGCCATGTGCGCTGCCCCCGGTAGTTCAATTGGTTTCATCCCCGCTGCTGGTTACGTCATTGCCAATAATCGCTGCGGTGTGGAAGTGTCGTTGGCTGCTGTACGCAACGGCTGGAATGTCTATTGGGCAGAATATATTGTCCGCCGCGACAGCCCCATTTACACCTTCGGTGATCTGGATGGCAAGAGCTGGGCATATCCGGACGCTGCTTCAACCTCTGGTTTCATTGTCCCCTCGGTAGAACTTCAACAGGCAGGAATTACACCCAGCAAAGAAATCTCGGCTGGTGGTCACAACCAAGTTGTACAGGCTGTCTATAACGGTGATGCCGACTTCGGTACGACCTTCTTCAGCCCGCCGCTGGTTCCCGGTGCAGCATGGCGTGTCGGCGACTCGCCAGAACCCTATGACCTGACGGTTGATCAATCCAGCGTCAGTGCGGATGGTAAGCAGTTGTTGGTCGGCAAGCTTCAGGTTCTGGATGCCCGTGCCAACGTCCGTGACACCGCCCCCGATATTATCGAGAAGGTTCGTATCCTGCGCATCAGCGCCCCGATCCCCAACGATACCCTCAGCTTCGGCGCGGAATTCCCGGCTGATGTCAAAGAACAGATCATTACAGCGCTGGAAGCTTTTGCCAAGACTGATGAGTGGAAAACCTCCATCGGCAGCAATGACTTCTATGGTTGGAGTGGCATCGCTCCGGTCGCAGACTCGGCCTATGATGCCGTTCGTGCTCGCTTTGACGTACTGGGTCTGACCGAAGACGATGTGTTTGCACCTAAATAGTCATGGTTGATTGGTTCTGATACGGTAAACTGTACGGACAGAGGGGTATCTTCTCTGTCCGTATTATTTATACAAAGCGGGATTTATGCTTGTCATTGAAAATCTCACCAAAGTTTATGACAACGGGTTTGTAGCCCTCAAAGGGATTAATCTGGAAATCCCCGATGGTCAATTTGTCGCCATTATCGGCCTCAGCGGGTCAGGTAAATCGACGCTGCTGCGCTGCATCAACCGTCTGATCGAGCCGACTTCAGGCCGCATCATCTGGAACGGTCTGGATATTACCGCCGCACCCGATGAAGAACTGCGCGTCATTCGCCGCCGCATCGGCATGATTTTCCAGCAGTTTAATCTGGTCAATCGTGCCAGCGTGATGAGCAATGTCCTCTCGGGTCGGTTGGGGTACGTCAACCCGATTTATAGTTTGGTCAATTACTTCTCGCGTGAGGATAAAGCCCGTGCAGAAGCCGCATTGAAGCGGGTCGGCATTGCCGATAAATCGCGTAACCGCGCTGGAATGCTCAGTGGTGGGCAGCAGCAGCGGGTAGGGATTGCGCGGGCATTGATGCAAGACCCCGAACTCATGCTGGCGGATGAGCCGGTTGCCAGCCTTGACCCTGCCACCTCCCATTCGGTCATGAAATACCTTCAATTACTGAATAAAGAAGATGGCATCAGCATTTTGTGCAGCCTCCATTTTTTGAGTCTGGCACGAACCTATGCGGATCGGGTGATTGCCCTTAAAGACGGCAAGCTGGAATTTGACGGTTCACCCAAAGATATTGATGAAGATCGCTTCCGGCAAATTTACGGCGAAGACGCGGTTCAGGTGGAAATCCACTAAATGCGTTTGCTTTATATAACTACATCAGGAGTACCCTCATGAACCCCACGCCATCCGCTTCGGCGATAGCTTTGCGACGACTGTTGATTATCGTCAGTGTGGCGGTCGGGTTAGTGGTCTTTTCGTACGGCTGGAAAGTTACCGAAATCAACTTTGATAAACCGCAGGAGGTTTTGCGCCAGCAGAATTTTGGCAACGCCCTGCGTGAACTATTATCGCCTAATTTGCTGGAACGCGACTATGACATCAAAGTAGGAACAATTCCTTTCTTGATGGAATGTAAGGCCGGGCAAGATGCACCCGCCGCCGCGACTGTACCTGCTGATAATGAGCCGTATCTTGTCATTGAACCCACCTGCGCCGACAGTGGCGACCCCATCACCGTCAGCGGCTACAATTTCTTCCCCGATTCGCTGGCGCGGCTGACGTGGGTTGAAGATGACGGTACACGCAGCATTCAACAGATTGCCGGCAATAACAAAGATAACTTCGTCACCGATGGAGATGGCACATTTAAGGTGCAAATCCTTGTTCCTCGCATACGGGGCAGCGCCGGCAAAACCCATACGGTTGAAGTACAGGGGCTGTTTCCATCCGGTGCGCCGCGTTTCACCGCCAACACCAGCATCGTCATGGAAAAGATGCTCGAAACCATATTTCTGGCACTCATCGCCACCGCTATTTCAATCTTGCCATCGGCAGTCATCAGCAATTTTGCGGCACATAACCTGATGCGTCCGGTGCGGATGGCGCTCGGTAACCTGCTGCTCATGGTCGCCTTGCTGCCCATCGGTTGGTGGCTGGGAACAGCGTATCTGGCTCAGCTTGGCAGCCAGATTGTCAGCATAGGGCGAGAAGGCTCGGTCATCGTTCCGGTGATCGCGCTGGTGGTTGTGATCGCGGGCATTTTTGCTGTCTCACGGTTAAGCGGCACTGGTTCGTTAAGTGGTCGCCTGTTGTCAGTCGTCAATGTGCTGCTCTTGGTACTGGCGCTGACGGTTGGCATCGCTATTTTAGCGGGCGTAGGGCTGTTATTCGGGCGTTTATTCACCGACGGCATCCCCGGCTATCTGAGCAATTTTGTGGGTTCAGTGGCTCAGTTTATTGAACTGACGATGATTCCCATTTGCGGGGTGATCGGTGCGTTCGGGCTGGCTTCGATTGGTGGTACGCTGACTCTTGATGTGTTCAAAGATCTGGGGACTACAGCTCAACATATTGTGGGCGCGGTGCTGGGAGCGATTAGCGGTGCGGTTCTGCTGGGAGCGATGGCGCTAATCGGGATGCAGGCGGCATGGTTAGGTTTGTTACCACCAATAATCGCTGGTGTGATCGGTGCGCAGCTCCTGCCGCTGCTCTATGATCGGCTGACGGGCAAGCGGCAGATTAGCATCGCAGGTCGCAGCATCAATGCCCTGTTATGGTGGGTCGGCTTCATCTTATCCTTCGCCGCCACTTTCCTACTGATGAACGTATCGCTAGCACTCATAGAAGGCACATTGCCACCGCCTACCGCCATGACGACCATCTTGGGTATCACGCTGAATACTTACCTCACCGATGCCCTGCTGATCGGCACAATATTGGGTGGGTTGGGTGGACTGCTCGTCGGCACGCAGGCTAACTTCTCGTTGGGCGAAGTGCTTTACCAGACGACACGCACCATTTTGAATACCACACGCGCGATTGAACCACTGATCATCGCGCTCATTTTTTCGATCTGGGTAGGTATTGGCCCGTTCGCCGGTGTGCTGGCGCTGACCCTGCACTCGATTGCCTCACTCGCCAAGTTATACTCCGAGCAAATCGAGAGCATTGATACCGGCCCGATTGAGGCGCTGCAAAGTACCGGCGCGAACCGCCTGCAAACCATTATGTACGCCGTGGTGCCGCAGGTCATCCCGCCCTTTGTCTCGTTCACCATGTACCGCTGGGACATCAACGTGCGTATGTCCACGATTATCGGTTTTGTGGGCGGCGGTGGTATCGGCTTCCTGCTGCAACAGCAGATCAATCTGCTCCGCTACCGTGATGCTGGTGTAGCTGTTCTGGCGATTGCCATCGTGGTGTCAATACTCGATTATCTGAGCGCCACCATCCGCGAACGGTATGTGTAGGTTCAAGCCTTAAGCGGCGTGCAGCGCGAGTGCAAGAGAACTGTTTGCTACGAGCGTGTATTCGGCTCATTACCCAAGTGGATAAATCGGGCCATGACCGGGGTAGCTGGCTTTTGCACCGTGGGCGCGGATGTGTTTCCAACTCTGGTTGACCGTGAGCATATTGCCTTCTGCCATCGGCAGCGGGCGCGGCAAATCGCCGGTGAAGGCTGTGCCGTCATCCAGTATCAACGAAACACTGTCGTCCGAATGACCCGGCGTTGCGATGATTTCACCCTGTAGGCCGAGCGTTTCCAGATAGGCTCGGCTGTCATCCAAACTGATGACAATATTGTCCTTGAGGTCAATCTCGACATAATTGTTCGACGGCTTCATATACGTTCGCATGACCGGAATCGCTGGCAGTTGAATATCAACCACGATCAGTTTGATTCCCGTGTGCTTGAGTTCCTGCGCCAGTCCGGCATGGTCGGGGTGGTAGTGCGTAACTAACAGATGTTTGACATCCGAAAGTTGGATGCTCATCTGCTTGCATCGATTCTGCAACTTAGGCAGCGTGCCGGGAAAGCCGATGTCGATCAACAAACGCGGCTTTGAGTCCGCTAACACATAATAATTGGTCGAGTCATAACCCACATTGACAATATTCATAAGCACTAGAACCATTATTAAGATGGGCAAGCCAGCAGCTAGCCCTCACTGTCGTAATGATTACCTATTCATCGCTCAAAACGGTACAGTCTTGTGGCAAAAAACCGAGTGAAATTGGCTGCCCAATTTGTGGCGGGACGAGGTTAGGGTTGTTGAACGCATCGAAGTTCACATGTTGTTCTTCCAGCCGGACGCGCACCCGTACCACCGAACCGAGGAACGAGACATCTTCGACTGCCCCGTTCAGGTGGTTAGCCTCGCCGCCGGATGTACCGTTAACGGTGATCGCTTCTGGACGGATAGCGACCGATACTGTCTTGCCTGCGGCTGCCTCCAACTGCTGACCAACCGCGATTTCCTGATTGTCGATTTTGATCTTCCCATTGCGTGCGTCTGTTACCTGCGCATCGAGCAGGTTAAGTGTACCGACGAATGAGGCCACGAAGCGCGTTTTCGGCGCGTTATAAATATCCAGCGGCGTGCCGACCTGTTCCATATTGCCGCGGCTCATAACCACGATGCGATCCGAAATTGACAGGGCTTCTTCCTGATCGTGTGTCACATAAATGGTCGTGATGCCAAGCTGCCGTTGAATGGCACGGATTTCCTGCCGCAGTGATATACGAATCTTAGCATCCAGCGCCGATAGCGGTTCATCCATCAACAGCACCTGTGGACGGATGGCGATAGCACGCGCAAGGGCCACTCGCTGCTGCTGCCCGCCGGAGAGTTGATGCGGGTAGCGGCCTGCAAATTCGGTCATGCGGATGAGTTCCAGCATTTCGCCCACACGTTGTTTGACGAACGTGCTGTCCTGACCCTTAACCTTTAAACCAAAACCGATGTTATTGGCAACCGTCAGGTTCGGGAACAGGGCGTAGGACTGAAAGACCATCCCCACGTTGCGTTTATTAGCCGGTACATTGGTGATGTTGCTGCCATCAATCATAATATGCCCGCTGGTGGGTTTTTCGAACCCGGCGATCATACGCAGCGTCGTGGTTTTGCCACAACCGCTGGGGCCGAGGAAGGACACAAACTCGCCCCGTTCAACCTTCAAATCAAAGGCGTTGACGGCGACGAATTGTGCGAATTCTTTGCGGATGTTGTTGAGTTCCAGAAATGCCACGTCATTTACCCTTTTTGTTTAGAAGGCGGTCGGTCGGATTTGGCTGGAGCGCCGTCCCAACAATTGGATGAGAGCGATGCACAACCACGTCAGCCCCAGACTCAGAATCGACAGGGCCGAGGGTTCAAATACTTTACGGGAAGAAAGATTGAATAGATAAGGGCCGAATGCTGGTTGGTTGAGCAGGTTTGCAATCGTGAATTCGCCCATCACAATCGCGAAGGTGATAAACGCCCCGTTGATGATCGAAACCCAGACGTTCGGGAATATGACCCGAAACAGGATGGTTCCCCAACCCGCGCCCAAACTTTGCGCGGCTTCCGTCAGCGTCCGCACCTTGATCGATTGCAATCCGTTATCGACCGAACGATACACATACGGGAAGGACAGCGTGACATACGCGCCGATCATGATGATCCGCCCACCGGCTGCTGTATCCATCAGTGAAGTCGTGCTGTAGGTGCGAATCAGACCAAAAACCAGTACCACTGCCGGAATTACGAATGGCAGCAGCGTAAAGAACTCAATAAATGTTCGGGCACGCGGTACTTTAAGTTGTACCCAGTAGGCCGTCGGCACGATGAGCAAAATGCTGACCAGAATGGTCACCAGCGCCGATTGCAGCGAAAAGCTAAAACTGCTGGCAAAGTCCGGTGCGTTCAGCACATTCTCATACGCCGTAAAACCCAGAGTTCCTCTTTTTGCTTGCAACGAAAATTGAAACGTCGCTACCAGTGGCACGATAAAATATAAGGCTGCCACCGCTAACCAGAACCACGCCCAAAAAGAAGTGCGTTTGGTCATTATTCGCCTCCCACTTTGAGCCAGCGCTCCGACAATCTGCGGAAGCGGCTGTAAATGAAAATGGTGACACCCATAATGACGATCATGCCCATTGCCAGCGCGTTACCAAGTTGCAGATTAGAAAAACCATCCGTGCTGAACTGGTTGCCGACCAGAACCGTGATGACCATGTTTGCCCCTGCACCACCGCCCACCAGCGCGAAAGCCGTCGCATGTGCGCCGAAGGCATTTCCGAACAGCAGGGCAAACGTGCCCATAATCGATGGCAGCAGAATGGGCAGCGCTACCATGCGCCAGTACTGCCAGCGGCTCGCCCCCAGATTCTCACTGGCTTCGCGCCACTCTTTACGCAATCCCTCAAATGCCGGAGCCATAATCAGCACCATCAGCGGAATCTGGAAGTATGTATACACGATCACCAACCCCCAGAAGCCGTACAGTGTGAAATCGGGATACAAAAAGATGCCGAGTGATTTCAGCGCCACCGTCAGCACACCCAATTGACCGATTGTCGCAACGAAGGCAAAGGCCAGCGGAACACCACCGAAATTGGAAGCCACGCCGGAAAATGACAACACCGCCGAGCGTAGCCAGTTCGGCAACCCGCCAGCGACGACCGCCCATGCCAGAAAGAACCCGAAAAATGAGCCGAGGAAAGCACTCAGTAAACTGATCCTGATTGATGACCAGTATGAATTCAAAATAATGGGTTGGTTCAGATCAGCAATATTCTGTAACGTCCAGTTGCCAGCCGTATCCTGAAATGAACGCACCACAATAGAAAACGATGGGATAATTTGAAAGGCCAGAATGAAGAGGATGAATGGCAGTAGGCCAATCCAGTCCCAAGTGAACCAGCGCAGAAAGCGCCTGCGAGGCCCCGGCGTAGCCGCTAGCGAAGTAGTCTCGGTTGTTGTGATAGTTGCCACAGCCGACCCCCGTTGGTAAAGTTTGGTGAGATTATAACGAACCTGACCGGCACCCGCATCCAACAATTTGGATATGCGCCTGTCGAAAAAAATAGGGGGCGTTAGGACGCGCCCCCCAAAGAGAATTGAGAACAGATTACACGAATTAGGAGGACAGGGTTACGCCGACAATTGTAGGCCAGCCTGCCTTAATGGCATCCAGTGCGGCAGTAATCTGATCGACGTTCGGGATACCAACCGGCACATCAGAAACCGGCAGCTTCGCCAGCAAATCTTCGGGGATTAAATCGTTGGCGACTAGATCATCATAACGAACTGGCTTGGCATAACCTTCCAGCCATGTCAGTTGACCTGCATCCGAGTACAAGTATTCCATCCACAGACGGGCGGAATATGGACGCGGCGAGTAAGCGCTGATGGCTTGCAGGTACACACCGGCAATCGTACCACTCTTGGGGTAAATAACGGCGATGTTTGCTGCGTCAACATTGTTGTCACGGTTCGCCAGTGCGTTGTAATCCCAGCGGAAGGTGATCGGGGTTTCACCCTTAACCATTGTGGCAGGGGTGAACGCAGTCGAAACGAGGTTGCCGGAGTCCGCTAACTTCTTGAAGAATTCCAGACCGGGCATGACATCATCCAGTGAACCACCATTGCCGATTGCTGCTGCCCATACGGTATGAATCGCTTGGCTGGCAGCCGTCGGGTCGCCGGACATGACGATTTGTCCCTTATATTCCGGCTTCAGCAAGTCTGACCAGTCTTGTGGAACATTCTGGACGACATCCGTGTTGACTTCAAAAGCCAATGTACCGAAGTAGTCACCGACCCAGTAACCGTCTTCGTCTTTCAGTTCAGCCGGGATGCTGTCCCATGTTGCGACCTTGTACGGTTGCAGCAAACCTTCGTCCTTGGCGGCCTTGCCCCAGATGAAACCCACGTCAATGACATCGGGATTCTGTGGGCCGACATTGCCCGCGTTGGCGCGGATGGCTTCAATTTCTTGAGCCGAGCTGCCGTCCGGAATCAGGTCGTTATAGGTAAAGAAATCGTACTCACCAAAGAAATCCTTTTTCATCTGACCATAATTTGCCCAGTCATCTGGTAAGGCGATGGTGGAAAGTTCACCTTCGGCCTTTGCCAGTTCGACCAGCTTGTCCATGCCGCCGATAGCTTCCAGATCAATCGGGCCGGCTTCGGGTGCAGCGGGTAGGACACCCGGTGTAGCGGTGGCATCCTGTGCGAACACAGGCATACCGGCAATGCTGACGGCGATACCTGCGCTGGCGAGTGATGCCAACTGGAGGAACTTGCGGCGAGACATATTCGTGGACTTCATCTCAGTATTCTCCTTAATAATCCAGTGAGGGGTTTTAGCAAGCTTGAGGTTTGTTAAGCGGATCTCCGCCTATAAAGCTGTCAAAACCTAGCGTGATTATAACGCGAATCCGAATTTAGCCAGTATTAGCTAAATTTATATGAACGAAATGTTAAGTGAAGGATAACAATATGTTAAACAAATGACTTCAGACGACCTTGATAACCCGCTGCTGCTGGACAAGCAGTCGCTCTTTCCTGCATAATGGCACCGTTATCACCGATGTTGATTGAGGCATATAAGTGGGCTTACTCCTCGTTCTGGCTGGTGCGGTTTTCGCGCTGTTGTTCATTTTGATCGCTGTCATTAGAACCCTTCGCAATTCTTCAAAGATAACCTTTGTTGAGTTGCTGTTGGCATTTCTGGCGGCGCTGCTGCCTTTGGCGGGTGTCATTGAAGGCTCGATGGGCGATACACCCGCGCCGCTGCCTTTACAAGCGGTGCTGATAATCGGCGGCGTATTGCTGGTGGTTGGCTTGCTGATTGCACTCCTCGAATTGCGACGTGAACAACGCCTGAAGCAGTCACGCGGTATCTTCAGCTTCGGCATCGGCTTGCTGCTGATGGTTTCTACCGTCACCGTACCACTGACATCGCGCCAGATTTTACTGCCCGCCTTGGCGACCATCACCCCCATCAACATTGCTCAACTCCAAATCACCTCTAGCCCGACTGGCCCAACATCAACACCCACACCCATTCCAACGGCGACCAACACCCCGACCCCTACCCAAACCCGTACCCCTCGACCAACCGGAACAGCCACCGCCACCCGTTACGTCTTTGTCACCAGCACACCGCTCCCCACCGCGACTCTGCCCTCACCTTGTCTGGCGCTGACCAAATACAACGTCAACCTGCGTGTGCAGCCCGATGAAAATGCGACCATCGAGCAAACCATCCCCTATGACAACACACTTGCCCTGTATGGTCACACCGAAGACTCGGTGTGGTGGTACGGCGAATTTGAGGGCAAGCAGGGTTGGTTGAAAGCCGAGTTCTTAACGCTCACTTCCTCCTGTGATCGTCTGCCCGTACTAAAAGCGAACTGAGATTTCCTGTCTCTGTTCTGAATGACCTCGCATAAGTGGGGGATTTGTGATTCGTGGCGGAGGTATTATTGCAGACAGCGAATACCTTGGTCATAATTGACATGCTTTGGGTATCATATTTTGATAGCCTGTTGCTGTTGCCCAAATGTGACAGAAGTATTATGATTTGCCCTCAGACTCGCTATCTAATCAGGTTAAGGGGTGGAAATGGCTGCTGCGACACCTGCAACCACGAACGTGCAATACATGAAAGACCGCGACCGTCGGCAGGGGATTTTCCTCTCCATGCCAGCGGTGGTGTGGTTGGGCATCTTCTTCTTGCTGCCCGTGTTAATTGTTTTGGCGATCAGCTTCTTGACCCCGACGACCGATGGGGCTGGTGGTCAACTGCCGCTGACCCTAAAGCATTATGGTGATGCTTTTGACTTCTGGAAAGAACGCCCGATTTATTCGGCGGTTATTCTGCGTTCGATCTGGATTTCGCTGCTGACGACGCTCATTTGTTTGCTGCTGGGCTATCCGCTGTCCTTTTTCATCGCCACCCGCAAAAGCCAGTCGATGCGTCAGTTCGCCATGTTTCTGATTATCATGCCTTTCTGGACGAACTTTCTGGTACGGACTTACGCCCTGAAAACAATCATCTCGCCCGAAGGCCCATTAGCCGGTTTATTGACTGCGCTTGGCGGGCTAGGCATTTTGCAAGATGGTAAGCTCAACTGGTTGAACACCCGTGAAGCCGTTATCCTCGGTCTGGTGTATAGCTACTTACCATTCATGGTGCTGCCGATTTATGCGGTGGTCGAAAAGTTCGACTTTCGCTTTGTCGAAGCCTCGAACGACTTGGGCGGGAATGATCTAAAAACATTTTTCAGGGTGGTCATACCGATGACAGCGCCGGGGTTAGTCGCCGGTTTCATTCTCGTCTTCATCCCCACCATTGGCGCGTTCGTTACGCCGGACTTATTGGGCGGTACGCAGGGGTTAATGATAAGTAACCTCATTCAGCAAAATATTCGTGGCAGTGGGGCGAATTATCCGCGCGGATCGGCTCTTTCAGCCGTGTTAATGCTGCTAGTGACCATCGGTGTCGTTATTTATCTGCGCTACGGCAGCCGGGAGAGCGTACGATGACCCAGCAGAGCCTAAACCCATCTATGCGACCAACATTGAGTGAAGTCGATTTCAATTATGGGCAGATTCGCCGTGACATGCTGGTACGGCGTATCGGTAAAGTGCTTTTTTACGCCAATCCGATTTTTTCATACTTCTTCCTGTGGGCACCCATCGTCGTGCTGGTCGTGTTGTCGTTTAATAAAAGCACCACCGTTTCGGTTTGGGGCGGCTTGACAATCGATTGGTATGCCAAGATTTTTGACGGAACCAGCCAATTCACGGTGGCGATGATCGCAGCCTTACGCAACACACTTTTTATTGCCGCTGTCTCGACCCTTATCTCGACCATCATTGGCACAATGGTATCCATCGCGCTCGAACGCGGTGTTTTCCCCGGTAAGAAAATCGTGGATGCGGTGCTTTACCTGCCGGTGGTCATTCCCGAAATTACACAGGCCGTATCGCTGGCGGTATTCTTCAAATTCTTGTTCGATCTCATCCAAACCTTAAGTGGTCAGCGCGTTACATTGGGGTTTGGCACGATCATCATCGGTCATGTAGTCTTTTCGGTGTCCTTTGTGGTCATCACCATTCGCGGTCGTCTTGCAGACATGAACCCGCGTTATGAAGAAGCCGCCCGCGACTTGGGCGCGAATGAATGGCAAACCTTCTGGCGCGTCACCTTCCCACTAATCATGCCCGGTATCATCTCCGGTGCGCTGCTGGCCTTTACCCTGTCACTCGATGACTATATCGTGACCTTCTTTACCAACGGCGTAGGAACCAATACACTGCCCATCTTCGTGTATGGGTTGCTGCGGCAGCGTGTCTCGCCAGAAATTAATGCGATCTCCACCATCCTGCTCGTTGCTTCGATGGTGTTAGTCGGAATTTCCTTGTATATACAGGGACGTGGGGCGGATCGTACTTAGCGATTACCCCCCTGCAATACTCATATAGCTAGCGTAAGTATCTAGGAGGCATTATGTTTCGAAAATCGATGCTCGTACTCTCTATCGGACTATTGGCGCTCGGAGTACCGGCTTTAGCACAGGACACTCCGGCAAAAACCACATGGACTTGCCCGGCGGATGTTGTAGCGCTGGTGCAAAGCCTGCCCGAAAGCGACCGTGTCCTGAACTGGTATAACTGGACAACCTACGAAGCCGACAATACACGCCCCGACTTTGAAGAGTTGTGCGGCGTAAAGGTTACCGAAGATAACTTTGGCAGCAACGAAGAATTGATTGCCAAACTGCGGCAGGGCAACCCCGGCTACGATCTGGTTGTACCGACCGGCGTAGTTATTCCCCAGATGGTACGCGAAGGACTGTTGGAAGAAATCGACGTGAGCAAGATTCCGAATTTTGCCAACGTTTCCGAAGCCCTGCAGGATCCCGCTTATGATCCCGGTAATAAATACAGCGTGCCTTACCAGTGGGGAACCATTGCCATCGGCTACAACACCGAAGCGGTCGGCAAAGAGGTCACCAGTTGGGAAGATATGTGGAGTTTTAGTGGTAACGTCGCGTGGATCGAAGACCCTCGAAGCATGATGGGTATCGCGCTGGTGCTTCTGGGTAAAGATGCCAATTCGACTGATCCCGATGAAATTGCCGCTGCCCGTGATTATCTGATTGATCACGGTAACAACGTTCGTACCATTGCTCAGGATGACGGTCAGGAAAAACTGCTGAGTGGTGAAGCCGACATGGTCATCGAATACAGTGGTGACATTTTCCAGATTATCGCCAACTGCGAAGCCAACCCCGACCAGAATTGCACAGGCAAGTTTGCTTATGTCATTCCCAAGGAAGGCGCAATTCGCTGGGTAGATAATCTCGCCGTTCCGAAGGATGCCCCGCATCCCGAATTGGCACATGCTTTCATTGATTATGTGCTGGATGCACAGGTCGGTGCGGACATCAGCAACTACACTGCTTATGCTACACCCAATCAGAAGGCAATTGACGACGCGTTGATTCTGCCGGAATATCTGGACTCAACCGTCATTTATCCTGACGAAGAAACGAACAAAACCTTGTTCACGGTTGTCGATCTCGGTGACGATGTAGCCCGTTTGTATAACGATGCTTGGACGGAACTCCGAACGCTGCTAGGGCAGTAAAGCTCGGTAGATTACAGCGAGGGGTAGGTCACAAAACCTGCCCCTTCTAATTTAAACCATAAATGTTTTATTTTTGCACATTTTTTAATAGTGAATGAGGCCAGCGTGATGACCACTTTACGGAAAATTGTCGGGGGTTTGTGCCTGAGTCTGTTGGTGATTGGCGTGCCCGTACTGGCGCAGGATGCCACTGCGAAGACCACTTGGATCTGTCCGGCAGATGTGGTGGCGCTGGTGCAAAGCCTACCGGAAAATGATCGCGTCCTGAACTGGTGGAACTGGACGACCTACGAGGCCGATAACACCCGCGCAGATTTTGGCGCATTGTGCGGCGTAACGGTCAACGAAGATAACTTCGCCAACAACGAGGAAGTCATCGCCAAGTTGCAGCAGGGCAACCCCGGTTATGACCTCATCGTCCCCACCAGTTCATCGGTTGAACACCTGATTGATTTAGGGCTGGTCCAACCGATTGACCTCAGCAAGATTCCCAACTTCGCCAATGTGTCCGAATCGCTGGTTGATCCCGTCTATGACAAGGGCAACAAATATACCATTCCCTATCAATGGGGCACGCTCGGCATCGGCTATAACAAAGAAGTCGTTGGCAAAGAAGTCACCAGTTGGGAAGATATGTGGGACTTCAAAGGCAATGTCGCTTGGGTAGATGACCCACAGGGCATGTTAGCCATCGCCCTTAACCTGATCGGTAAAGACCCTAACAGCAAGAATCCCGATGATGTGACCGCCGCTCGTGATTATCTGATTGATCGTGGCGGCAACGTCCGCGCACTGGCAGCCGATGATGGTCAGGAAAAATTACTGAGTGGCGAAATGGATATGGTCGTCGAATACAGCGGCGACATCTTCCAGATCATCGCCAACTGTGACGAAAACCCCGATCAAAAATGTGCCGGCAAGTTCGATTTCGTGCTGCCCAAAGAAGGCACACTCCGCTGGGTAGATAATCTGGCGATACCCGCTGGTGCGCCTCACTACGAATTGGCGCTGGCCTGTATGGATTACATCCTTGATCCGCAGGTCGGTGCAGACATCAGCAACTACACCGCCTATGCCACACCCAACCAGAAGGCGATTGAGGATGAACTGATTTTGCCCGAATATCTGGAGTCACCCATTATTTACCCGACTGCTGAGTCCAGCAAATCGCTGTTCCCGGCTTTATATGTCGGTGAAGAAGCAACCCGTATGTATAACGATGCTTGGATTGAACTGCGTACCCTCTTGGGGCAGTAGTCGTTTTATGCCACAGGGCACTTATTCGGGGCGGAGAGCCTTTCGTGTTGATTAAAGGGATGTGATTATGGCTGAATATGATGTCGAACTCATCAACGTGGTAAAAGAATTTCCCACCGCTCGCCGTGATAACGCCGTTCGGGCTGTGGATGATGTGTCGCTGCAAATTAATGATGGCGAATTTTTCGCGCTGCTAGGACCCAGCGGCTGCGGCAAAACAACCACCCTGCGCATGATCGCCGGTTTTGAAGATACCTCATCCGGCAAAATCCTGATTCGCGGCAAGGCGGTGCAAGACGTACCGCCGTTTCATCGTCCGGTGAACACCGTGTTTCAAGATTACGCCCTGTTCCCGCACATGACCGGCTTACAGAATGTCATGTTTGGCTTAGAGATGGAAGGTGTGAACCGCGCCGAAGCCAAAAAGCGTGCGGAAGCCGCGCTGGAACGGGTACAACTTCCACAAGCCCGTGACCGTCGCCCACGGCAGCTTTCCGGTGGTCAGCAGCAGCGCGTAGCGTTGGCCCGCGCCATCGTTAAACGACCGCAGGTGCTCCTCTTGGACGAACCGCTGTCCGCGCTCGATTTGAAGCTGCGCGAAGACATGCGCTATGAACTCAAAGAGATGCAAAAAGACTTGGGCATCACCTTCATTTTTGTGACCCATGACCAGGAAGAAGCCATGACGATGGCGGATCGCATCGCCGTCATGGACAAAGGAAAGGTCTTGCAGGTCGGCACACCCGAAGAAATATATGAAACCCCCACCACCAAATTTGTGGCGGATTTCATCGGCGAAACCAATTTCGTCAGCGGTGATTTCATGGAGATGTCAGGCCAGTACGCCGTCGTCAAACTGGATGAAAAGACCACCATCCGCGCTGTACCCAGCAGCGATGTAACCGAACCCTGCGCCTGTACCGTGGCTATTCGTCCAGAGAAAATCAACCTGTTTCAGACAGCCGGACAGGTCAAGTTCCAAGATGGCACGAGCGATACCGTCGAAGCCTACAAAGCGGCAGTCCTCAAAGACCCTGACATCAACATGGTGACCGGCAAAATTTTGCAGGACATTTATATTGGAACTGACACCCGCTATCGCATCGGCATTGGCGCAGACTACAAAATTGAAGTGATTGTCCGCGTCCAGAATTACGGCCTGCGTACCGATAAATATTACACCACTGGCGATCTCGTGAATCTGTTCTGGGACAGCGATAACGCCCGTTTGCTGGCTAAATAACGCCTCTCGACTGCACGCAATCACATCAACTTCACGAACAGTGGCGCTCTGAATTAAACGAGCGCCACTGTTTGTTTTTGCAAACCCCGCAACCCTTTCATCATCTGCTGCGTATAGATCAGCAATACGTCAAATAACTGAGGAGATAATATGATGACTACAGCACGTGATGGTCGCCCGGTACTAGCCATAGGATTGATCGGTCTGGGTTTGCTGGTGCTGTTCGGACAGCTCACCGGATTCGGCGGTATGATGGGCACACTTTGGCCTATGTTTGTCATCGTGCCGGGATTGGTATTCGGCTACTTCGCCTATACCGGCGGTAAAAATCAAGCTGGATTGGCTGTACCCGCCTCTGTAGTGACCGGAACAGGCTTGATTCTGTTCTATCAGAACCTTACCGGTCACTGGGAAAGCTGGGCTTACATCTGGACGCTGTATCCGCTGTTCGTTGGTCTAGCGCTGCGTTTTATGTCACAACGTACCGGTGATAAGGGCACACTAAAAGCCTCGCGCCTTTTGATGCAAATCGGTGCCATTGGCTTTATCGTCGGCGCGATCTTCTTCGAGCTGATGCTGTTCGGCAACGGTGGCATCTTCGGTAATCTGGCGCTGCCCGTCGTCTTGATCGCTCTCGGTGTATTCGTGCTGATGGGACGCGGCAAGCCCGCCTTTGCCGGTGGGTATGCCCCCAAGCGCAAAGTTGGCGATTACTATCAGGCAGGCAAATACAAGAACGGTGACCGTCTGCAACAGCAGATTGATGAGGCTTTGGCAGAAGAAGACGAACCTACGCCAGTCGTCTAAGAAGCACTGCGGTACGACAATCGCATATAGCATATAATGAGGGGGCGAGCCAGTGGGTTCGCCCTTTTATTTAGCGAAAAGTGTCATCGTGGCAACGCGAAAGCAAAATGAGAAGAACTTTACCCATTGGGAAGATTTGTCTGATGGCGGACGGCGTTATTGGTTTGATCGGAATGGCGCTGTCTGGGGAATTCAACGTATTATCAAAATAGTAGATGCAAACGAGAAAACACTATTTCTTATACAGGAAATATATAATGATGATGGTGAACTTTTCGAGCGCCACCAAAAATTCCCGATAGATACAGGTCATGAGATCATCAAAAAGTAGAGTGAGGACTAGGACATGATAACTCGTGAGATCGTTCGAGATAAACTGTTGTCCTATTTGAATGAACAAATAACGCTTGCACAATTGGTAGATTGGGCGGAAAACAGCTTTATTGACGGTTGGTTTGAACCTGATGCTGATATCGAGGTTTTGCGTGATATTATGGCGTATCTCGCCGCCGCCGATACCTCCGCCTTTCCGCTGACTTGGGATGTGTGTTTGGATTTTATGAAGCGGCTTGGTTTGCCAATTCGAGTCGTTCCCATCGGCGCAGCATCCTAACGTTTATAATTCGACTGAGGTTTACCCTTTGCAACTCAATGAATATCAATGGTCGGGCAACCCGCGTGGGATGCATAACACAGGTGCATACGTACAGATTAACCGTGACCGCTTAAGCCGTTTGCAACTCGGCTGGTACAAAATGGTCACCGGCGGCGAGGAATTCGCAGCCGATTGTGGATGGTTACTCAGCCAGAACATCACGCCGGTAGTGCGCATCTACCGCAGCGCACCGGGGGCTTCACCGCCCAACGATTCCAACCGCAATCAGTGGAGTCAATACATCGGGGCAGGCGTAAAGTGGTTCGAGTTCTTCAACGAACCCAATTTCCCTGATCCTGAATGGCCGGAAAGCATGAAAGGGCGCGTGAATTATCGCAACGTGGACGAGGTGATCAAACCTCTCTGCGAAAGCTGGATAATGTTTGCCGAGTTCATCATCAATCAGGGTGGCTATCCCGGCTTCTTTTCGCTGGGCGAAACCAGTGGTGACAACGGTGCGCTCCAATGGTTGGATGCGCTCCTCGGCTACATGCGTGACCATCAGCGCGAACGGTTCACCAATATCATCAACAATGGCATGTGGTGGGGAACTCACCCTTATGCCCTCAATCACTGGTATCAAGAGCGCCCCGGTCAGCCCGCCGTTCCCCGTTCCCCCGGCGAACTCAACGCCAGCGAACAGGGTTGGCATTTTGAATATCCCTACGATCCCTATACCCAGAGTTTCGACCCCGGACGCACCGTATTCGGGGATACAGGCAGCACCCCCTTTGGCGATCCCAACGGCATCACCGCGATGGGCGTAGCCTCTAACCAGCGCTTGCAGGAATGGTTCGGTGTCGGGCCTTTACCCGTTTTTGGAACCGAAGGCGGCATTTACCCGCTGCCGACCCATGATGCCCAGCAGCCCGACCCGCGCTTCCAGCCTTATGACCGCACCGCCCATGCCGAAGCAACCGTCGCCATGTTCAACTGGATCGCGACCGAGTCCCAACCGTGGATGTGGGGCATGGCCTTGTGGAAAGAAAACGAATACTACGACAACCAGCTCCCCGCTGTCGAGAAGATGGAAAGTACACCGCAGATTCCCAAGGGTGGCAAGTGGCCCACAGCCGTCGTTCGTCCCAAAGGACCGGGGCCGGTCATCGGTGAGCCGACCTTCCACGCCGTCATCCTCGCACCGGGTTTAGACCCACAGTGGTTTATGGATGCCGGACGCTCCTATTGGAACACCTTCCATCCTGTCGTCACCACCGTTTGGGATTTTATTCTGTATATTCCCTATGACCGCAGTTTGGCAGCCACT
>JBBSBS010000054.1:0-22419 GCA_038251045.1 Aggregatilineales bacterium | reverse complement strand
CTGGCGGCTCAGCGGAATTCACGGAAAAGATAGCCTTGTGCGTGATCAACCAATGGATATTGGGGGCAGCAAATAAAGCAGAAGTGCGGGGAACATAGACCCTCCCGCACTTTGGAATAGTAGTGATGGTATGTTTAGTGCATTGGGTCGTTAGGGTTTGTGACCATTACCCCCGCCGTTACCGTTGCCATTTCCGTTCCCCGGTTTGTTGTTTCCATTGCCACAATGGTTCCTTAGGATTAGAAACCAGCACGTTTTCTAGTTGAGTCGAGACAGTAATGTGTAGTAATGTCTGCGTAAACTACTGGAAAATATGGCTTTAGGTGGTACTACTAGCCGCTATTCAAAAACGGCAAGATGAGAGAACTGTGCCCGTTAATATAGGAAAAAGGAGCCACATGAGCAAGGATTATCTACTGCAGCCTTTGAATGCCGTGCGTCGCAGTGACCGTGCAGTCGAAGATGAAAATTGGATTCGCGACTTTCTGGCGCGGGCGGCAATGGGCTATCTGGCGACGGTTCATGAAGGGCAGCCTTTCATCAACAGCAACATTTTTGTTTACAGTGCGGCTGACCATGCCGTCTATATGCATACATCGCGGGTCGGGCGCACGCAGGCGAATATCGCGGCAGCCGAGCGCGTATGCTTTACCATTACCGAGATGGGGCGTTTGCTGCCTGCCGATGAAGCGCTAGAATTCAGCGTCGAATATTCAGGCGTGGTGATTTTCGGGCAGGCGACCATTATCAGCGGCGAGGATGCCAAATACGGCCTGCAACTGCTGATGGATAAGTACGCGCCGCACCTGCAACCGGAACGGGATTATCGCCCTGCAAGTGATGCCGATCTGGTGCGGACAGCCGTGTACAAGATTGCTATCGACAGTTGGAGTGGCAAGCACAAAAAGGTCGCTGATGATTTTCCCGGCGCCTATTATTTCCCGCCGCAGGCAGTGGGTTAAAGCATGAACGGCGAGCAGACGCATTTCTGGAAGTCACAAGGACTCGGTAACACCTTCGAGTCCTTGACCGCTACTTATATCACCCATGCTTTTGGGCGGCATACGCACGAAGGGTTTGCCATTGGTGTGATCAAGAAAGGCGCAGAAACCTTTTATTATCGCGGTGAGATGCACATCGCACCGGAAGGCAGCGTGGTGGTCATTTGTCCGGATGAACTGCACACAGGCCAGGCCCAGACTGCCGACGGTTGGACGTACCGCATGATGTACCCGGATGCGGATTTGTTGGCGCAGGTTGCGTCTGAAATCGCCGGACGACCACGCGGCATCCCCTATTTCGCTGCACCCGTTTACCATGACAAGACCCTTTTCGCCGCCTTGTATGCCGCCCATGTGGCGCTCGAACAGTCGCTTTCGGCACTCGAACGCGAAACACGCTTGACCGATGCGCTGGCGCTCCTCATTCGCCGCTATGCCGATGACCGACCACCACTAGCTGGCTCTGGTATGGTGCATGATGTGCTGCGGGATGCCAAAGATTATTTGCGTGCCCACTATGCCGATAATGTGTCGCTGGAACAACTCGCCCAAACCGTTTATCTCAGCCCCTTCCATCTCAGCCGCTTATTTCGCGAACGGCTGGGTCTGCCACCGCACACCTACCTCAATCAGATTCGGGTCAACCACGCCAAAACGCTGCTCAACAGCGGCTTATCGCTGACGGCAGTAGCCCACGATGTCGGCTTTGCAGACCAGAGCCATCTGAGCAAAGCCTTCAAGCGCGTAGTCGGTGTGTCGCCCGGAGAATACCGCAAGATTCGACAAGACGTGAATAGCCCGAACCTGTATCATGATGATGTTGTATAATCTGTAGTCATCAGTCAGGTTACGGTCAATGACAGAAATGCATACCCGCCGTTCCGAATTTGTGAACGGCATTCGTGATACCTTCCCGCTGGTCGTAGGAGCCATTCCCTTTGCGCTGATTTTTGGGGCGCTGGCAGTCAACAACGGACTTTCATCAGCTGCCGCGATGGGTCTTTCCCTATTCGTCTTCGCCGGATCGTCACAGTTCATCGCCTCCGGCTTGGTCGGCCAAGGCGTAGGACTGGCGCTGATCGTCTTTACCACCTTCATCGTCAACGTCCGCCACGTCCTGTATAGTGCGACACTCGCGCCGCACGTCAAGCACCTGCCACAGCGCTGGCTGCTGCCGTTGGGTTTCTGGCTGACGGATGAAACCTTCGCTGTGGTCGTCACCCGTTACAGCCAAGTCGATAGTTCACCCTTTAAGCATTGGTATCACCTCGGCTCGGCGGTCATCATGTACTTGAACTGGAACTTCTGGACATTTATTGGATTGGTAGCGGGGCAAAGCATCCCCGATTTAAGCCGCTTCGGCTTGTCCTTCGCCATGGATGTAACCTTCATTGGCATGATTATGCCGCAGTTGAAAAATCGTCCGATGGCGCTGGCGGCCTTGGTCGCGGGACTAAGTGCGGTGGCACTCAACAATCTACCGAATAAGTTGGGGCTGATCGTAGCGGTGTTCATTGGCATCGGCACGGGGTTGGTGAGTGAAGCGCTGATGAGCAAGAATCAAAAAGCACAGCCTTCAAACCCTCTCGCTGTCGCTAGTGTGGAGGAAAACGCCTCATGAATGAAGTGCTGCTGATCGCCGGTATGACTGCCGTGACCTTTATTCCCCGCTATGGCGTGCTGGCATTGCTAGGCCGCTTGGAGATGCCCAAGCCGCTGTTTAGAGCGCTGCGTTATGTGCCAGTTGCAGTGCTGTCAGCCATCATCATGCCCGATTTGCTTCTCAAAGAAGGTGGCCTAAACCTCGCCTTGAATAACGGCTTTCTAGCTGGTGGTATCATCGCCATGTTGGTGTCATGGCGCACCAAAAATTTATTACTGACGATTGTGCTGGGCATGGTCGCACTCTGGGTCTGGCAGGTCGTATTTCCGGTGTAAGCTGCCTATCATCTTGAAAGATTATCGGTTGGCTTCGACTTCAGCGTTGTATTCATCCTGCGCCGCTTGCAAAGCACCCATAATGTCTTTGTCCGGATTTTGAATCAGATCAACAACCGTATCCGCGAATTTCTGTTTGGCGATGTGCGCATCAAAAAAGGTGGGCAGCGGCGCACCATACTGATTCAATATATCCGCCACGCCTAGCCAGTAAGGGGTCTTGAAAGTCGCATCATCCAAACCGGATGTTAACGTGGGTAATCCACCATAAGATTTGGCATAAGCAACATTGCGGTCGGTCGTCATGTGCCAATTGATGAAGGCCTTCGCCGCATCAACATTAGGCGCATCTTTGGGAATCGCCCAACCGTTCAGCACCAGCGTAGTAGCCGGTTTGCCATCTTTGGTATGGATCGGCGGCGCGAACTGTAAATCACCCGCTTCGAGGGCTTTCACGATAGCACTGGAGTCAGCAGGATACTCAATTCCGCTGGGTGTCTTGAGGGGATTCAGGAACACGTACGACCACGACCCCGCTAGAAATGCCCCTGCCGAGCCGTCCTTGAAGTTATTTTCATAATCGAATCCGGTAGCGAGTGCCGTATCCGGTATCTTGCCAGCGGCGAATAGTGCGCGGATAGCTTCTATGCCTTTAACAGCCTCAGGTGAAGCCCAGCTTGCCAAGCCGTTTTCATCAGCGAACGTTACCCCGTAACTGCTCAGCAGCGGATAGAAAAACACATCAAAACCGAACACATCGGCGCTCTTGCCCGTCACAGCGTACTGCGTGCTAGTATCCAGCGCCAGATCTTCAACGCTGCCGTCATAACCATCGGGGTACGCATCTGTCCAGTAATAAGTGAGAGTCGTCGCCATCGTGGTTGGGATGCACAATATTTCGCCACTCGGTGTGGTGCAGGCTGACAGCGCTACCGGATTCAGGTCATCTTTCCATGCCGCTTGGTCGATTAAATCGCGCAAATCCGTCAGCGTCCCGTTGATGGCAAACGGGCTGATGGCGGCTACCGTCACATAAGACACATCCGGCACATCGCCGCCTGCCAGCAGCGCCAGATTCAAATCCGTGTTGATGGTATCAAACGGGCGTGTGACATTCTTGAGCGTCACGCCTTCGGTTTTGTAGGCTTCGATCAAATCTGCCATCCATCTATCCTGATCGTTTTGCGGGCTGTCGGAGTTGTAAACCGTCCAAATGGTGAGGGTCGTGTCCTGCGCCATGACCGCGCCAAGGCTCACACTCACCAGAATGAGTAATACTGCTAAAACGCTAAAGCCAACACGCTTCGTCATCCAGTCTCTCCCTACACTACGGATTGAGGATTGTTCAACTATTTAATGTTACGGGTCATATTACCGCAATGCGTTGGTGAGCGATATGGATAAGGCGCACAGCTAAGACCAACTTTTGAAAGGTTAGTTATCCAAATAGTCGCCTATAAGCATGACTTAGCTGGGGTCTAGACCAATGCGGCGGGCAAATGCGTCGAGCGTCGCACTGGCCTGTCCGACAATTGGATTGCCATGACCAAAGAGCAGGCTGTCCGGTTTCAGCGCAATCACTTTTTGGATCGAGTGCATATTTTCTTCAGCATCTACGGTCAGCGCGCCAAGGGGGCGGGTCATGCGATTGAAGAAGTAAAATATCACATCGCCGACAATCAGCATGCGGGTTTCGGGATGCCAGAACGAGATATGACCGGGGGCATGTCCCGGTGTGTGGATGACGTGCAAACCGCCCAGAATGGGCAGCACTTCGTTGTCATTCAAGCTGCGGCGATGGGTATTGGTGTGAGCTTCATATCCGGTGGGCGCAATCCGGACGAACGGCGCGGGATCGTCTGATTACCCTCGATAACTGGTTTTTCCAGCGCGTGACACCATACTTCTGCGCCGGTTGCCTGCTGCACTTTCGGTAGGCCGCCAATATGATCAGGATAGGCATAGGTAATCAAGATGCGTTTGACATCAGAGGCAGCGTGTCCGGCTTGTTGAAGTTGTGACAGAATTTTATCACCGGCATTCATGATACCGGTATCAACAAGGGTTAAACCATCTGTCTCTTGTAGGGCATATACCCGTCCCATAAACAAACCTGTGAATGTGAAAACGTATGGCATAACCTGCTGCATAACTTTCTCCAGCCTGAGTATGTGCGATTGCACGATAAATTATCAATGTAGGGGCATCAGGTAGATTTCAGTATCAACACTTATATGCGGAGCTTAAATCGCCTGATCAACTCGTATCGGTCTGTAAATGTTACCGTCCCATTAAGTCGCAAGGTTTGTAAACTCGAACCAATTTCGCTTGCCGTGAACGAATATTTGTTCTATTATGAAGATACTACTAGTGCCAATTTGGAGGACGCTGTATGTCATCAACTGCCCATCAATTCCCACCTAAAATGAAAGCAATTGTGGCGGCGACGACGACGACGACACAGCGGTGGCATCAAGCGAGCTTCCCGCGGCATTTGTGTCATTTCAGCGCCATTGACCGAACACCTCGCCGACATAAAATATCACTTCGGCGGCATCAGGCGAGCTTCCCGCCCGCCAATTCAGCGGAAATCATGCAATTAATGCGAATTTTGCGACATTTGTGACAAATTTGCATCAATCAGTCAGGTTTTTACGGATTATAGTTCTGAATACGTTTGTCGGGCTGGCGCTGGGCTACACGTTCCATACTGGCTTTGACCTGTGTCACAATTTCGGCCTCGTCCAGCGTTAATAACTTGCCGTCCAGCATCAGCACTTTGCCATCACAAATCGTCGTTTTCACATCACTGGCGCGGGCGTTGTAAACCAAACTAGCAGTCATACTGTGCAGCGGTTGGTGATGGATGCCGTTCAAATCCACCAATATCAAATCGGCTAGGTTGCCGGGGTCGAGCGCACCGAGTTCGTCCGGCTGCCCGAAGACACGGGCGCTTTCGCGGCTGGCGATGTACAGAGCATCGCCAATAGGGATCTCGGTTGCGAGGCCGCTTTCCTGTTTCTGGGTCAGTGCCATCAAACGCATCGACTCGAAAATATCGAGCGTGTTATTGCTGACCGCACCATCCGTCGCCAACCCGACCGGAATCCCATGCTCCCGGAACTGGATGACTGGCGCAGTCTTCATCGCCAGCTTCATATAGGTTTTGGGTGCGTGGGCGAACCCGACTTCATGCTTCGCCAGCATCGGCATATCTTCCGCCAGCACCCCGCAGCCGTGCGCGATGATAGTATGTCCGTCTAATATGCCTGTTTGCTCGCAAACCTGAATAGGTGTCAGCCCGCGTTTTTCGAGGCTGGATTTCGTCTGTCTCAGATTTTCCGCCGCGTGGATGTGGATGCCTACATGCAGCTCTTTGGCCTCCTTCACACAGGCCCGCAGATAATCATCATCGCACAAATAAGGGGAGTGGGGAGCCATAATCGTGCGGATGCGCCCATCTGCTGCGCCGTTCCATTCACGCACGAAACGGGCGCTGCGCTCGACCATCTCGTAGCCGTTGCTGCCAAAGATTGCCCAACCCAGCAGCGCTCGCGTTCCGGCCTTTTCGACCGCTTTGCCAGCCTCGTCCATATGGAAATAATGGTCTGCAACCGAGGTCACGCCTGAACGGATCATTTCCGCGAGACCCAACTGCATCCCCCAGTAAACATCCTCGGCCTGCAAGTTGCTTTCCAGTGGCCAGATGTAATCGTTAAACCACTGGTCAATCGGCACATCCTCCGCCAACCCGCGAAAGATGACCATCGGCACATGGGCATGGGTATTAATCAAACCGGGCATCGCTAGCAAACCATCGGCTTCGATCACCTGCCGGAAGTGGCTGGGGTCAGCCATACCCGTTGGTTGCACAGCTTCGATGCGGTTGCCACCAATTAAAATATCATGTTCGTGCAGGATGAATGCCCGCGCATCAATGGTAATATTCAGTACGTTGCAGTTGCGGATGAGCAGGTCAGACATGAGTAATTCCTTTGTGGTTCAGTAGACTGTACACATTGTAACTTGTTCTCAGGTGATTTTCCTGACCACTCCCGATTGTTGAGACAATAGTTAATGTGTCTACTTGCCTCAAACAGATATCTATACTAGATTACCTTGTGTAACATATTCGCCACCATACGGTCAGAGGAGATTGATTGATGCGTAAACTATTTGGTTTTGTGCTCACCACAGCTTTACTACTGGCAATTGTCGGTACAGGAGTGGTTGGCGCTCAGGAAAAAGTTGTTCTTAAGCTCGGGGAGTTTGTTAAAGGAACCATTTCTGAAAAAGTAATGGAAGTGGGTTACAGCTTTGCGGTAAAGAAGGGCGATATTGTTACCCTTGAAATATTACCTGACCCCGCCCAACCCGACCTTGATCCAACAATTGCCTTGAAAGACAGTGACGGTCAGGTGATCGCTATGAATGATGACTTCAATTACCCGCTGGCCTTGGCTGTGGCAGAAATCCCTGCGGATGGTGATTATATTGCCGTTGCCGGGCGGTCAGGCGGGGCAGAGGGTAACAGCTTGGGCGATTATATGCTCCGCGTCAGCGTGGTGAAGTTGGTTGGACCCGGCTCGACGATTGAGGCCAAAATCAACACGGATTTTGACGCTCCCGCCCAGATTTATATTATGCGACCGGAAGCCAGTGGAACGGTTGAATTGAACCTCAGTCAAGAAGTCGGTGAATATTATGCCAGCATGAAGCTGCTGCTGTGGGACAGCGAAGGCTATCCCGACACGCTGGTTAATTTGGACAACACCTCCAAATTGAGCAAAGCTGCCCTGAGTGTTGATGTAGAAGCTGGCAATTTCTATGTGCTGAAACTTGAGCAGGCTTCTTATTCGTTCAGTGATCCGGTTGATTTCCCGGTCACCGTCGAAATAAAATAACGATTTGATAGTGAGGGGCGGGGTTATCTTCGCCCCCTTAGCATAGGCTCCGTTTTTATTTTTATGCCCACCCTTTTCATTGTCCCTACGCCCATCGGTAATCTGGAAGACATCACCCTGCGCGCGCTGCGTGTGCTGCGCGAGGTCGCGCTGATTGCTGCCGAAGATACCCGCACCAGCCGGATATTGCTCCAGCACTACGAGATTCGCACCCCGCTCACCAGCTACCATGAACACAACAAACTCACCAAACTGGATGCGATCTTTGCCGCACTGGAAACCGGTGATGTCGCTTTGATTTCTGACGCGGGTACGCCCGGTATTTCCGACCCCGGTTATGAATTGGTGCGTCAGGCCATCGAGCAGGGCATCCGCGTTGAATCGCTGCCGGGTGCCAGCGCCATCACGACCGCGCTGGTGGGTTCAGGTTTGCCCACCGATGGTTTTGTATATCTGGGTTTTCTACCACGTAAAGATCGCGCTTTGCGGGATTTTTTATCAACGGTAGCCAGTGAACGCCGAACGTTGATCGCCTACGAAAGTCCTAACCGATTAGTCGCCACCCTGCAAGCGGTACACACAACACTCGGAGATCGGCAGGTGTGTGTTGCCCGCGAATTGAGTAAGAAGTTCGAGGAATTCCAGCGCGGTTCAGCCAGTGTAGTGCTCGCACATTTTACGGCACAACCGCCGCGTGGTGAAATCGTGCTGTTGATTGCTGGGGCGGAAGACATTGCACCTGTCGAGTGGGACGAATCACAGGTACTTGCTGCCCTGCGTGAACGATTGGATGCTGGCGAATCCTTAAGCAGCGCCGCCCGTGCGCTGGCGGCTGAGTCAGGTTGGGAACGCCGCACCATCTATGCGCTGGGGGTCGAGAATTAACCGTTCTTATCCTGTGCCATACGGTTCGACGTAATAACTGGTCAGGTCACCCTCGGCAAGCCAGCCTACTGTCTCGCGATAACGCACTTGATACCAACTGTACGAATCCTTGCAGACCGGGCCATCTAACACCATAAAGAAGGCGTTTATCGGAATGGTCGTAACCAGACTGTTTTCAGTTCCCGGTAGGCGGCGCACATTGACTGCGCGGGGATCATCGGGCAGTACCCGCCCACGTTCGCCAATAATCAGCCGTTCGCGGGGCGCACCGGCACAGCTAGCGGTCGGTGTAGGCGGCGGTGTGGGCATAATAAAGGCTGTTGCGGTCGGGGGAGGTGTAATGGCACGGACGGCGGTTGCTGTCGGCGTGGCATGACCTGCCGGACGCAAACCACAGCCTGCCAGCAGTATGCACGCGACCAATACCCACAGAAATCGTATGTGCAGCAATCGTTTCATAGGGTTATTGTAACAGCTACATGCAGTTCTCGGATTGTCATTCGCCCATACTCGACCATCATTTTTGCACCGATTATCACCTATCATACGTACTGAATCATAGCCTATCGCATTGATTATCATTCGGGAGCATAACCTATGTTCGAGTTCAATCCGACTTCACCGGAGTTCAAAGCGAATCCCTATCCGTTTTACGATATGCTGCGTGGCAGCGCGCCTCTATTTTACTGGGATCAGTGGAATATATGGTTTGTTACCGATTATGATGCCTGTGTCGCGCTGTTGAAAGACAACCGCCTCGGTCATGAATTATTGAGCGTCATGTCCAAAGAAGAAATGGGTTGGATAGACCCACCGCCGGAGCAAACCCCCTTATTCGAAATGCAGCAGGGATGGATGTTGTTTCGTGACCCGCCTACCCACACCCGCTTGCGGATGCTGGTGCATAAAGCCTTTACGCCGCGCATGATCGAGCAGCTGCGTGGGCGCATCCAGAGTGTGACCGATAGCCTGATTGATGCGGCACTTACAAAAGGTCAGATGGATGTCGTGGCGGATTTAGCTGTGCCGCTGCCGGTGATGGTGATTGCCGATATGTTAGGCGTGCCGGAAAGCGATAGGGATCTCTTTCGCGGCTGGTCGCGTGATCTAGCACATACGCTGGAACTCACCGACTCGGCGGCAATTTATGAACAGGGAGCAAAGGCTACTGTTACCTTCTCCGCGTATTTGCGTGAATTGGCGAATGCCCGCCGTAAACAGCCGCAGGCGGATTTGATGAGCGCGTTGGTAGCGGCTGAAGATCAAGGTGATAAGTTGACCGAGCAGGAATTGATTTCGACCTGTATTTTACTACTGGTAGCGGGGCACGAAACCACGACTAATCTGATCGGTAACGGAATGCTGGCGCTGCTGCGCAATCCAGACCAGTTGGCGCAGTTGCAGGCGAAACCGGAGCTGGGCAAGTCGGCGGTTGAGGAACTGCTGCGCTATGACAGTCCGGTGCAGATGACCTCGCGGGTTGTGCTGGAGGCGCTAGAGTTTAACGGTCAGCATTTACGCAAAGGCGTGCAGGTGTCGTTCATGCTGGGTGCGGCAAATCATGACCCGAAGCATTTTGAGCAGCCCGCTGCGCTGGATATTATGCGCGATCCTAACCCGCATCTGTCGTTCAGCAATGGCATTCATTACTGCCTCGGTGCGCCTTTAGCCCGCCTTGAGGGTCAGATCGCTCTGCAAACGCTGCTGCGCCGTGTGCCGAACCTGACTCCGGTTAATGAAAACCCAACCTATCGTGATACGTGGGTGCTGCGCGGGCTGAATGCCTTGCCTGTTACGTTAGGGTAAGGTTTAATTAGCGTGCAGCCTGCATCGAATACGGTGCGCTGATTACGGAGGGGGAGAAAATGGAAACGATTAGCAAGATTCTAGTAGCTGTGGTTGCGATTGAGCATTTTTATATTCTGTATTTGGAAATGTTCCTGTGGACAAAGCCAGTCGGAATGAAATCTTTTGGGACGAGTCCGGAATTTGCCGAGGCATCAAAAGGGCTGGCTGCTAATCAGGGTCTGTATAACGGATTTTTGGCGGTTGGTCTGGTGTGGAGCCTGCTGCACCCTGAGGCGGGCTTTGGACACCAGATCGCGATCTTCTTTTTGGTGTGTGTGGTGGTAGCAGCGCTTTACGGGGGGCTTACCGTCAAGCGCTCCATTCTGATGATACAGGGGCTTCCGGCGTTAATCGCCCTGATCGCAGTATTGCTGTCGTAAAAGACTCAGTCAGTATCGCGCTTTTTGACCACTGGTTCCGGGTTGTCCTCATCTTCGTCGAAAGCGGTTAGTCGCATAAAAGCCCGTTCCTGCGGGGTCATGTCGGTGGCATATTCGAGATCATCATGGGCTTCCAGAATACGGTAGCCTTCTTTGATATAACCGCGAATAGTGTGCAGGCTGATGCCCATTTCATCAGCGGCGAGGTGCGCGGGTAGGCCATCCAGCACGCACAACTTGAGCGCCTGCCCGATGCGTCCGGTCAGTTCAGGGAATTTACGCATTCCCGGAATGGTGGTGGCATGAAAGACGCGATGGTTGAAACGGTCAGCACAGGCATGAGCAATAGTCGCGGTTATAGTGAAATCGTGGTCTAACGAGTACACGATGGCCCACGCAATTTGCAGACGTACATCCTGCTTCAAGAAGTAACCGGCTGCGCCCGCATCGGCGGCGACTTCTATCAAGCTAATATCCGTTTCCTGACCGACACAAATGACTTTCACTTTATCAATACGCCGTTTTAGGTCGTGGATGGTTCTAGTAAGAATTTCGACCCCACCGATGTGGTCGGCCTCCAATATCACAATATCAGGCTGTTCAGCCAGCGGGGTATTGTGGATGTATACCCACATATCCTTGAGGGTTTCGGCAAGACTGGTGACTCGCGTGCGCCGATCCCACGCCAGAAAACTATTGATGGCGTGCAGCGCATAAAAGTCGGTGTCCATAATGAGGACTTTGAGATTAACGTCCTGATGAGCAGGTATGGTCACGCAAACCCCCTGAAAAATGCAAGATCACCTTCATCAGTTTAAGGGAGATTAAGTTATAGGGCAACTAATTGCGTAATTTGGGCAGTACATCAACCACTTTCCATGTTACCTCGAATACAGACGGCCAATATTTACCGGTGATCAGAAATGTATCATTGTCTGCATCATAGGCGATGCCGTTTAGATACTGCCGCACATCAGCAGGAACCGGGGCATCGGCGGGCAGCAGCATAGAACCGTCAATAATGCCGGTTACCTGACCGGTTGTCTTATCTATGCGCAGGATATAGGTCGTCAGCCAGACATTGGCATAGATGTCATCCCCGACCACTTCCAACTCATTGATTGCGCCCAGTGCCCGTCCCTGCGCCACAACACTATCAATTGGCAAGCCTTGTAGGGTCACGGGTAATTCTTCCACAACCTCAAAAGTCTTGGGATCGCGCTTTGCCAGTGAGCCAGAGCCGTTGCTCATCCACAGGTATTCGCCGTCATAGCTTAAGCCCCAGCCTTCGCCTTTGTAGCTAAACGTGCCGACCTGCTTAAAGTTCTGGTCGTAGATATAGGCGATTTCCTGCTTCCATGTGAGTTGGATGAAGCGGTCATCCACCAACGCCAGACCTTCGGCATAATCGGTATCTGCCATCTTGAACTGTTGAACGATTTCGCCGGTTTCAGGATCGACTTTGCGCACGTCCGAATTGTTGGTTTCACCGACACTTTCGTACAAGAAATTGTCTGCTAGCAGCAGCCCTTCTGTCCATGCTTTTGTGTCATGAGGGCGGGTTGAGATAATTTCTGGTACAAGCAGTTCAATCGGTTGAGAATCGGGTGTTACTTCTGCGGTTGCCTCCGCTGTCAGTGGGGTTGGGGTAGCGGTTTGGGCTGCCACTGATCCACTAATGGCGAGCAGGAACAAAACAGGCATTAAGAGCAATTTTGAGCGTATTATCATGGTAGTTATTTCATTATGAACATCAACGAGAGCTTTATTGTAGCACAAGCGGTAAGGCGATTCGGAAGGTCGTCCCTTTACCGGGGGTGCTGTCTGCAAGGATAGTCCCATCATGGATTTCTACGATTTTACGCGCCAACGACAACCCCAATCCAACACCGCCTTGATCAGTTTTACGTGCCTTATCCGAGCGGTAGAAACGGTCAAAGATGTAGGGTATTTCTGCGGCATGAATACCCATTCCGGTATCTTCCACTTCAACGCAAGCCTGCTTTGTTGGCAAATTGCAGTTCCGAATGGTAACACTGCCGCCGGATGGTGTGTACTGTAAAGCATTAGTAACCACATGCCCCAGCGCCACCAGTAAATAATCTTTGTCAGCCATCACCCACAACGGCGCATCGGCTGGCACGTAATGCAGTTGGATCTGTTTTTCGGCAGCCTTTTCTTTGCGCCCGTTGATGATGTTTTCCATGATCTGGTTAACGTCCACTCGATATTTCTCGATATAGGTTTCGGGAGCGTCCAAGCGGGACATAGTGAACAAATCATCCAGAACGCGGCTAAGATGGGTGGTCTGGGTTTCTAGAGTATCAAGATAGCGGCTAATCTTCTCGTCAGCAGGGCTTATCCGCCTGAGTAGATAGAGGCTGGTATACATAGTTGCCAGCGGAGTACGTAAATCGTGCGAGGCATCAGTAATGAACTGGCGCAGCACCAAACTGCGCTCCCGTTCGGATCGCAACTCTCGCTGCTGGACTTCGATCTCTCGACGCTCGGTGACATCTGTGGCTAGACCATCAATGCGCACGATATTACCTGCCGAATCATGAGCTGGCATCATCAATAGTTCTATCCAGCGGATTTCCCCATCTTTACGGATAATGCGGAATGGAGCCAATTCGCGGCGACCATTTGCGATTTGCAATAAGTCGTTGGTGAAACCGTCGACATCGTCGGGATGGGTGAGCGTAAACCAGATAGATGGATCATCATAAAAGGACTGAGGCGGATAACCATACATTTTTTCGCAGGCTGGTGAAATTTGGAGCACACGAATGTCAATGGCACTAAACGAGAAAAATACGCGGTCAAGATTGTCATAGAGGTTTTTGAGTTGTTCGCGTGACTGTTTACTCTCGGTGATATCTCGCATGGCTATGACGCGCACCCATTCATCCTGATAAACAATCGCGCGTGAACGTAACTCTATATCAATGCGGTGACCATCTTTGTGCTGCAAGACACTCTCGTAAACCAACGTTTCTAAGGATCTTTGCTCATAATACTTAGCAATGACAGCTTGCGCATCCGGTGCGACCAGTTCAATGGTCATTTTGCCAATTAATTCTGGCATGGTATAACCCGTTAATTGAATCACGGTATCATTCACATCCAGAATAATGCCGTTATCATGGATGATAATCGCCTCGAAACCCGCTTCGAGAAGCGTTCTGTAGCGGCTCTCACTGGTCACTAATTGTGCTGATTGTTCCTCAATTCGACGTATATCCCGACTGCGTAGGGCTGCGGCAGCCGTAATCAATGCGGACATGCCAATGGTGAATTCCAGCGAAAAGCGCACATCGTAAAATGTTAGCCCGGGTACAAACAGCGGCAGCAGACCCAATCCTACACCATATAAGATGACTAGCCCGACCATGATGCGCCATGAGATGATTATCCCGCCGATCAGCACGATACCGGCACTCCACACTGTTGAGTCTGTTAGATGAACAGGATCATTCGCAGCCCGATAAATCGTTTGCAGATAGAGGATGAATAACACAATGGTGATGCCAAGAATGGTCCCGACCCGGTAATAACGTGTGCGAGCCAGAGAATAGCATATGATCAGAACTAAGGTGTTGATGTTAAATGTTAATTTATTGAAATCAGATTCTGGTACGGCAATAACCGTTCGGACTAATCGGCTAATAATCAGCATGGTGACAGCAGCCAGCAGCAGCGATGCACTCAGCCGCGCAGTACGGCGATCAGTGGATGTGGTCAATATGGCAGAAGGTTCGGTCAGCCAATCCCACAACATTGTTAGAGGGGTAGGTATACGCAAACAAACGGTCTTTCTTTTATGAATATGTCGTAATAATTATTCTACGTCGAATTGCGGCATTCGGGGACTCGGATCGTTACTTATCTTAATATTGTAACCTCCTTCCAATTCGGCGGATGGTTTCGCAACCGCCACCACCATCCAACCGGATAACCAAGCATCTTGGCTATATCGCCCACTATGCGGATTACCACCACCATTACACTCAGATAGAGCAGTGAATACCAAGTGTTAAGGCCAGTGATTTTTGTCGGATTGTCATTTGTGGTACGCAGCTTGTGACTTTTGATTATTTTTGCTAGACGCTGATATGGCTGCCGCAGATAGAAAAATGCACCCGGCAGTACGAATAGCCACAACAGTGGATGTATGAGTAAGCCTAACAAAAAAACAGCGGGCAGCGCGACCAAATAGGTCAGGTAACGGGAGATATGTCGCTTGCGCCACAAATCAGCCTTGCCATCTCCCCGCGCATATAAATAATACTGCTTGAAGAAACTTCGCAGTGATCCGCGCGGACGAAATGCGACCAGTGCTTGAGGCGCAAACGCAAATAGGACAATGATTTTGGCTTCTGATTGCGATTCTAAGACCTGCTTGACTCGCAAATCAAATACCAAATCTTCGCAATAATCCAACCATTCTGGATAGCCGTCAACGGTTTTCCATACAGCTTTACGAAAGGCTACGCTGCGGCTGGTCGGGAGGAATGTCGCTGGATTGATTTCATCCACTAACGGCAGCACGGTTGCACTCATCGCCAGTTCAAAGAGGGTCGTATAATCGGGGTCAAAAAAGCCGCCGACCGCATCATAGGTTGGATCATCCAACAATGGTTTTGTGATCTGCTCCAACCAATTTGGCGCGAGAATTACGCCAGCATCCGTCACAGCGATTATGTCTCCCCGCGCTGCCGCAATCGCCCGGTTGCGTCCTTCGCTAATATTGCAACCCTGCACTATTAGCACCCTCAGTGGAAGTTGGTCGGTGTAGGATTCGAGAATGGCGACTGTGTTATCGTGGCTGCCCCCATCGACAATTACCACTTCATCCGGCAAGCGAGTCTGTGCCACCAACGACTGCATGAGCCGGTGCATACTGTGGCCTTCGTTCAATACGGTCGCGATCAAGGTAATCATGGCATAATTTTCTACATCAGTTTGCTGATTGAGGGTGGTTCTATCATAATAGATGTATGTGTAATGCAGTAGGTTCTCCTGTTTATTGCGAGGTTGATTATGGATTTACCCGCCCATCAGTATCTTGATCAACTCGGTATTCCTTACCGCCGTCTGAGTTTTCCTGAAACAACCGAAAAGGGTGCGGCAAATGTTGCACATGCATTGGGTTTCAGTGAACGGCAGATGATTAAGACACTAATATTTGAAGTGATTGATACCGGTGAAAGCGTGTTGATTATGGTCGGTGGTGACCAGTCGGCGAAGTCCGGTTTCCTCAAAAAAGCGCTTGGCTCGCGGAATATCCAGATGGCAAAACCGGACGCGGTGCTGGCGCTAACGGGTTATGTCATCGGTTCGATTCCACCATTTCATTGGCAGGCGGAGGACTTCCGGTCATTTTTAGATCAGTCACTTCTACAGGAAAAAGAGTTGGGTGTCGGTGCAGGAAAATGGGGCGAGGAAATTGTGATTGCCCCTGCTCATCTGGTGACAGCAGCACGGGCACAAGTCGTGGAGTTGGTAGAGATGTTGTAGGAGATGACGTGTTGCCACCCCCTACAATTACGAATTCAATCTTCGCAAGCTTACTTTTGGGCGACACTCGGAACGACAACGGCTTCCTGATAAACATCCAGAACAGGTGAGTTCGGATCATCGGGAATGCCCTTTGAACTGCGTGCACGCACGTACTCAACGCATTGAGCCGTTGTCAGAAGCACACTTGGATCGAGCAGGTGGTCGCGCCCGGCAATAGCTAGCGCCAAAGCCCCACTCGCGACCGCTGCTGCAAATGAGGTACCCTGCCAACGGACGTATCCACTATGCCTTTTGGCTGACACACCCAAGATGCCCTTATCTGCGTCAGTTGCGTCGGAATAGTCTCCACCCAATGCCCACAAACGCTGCAAAATTTGGTTGTCTGGCGGGCGGTTCGAATAGGAGGCTGGTTGCGGCTTTGTACCGGGAGTCGGTTTCGCTTTTACCGCGCCTACACCTTCTACAAAATCCGAACTGGCAGGGTAACGCGGGCCAATACCGTCATTGCCGTCATCAGGCGCTCCACCCATTCGTGAATTAGGTATATAGGAATTGCCAGCAGCAGCAAGGTAGACTTCATTACCTTGATTGTTCTGCGCTACACTCGCCATTTCTAGGATAAAATTCACCGCCTCACCAGTCGCATCGATTAAGGCTTTAATGCGTTTTTTCAACTCCTCTTCGTTTCCGAATTGTTTTGGTAGCAGACCAAACAAGTCAGCCGCGAGGTTCACCACAAGTTCTCTAGACCAAGCGGCAATGTCATTGGCGGGCGTATTAAATGCTAGACTCATATTGATGACAGCAGGCATAGTCATATCACGCAGTTGTTTCATTTTTTCCAACCCCTGTGATAGACCAGTCAACGAACCGATACCGGTTTGATTTAATACCTCGATCAGGTGTATTTGGGCATTTGGCGCGATCGAGTGAATGATCTGTGCAATGAATAGCCCATGATCACTGACATCTTCGTTGTCCAGTGCATCACCCGGATCCTGTGATGCTTCGTCTACGAGGCGGCGCACATTCGGCAGGACACCGTTAAACTCCGATGCATAGTGAATGTGAAATTGATTGCCTAATAAGGCGATCAACTTTCGCAGGGGATGATTAGGAGGAGCACCATTCGAACCTTGCCTCCAACTTTGCAAATTTTTCTCGGTCGGAGCTGTATCTAAAATAAATACCTGCACCGGCTTTTGTTGTGTGGTTGCCTGTTTCACCGTGTCTAGAAATGCCGGTAACTGCCACGTAAGTTGTTCGGGTCGAGCGTTAGCTGCTTCAATAGCACCACCCATTGGTCCACCGATTGGGCGCGATGGTAAGTACTCAGCCGGACGTACTATGTTTAATGGTATACGCTGCAAACAGGTATACCAGTTAAAAGTTGCTCTCATATTTCGAATCCCGTTTTGAGCCGCGTCTGGTTGCCGCGCTGCTGCCGGTTCTTGGGGCGCGACGGACTCATCACGTTTTTTATAGGACGCGTTGGCAATCTCAATAAGTTCACCCACATGTTGCCTCTCAGAGCCAGCTCCGTTTCCTGTTGAAGCTTGCAACCGTGAGCTGATTCGGGTGACAAACGGTGGTTCCCCGTTATTGGTTCTACTCACCGTATTTGCCATCTTCAGGTCGGCCTCACTCACCGGTAGCGAAGAGTTAATTAGATAATAACCATCCCGCGGTTCCTGACTCATAATTTGCGTTTTTAAATCTGCCCATGGGATATTGTGCTCAATAAAAACGCTGAACTCATCAGTTGGTACGCCGCCCTTATAAGAATATGGCCCCTCGGATTTTTGAATCATCATGCTCCCCTTTTCGTATGACAAAATAAAATCTCTATCATCAGGCTGGTAGCTAGGGAAGAATTTAATCGAGTTACTTTTTATACATCCTGTGCAACCAGCTTAAATTGTGGCTTTCTACCACCCGTTATTAATGAACGGCGATAAAGACCAACTCTGGGGAACAATGTCATCAAAAACTGAAGTTGGAACCTTGCCCCTTAATTAATAGTTGTGAATATGCTCATAATGCATCCGGATTGCCGATAAGCTGAAATGGTCCCCAATACACTGGATGCAATCTGGGGATGGCTTGCCTCACTGCTATCTGTGCCTGTTGCATAGCGTATGCTTTGGAGTGCCCTTCTTGCCATATACCTTTGTAAAAATGCTCGATAAATGTATGTGTCAGTCCATCACCAATCATCCAACGGCTGACCAGAACTGCTCCTGCACCCCGATGCAAAAATGCTCGTCCGATACCAATTTGGTCGTCTCCCATTGCTACCCGCGAGGCATACATTTTTAATTGCCCCGAATCGCACGAAGTCAGTGTAATGAGCGGATAACTTAGGTCACATTGCATCAAATCGCCATACATCAACTGCCGGCCATCTAATTCTACGAAGGACTCTTCAGGGTGCCGATCATCAAATGCTCCATGAGCAATTAAATGTAATAATTGATGCGGAGGCTGCCTCAAGAGCAGATCCACATCCTGCCGTGCCTGATGAATTACGCCTCCGGTAATGTTGTACACCATTCGGGCATCGATGTGCGCCTTGGGAAATTCACCGACCTTGTCGTCATAAATGATGAGTGCCCCTGACGTAGAGGGACGGGTCGATCTAAAAGCCAGAAGATGCGTCGCTGTCGGTAATATTGACACCTGATATTCATCTATTAGATATCGACTTTGAGCAATATCGACTTTATCCGGATGGATTGTCAGCAGGTGGAAAGGGATTTGATGCAGCATCCCGTATGGCACGATCAGCAAACAGCCATTGGATGGTAGATCCTGCAACATAGGTTTCAGCAATAATTCATATAGCTGGTATGTTACATGGTTGAATGCTCGTACCGCCCCTGCATCACAAAACAATTCATCGCTCAGAATTTCCAGATCAGTCATTTGTGAGTGTGGGTTATTGTAAAATTGTAATGTGCCAAGTGCAGATTTAATGGTTCGTTTTAAGCTCGTAATACAGCTTTCCACTGTCTTTACATCACCAAGCTGATAATGCTTCAGGCGTTGTCCATTCACCACAAAGGCATGAACAAATGAACCGTCTGAATAATATTCCACAAGCACAGTTTGTGGTTGGAGAGCTAGGTGTTCGTGCAAGCGTCGTAGCAAATGCTTATTATGGGTCGGATTAGCTTGGTCTTTGGTTTGTAATGCTTTCGCCAACATCCGTAAGTCTCGACGCTTATTTTTAGCAAGTGTCACCTTTTCCTGACGTTTGCGCTGTTCCTCCCTAATCTGCTTGCGGATATGGTCATTGCTGCCCGTGCGCGGGGTATAGAGGGGAGAGGTGTCGATCAGGGTGTCAAGAGCCTGAACTTCCCCACGCAGACGTAGAAATTGATCTTGTGTGGCAGAGTTTGCCTTTTGATTATCTAACAGCGTGGTGCTGCCGGTTGCTAAATAAGCCGAAAACACCTGTGCCTTAAAGCGCTCCAATACAGCGAATGCTTTGCGCCGGTTCGCTTGTGATTGGTTGGTGCTTTTTAGATACAAGCTCATCAAGGATTGTAATGCTTCTCCTTTATCACCGAGGAAACCCGGTCGTAGTGTGATCGTCAAATCTCGCTGCAAATCATCTACGACAGTGGCAGCTTTTAGGTAGTGACGGATGGCACCTACCCGATTGCCATCGACCTGTTCGACATGCCCCAGAAGCGTGTGCGCTTGTGAAATCAGCATATTTGCCCCGCGGGCTATGGATATTCTTAATGCCTTTTGTACGATATTTTTAACATCTTCCAGTGACTGGTGTTTTGAATATAGGGTTTCACCAACCAACAATCGGGCATGAGCTTCTTCCAGTTGTAGACCGGCATTCGCAAATCGCTCTAGTGCATCTGTGCCATCTTCGAGTGCCTTATCCAAGTCGCCTCTTCGCAAATACACCCGTCCACGGTGCAAACGTACCAAACCGATGTCAACCGAATCTCTGGTGTAAGGAAGGTTTAATGCTTGTCTGAATGCTTCTTCTGCCTGTTTCAGATGTCCATTTTCGCCCATGGCTACGCCATATAAAAACAGTATTACCGCTTGCTCTCTACCTTGAATGCCAGTTTTCAAAAATGGACTGAGTTCAGCCTGCATTCGCTCATAATAATTGGTTCGTTGGAAGCATTCGGCTTTGCCAATTGCAGCATAGATATGCCAGAAGAAATATTCGTTGGCAGTATTCTCTCCATAACTTTCAATCAGTTTTTGAATATGATTGAGTCGTGTCAGTGCTTGCTGGTACCTCCCTTGCATCATCTCGCAACCAGCAAGTGAGTGTAATGTCATAAGTTGGCCCATTATGTCTTCGATTTGTTGGTACAAGTCATAACAGTGCTCGAGTTGTTGTGTTGCCTGATATATATTCCCTTGCTCACCATATATCACCCCCATGTTATATAAAGCATGGGCAACCAATTCCAGCTGTTCAGTTTCGGCTAAACCTGCTGCGGCCTGAATAATCAAACCATGATAGGTGATCGCTTCATTATATTGTCCTAATCGGCGGTAAAAAATCGCCCAATTCTGATATAGGCTCAGGCGTTTTAGAAGTGCTGTTTCATGGGATGATTGCAAAAAAACTTCTTCTGCTTTTCTTGCATCTTCGATTGCTTGCAATCGTTCGCTTTTTCCAAGTTCGCGAGTGCAGGCTAGTTTGCCGATTCGGGTACGTGCCCAGCCGAAATTATCGCCTGCTTCCAGAAACAGCTCGCCTGCTTGTTCCAGTGCGCGATTTGCACCCTCATAATTGAGTTCAACGGCATTAAGGTAGTCACCAATCAACATGAAACCCAGCGCCTCATGAGGTTTATGTCTGTATAACCGCCCAATTTCGATAATGACCTTACTTACGTACTGCGCTCGCAGCGGTTGTTCACTGGCTCGCCAGCGCCACGCCAGCCAATAAAGGGCGGTTACCGCCGCTTCATGTTCGGATGCTGGCAGTTCATCCAGCAGATGCGCGGCCTCTGTTGGCGACTTGCCACTGTTTCCGATTGTCTCTGCCAGAGCTTCGTAATCGGTCATAAATCACCCGTTATGTATCACTTAGGTTCAGGGCTGCAACTACGACGGTTTGCCCGCCTGGGGAAGCTTGTAGGAGCAAATCTGCCGGGCCTTTGGGGAGATCATTTAGGACAAATGTATAATCCTCAGTTCTTGTTGTGATTTCATCGCCGTCTGCGATCCGCAGTGTAATTACGACATCTTCCCATCCCACATTGTTTCCGGTGATAATGCCTTCTAGGATGACTTTGTCGTCAATAGTGGTTGTGACTATTAGGCGAATGTCCAAACCTTGGGCTTCATAACGAATATGTTTTTCGCGTTCGCCATAAACTGGAATCATATTGGGGGCGGGGTCAATTAGTTGGGCTATGACTGCTCCCATTTCCTGCCATATAGATCGTTGGTTAGTGGGGCGTATTAGTCGTTCGGTGGGGATAGATAACCATTGTTCGTCTAGCTCCGGCATAGGCGCGGCACGGAATTCAGCTTCTTCTTTCTGACAAAGGGGACAGCTTTCAATATGACTAGCAACCGTACTCATCATCGCATCCGGCAAAAGCCCTTCCACATATTCCAAGATTTGCTGTACGGGCGGGTGTATCATCTGTCGAATCCATAGTTCTGATGCACGTATTTCCGCTGCTCGTTTGGCACAGTATGGGCAGGCAGCAATATGAGTTATCGTCTGCATATCAGCATCACCATCGACCGTTGCGTACAAGGCATCTTCAGAAAGTGGCTTTCCGAATCGACATGTCATTATGTGTCTCCATCAAACTGTTGAACGCTATACCTATATTAAACGTGCCCAACAGTTAATTGTGGGTGCATTAATACTAATATCATGTTAAATGTTACATATATACTTTGTTTATTTCGCTAAACAGTCCCGCAACAGCGAAT
>JBBSBS010000053.1:0-22474 GCA_038251045.1 Aggregatilineales bacterium | reverse complement strand
GGCGGCGACCACCTTCTGCTCTATGGCGTTGGTGAAGTCGGGTGAGAAGGTGATGTCACGCACGAGCAAATCGGTCAGTTCCAGATTTTCAGTGATAAAACGTTCTGAAATCGCTTGTTTGATGTCTGCGCCGAGTTGGATACGTGCGTCGCCATAAATCTCTTCGGCGGTGTATTTTGATACCGTTTCACGTACCAACGCGCGGGCAGTCGGGCGAACGAATCCCGCCAGATAAGCTGTATTCCAACTCAGGTAAAGATCACCGGCATTAGCAGGGACAATTTGAAACAACACTGTGATGTCAAATTTAACGGTCTGTCCATCTTTAGTACGGGCTTCAACCGAGTCGTCACCGGATTGTGCACCTTCAGTACCTTTAGCCGACATCGTGTATTCCTGCTGGGTGATGGGGTAATCCACCGCGACCTGCTGGATGATGGGAACGACAATATGTGTACCGCTGTTTAGCGGGGCCTCTAATTGGCCGCTGAGGGTGTTGACCACAATAGCGACCTGAGTGGGTTGAACAAAGATGATGCCCTGCCCGATAATCGAAAACAGCACGCCGGCAATCAGACCAACAACTGCCAATAGCACGCCGTTACGCGCCGAGCGCCCCTGTGAAGTAGATGCAACGGCCAATGCTGCACCCGCCAGAAATAGTACAAATCCCAATAGTCCTAAAGTACCAAGTATGCCACCAATATCCATGATTCGACTTATTCCTTACTCAAATAGTTTATAAACTATTTGATATATAGATTTACCAAAGGGTTATTATAACACCCGCGTAAGCGTTATAGGCTCCCTAAATACGAGGGGTCTCATTAAAGACACATTTTAAGGGTTATAAAATCGGATTTGTGGTAGTGATTACGATGGTTTTGAGAGCCGGTTGAATGCCTGTGTGATGAACAAGTGATGACCTTCACGCATGTTCTTTTCGATGATTTCATCAGCCGCCCATTCGCTTATTTTAGAAGCCGGACGCAAGGCTGCACATAAATCCCAATAGGGGAGGTTGGTGAAATTGAAGGGAGTCATGGATTGATATTGCAGGGTGAAGTCATGCATTGCATCCATTCCGAGCGCCCACAGGATTTCAAGTCGAGTATTGCCAAGATCTGCAAGTGGATCACCGAAGGCCGCGTCTTCCCAATCAATCAGACCAACGAGGTAATTATCGCGCCATAAGATATTTCCCGGCCAATAATCACCATGCAGTAATCCCGATTGATTGTGCTGTGGCGGAGGCCACACCGTTTGCAATGTAGCACGAATTCGCCCCTCGTCTAATGAGTCGTCGAGCATAGCAGACGGTTGGCTTACTATTTTGGTGATCTTCGCTGCTTGTTGTGGCAGAAATGATAAATCCACATTCGTAAGGTTCATCGTGTGGATATTGGCGAGATGCCGAGCGAGTTGATGGATGAAACCCCTTAAGTCAGTGGGTTTGAATTCAGAGGTTCCCTCGATATATTCAACGACGATGTAAGGTGTAGCCAAAATCATGCTGGATTCATCGACATCGTATGGCACGGGTGTGGCTAATCCCGCCGAATGCAAGATGTTCAATAATTTGAATTCATCGGCGGCGATGTGTGGGTTATGCTTGAGATCCACCTCACCATGCTGACGGACAATCATCTTTTGGGTTTGACCATCGGCATGCTCAATCTCAAGTGCTGTGACCTGCGCTGATACGCCGCCCGTCAGTTTCCGTGTTCGAACCAGTTTGCTTTGGGGATCAATCCGGTGAACCACTTGTTCAAAGGTGCTATCATTTTTGGTATTTGTCACGGGCGGTAAATCCTGATTGACCGTTAATGCACAGGACTAGGCACTTTTAATAGCGTAATCATGTCATACAGAGAATGACAGACCTGCTCTTCTTGGTCGATGCGAATAGTCCAATGCGTTACATCGTTAATTCGGCTCACGGATACACGCACAGTCGAGTCGGTTCCCTCGCGTACCACGCAGAATCCCTCGCGTTCTAGCGCCCGCTGTGTCCAAAGCGTAGGCAGTCCTTCGCCATACAAATCGACCATGCCTGCCGCATCGACCATGCTGCGGAAGGAACCGCTGTAAGCATCGAACTGCACCCCTTCCGACTTGAATGCCGCTTCAAACGCGCCGCTTAACACCAAATCTTCGGGCGCACCAACATGCAAGCTGCCACCTTTGGGCAGCAGCCAGATGCGATCGGCGTTCCGGAGCGCCAGATCAAGATCATGGGTCGATAACAGGATTACCCGACCACTTTCGCGTGCCAGCCGCCGCAGCATGGTCATAAGTTCGGCACGGCGCGGTAGATCAAGATAGGCCGTCGGTTCATCAAGCAGCATAACGGCGGGTTCCTGCGCCAGCGCGCGGGCGATCATTATTTTCTGGCGTTCGCCATCACTCAGCTCGCCAACATGCCGTTCGATTAAATCCGCAGCACCTACCGCCACAATCGCTTGCTGTACAACAGCTTCGTCCTCTGGCTTGAGGTCACCCATCCAGCCTGTGTAGGGGTAACGCCCCAGCGCAACCAGTGTGTATGCCGACAGCATCCCGACATCCACACGTTCGGTCAGGACGATGCTGAGGCGGCGTGCCAGTTCACGCGGTTGCAGCGTTTTCAGATCATCACCGATCAAACGTATCACCCCGCCAAGTGCAGGCTGCATCCCTGCCAAAGTCCGCATGAGGGTTGATTTGCCCGCGCCGTTCGGCCCAATCAAGCACACCAATTCTCCCGCCGTCAGATTAACCGTGATGTTATCGACAATCACAATTGGCGGTTTGCGCGGGACAGCATAACCCACTGCTAGATTGATGGTGCTCAGGATAGGAGGTACAAGCGAGCTAGCGGTCATCTGGTTATCGAAATCCTATTTATTGAATCGGGAAGTGTGGAAAAGCACCGATACGCTTGCCTGACTTGACAGTTCCTTGCGAGGAACCTCAACCAAGCGCATTTATATAAATAATTAGGGAATGCCACAAAAGTATAACGCTCTGCTGGTTATTCGAGCAACGCTGACCAGCGCTTACGGAACTCACGCAGCGGCGCGCGTACTAATGCCCCGACAGCGATAGCTGGACTTGCCATTGTCATAATTTCCGGTGGAATCTGTCGCGTCATCAGTTTGCCCAAGAGGTCAACCGTCGTCGGGTCTTCCATGATCCAGCGCAGTCCGGTCAGTGCCCAACCGGGGAGTTGTTGATTGGTGTTATACAGGTTGGTTTTGACGTTGGTGAGGGTTTGGCGATACATGCCGTAGGTTTTGCTGCGGGTGGTTTCGTCGTACCACTCCAATGCTTCTCCCCACGACATCTGCCCACGTTTGGCATAACGGATGGCCCACGCTAATGATTTGGCAGTGAAGAGTGCGTTAAAAATGCCCTGTCCGTCCAGCGGGTCATGCTGGTGATAAGCATCGCCAACCAATGCCCAACCCACGCCACCGGGCTGACGATACAGGTTGCCGATTTTGCGCATTCCATGCACTTTTGTCACCATTTCCGCGCCGTCTAAGCGTGCCATAACCTTGGGGTTAGCCGCTAGCTTCGATAAGTAGAACGTTTCTGTTTGTCCGGCGGGTGCTTCGAGTAGATCAGCCTGTCCTTCCATTGTCACGGCGGTTGTGCCATCGGCGCTGTCCATAACCAGCATTCCGAAGCCATAACCGCCTTCATAGGCCACGGCTGACGGTTCACTGGATTCGAGATATGGCTTCACATTGCGCCAGTAAGCATATAACAACGAAGTTGGGTTTTCAGTGTGAACATCATATTCGGCTGCCTTCACCTTCTTTGCCACCATGCTGAAGCGTCCATCGGCACCGACAACCAATCCGGCGGTGATGCGTTCCGGTGTGCCACCATGCGGCTGACCGATGATGCCTACCACGCGGTCATCTTCCCACAGCAGATCAGTGACCGAGTATTCCAGACGCATATCCACCGATGAAAAACGGCTGGCGTTATCCCATAAGGCGGCATCAAAACGGGCGCGGTCAATGGCGTATGCATAGTCGCGTCCGTTGGCATCCGGCAGGGGAATGGTCAGTTTGAATTGGCTGTTATCAGCATAAATTCGGCGAATGGGCGGGGTATTCAGCGCATATGCTTTTTCATCCGCGCCGATTTCATCTAAGAGTTTGAGTGCAGAAGAATAGATGATGGGTGACGATGCAGCGGGCAAGCTGGGGAATTCTGCCCGTTCAAGCAGCAGCGTTCGTACACCTTGCTGACCCAGACGTGCCGCTAAACTCGATCCCGCAGGCCGCCCACCTACAATGATGACATCATATTGTTGTTCCATGAGTCGAATCCTCAAGCCCTAACCTTACAGTACAGTTTGTGAATGCCTTCACATTAGCACAGTTTTTTGATAGCTGTCCACAGTACTCACGGATTACTCAAGCGCGGAAGATTTGAAACTTTTTTATTTCTGCTCCGTATAGGATGTCATAACATATTGAACGGCGCAGGTAAGCAAATGCTAAACTTTACGCCGCAATCAGGGGATATAGGAGTTTGATCATGTACGATGAAAAACCGAAGCGCGATTTTGTAGAGTTGGCTGACTTAGGGCAGCGCTTCATCGCTGCGTTGGTAGATGGGTTTATTGTGAGTGTCATCACCGGAGTGCTCTCGCGATTCGGTGGCGTAGGCTTTGGTCTGAGCTTTGTGATTACACTGATTTATGCGTGGTACTTCCTCACCCAGCGCAACGGCCAGACACCGGGTAAGATGATGATGCATATTCGGGTCATCAAAAAAGATGGTACACCGATTGATGATGCGACCGCCATCGTGCGTTCGATTGGTTACTACATTAGCGGCATGATCGTCATTGGTTTACTATGGGCATTCTGGGACAAAAACAAACAGGGTTGGCATGATAAAGTAGCCGGTACACTGGTGGTGAAGGCCGACTAACTGCCGAGAATTTGATAGCTGAAGACATTACTAATCAATCCCCAAAAAGGGTGCGCGGGCGCTCTTTTTTGTTGCTGACCACCAGCACTCTCGCTCATCTATTGCTCCAGTATTTCAATGATGGCGACCCTTGCCAGCTTTGGCGCAAAACGCTACAGTTGAGGGAAATATCGGTACTTATTTACGTGGCACAACTTATATGGACATCCCATTTCGCGTTGGTATTTCACCTACCCTCAATATTCGCGGGCTGATCGCCACCCGTGACATCAAAAAGAATGAGGTGCTGGAACGCTGCCCCATTATTCTGGTTGATCACCGCAACGATACAGCTTTTGAAAACACAATTCTCAACCGTTACTGTTTTGAGTGGACGAAATCTCACAGCGCTTTATTGCTGGGCTATGGCAGTTTGTATAACCACTCGTACACGCCCAACGTGCGCTATCACTTCGTGTATACCACCAAGGAAATATTCTTCCGTGCCTTACGCTTCATCAACGAGGGTGAGGAATTATTCGTTAATTATAATGGCGATCCGGCTGACCAATCGGTGGTCGAAGGGTATTATACCGATGGCAAACACTAGGATGTTTTTTGCCGGTAAAGGACTTGATCTGTAACTCATCTTATAATAGGATTTACTTTTGAGGTACAGACGATGCCGGTTGCTCCACCATCAGGTGAATATTGCTCATTTACAGATCTGAATAACGGTATCTGGCAATTTCAATTTCTCACAGCGAGTAATGAAGCTGTTGATGAGTGGGTTGCATGGCAGAATTACCTCAAAAACCTCCCGCCTGAACCGGAAGTCACCATGGTGAGAACTCTGCTCGATTTCAGGCCAGCAGGACTTGTATCCATGTTGTATGCTTTGCGGAAAAATCAGGAATGGCGCAGCCAGAATCCGGATATTGGACCTATACCGGTCAAAGTGGCGATTGTACTCAGGCCACTGAACAATTTTTATAAAGGGTATGCCGAATTACTTAAAGAGGGTATTAATGTGTTTGGGATGCGAAGGGTTCAAGTTGAAATGTTCCCCGGAGGTTATCAGCGTGCTATTGATTGGTTGCTTGATGGTTAAATGGCTGTCAACTGATTTGACCTCTAAACCCTAGTACCTTATTGTAGGGTTTGAAAGTATGAGCGAGCAGCTACACTATGCCCCCACGACATCTACGAACAACCGATATTGCCCGTGATTTAGGAGTACACGTCAATACTATCCGCTTGTATGAAGCATGGGGTTATTTGCCGCCTGTCCCACGGGGGACAAATAGTTACCGGTTATATACGCAACTGCATCTCGAATATGCGCGATTAGCTCATCTGGCAGTGCGCTGGCCGTATCTGGCAGCAGACAAAGCACTGCTGATTAATCTGGTCAAAAGTGCTGCCAGTGATGATCTGGGTATGGCGATGGAACTAGCTTATCAGTATCTTGCTCATGTGCGTGTAGAACGCACGCTGGCTGAAGCAGCGGTCGAATTTCTTGAACGCTGGGCAGCAGGACACGTGATGGGTATGTCCCGGCAAAAGATGCACATTAAAGATGCCGCGTTGCATCTGAATGTAACCGTCGATATGCTGCGGAACTGGGAACGCAACGGTCTGATTAGTGTACCGCGTGACCCGGATAATGGTTATCGTTTATATGGAACAACTGAGTTCGGGCGCTTGAGGGTGATCCGCACTCTGGTGCATTCCGGTTACAGCCTTATGGCGGTGCTACGAATGCTGTTGCAATTTGATACGGGCAAGACTGATGATCTGCGAGATGCATTAAATGTTCCGCGTAGCGATTCTGCCGATGAGCACATCGAGGTTATTGCTGATCGTTGGCTTACCAGCTTGGTTGCACTTGAACAGCGGGCACAGGCTACCATTCATCAGATTACGCATATCATCGAACTCAGCTATACGGGGTAAACCCTACAACAAGACTCCATCCCCTTATGCTAGTAGTGAAGTTTAAGCCATCTTGTATAAGGAAACCCGTCTATGACCCATGAAAAAACCATCCCTATGCTTCCCTGCCGTTCAATTGACGACACGCTGACGTTCTATCGCGCACTGGGCTTTGAGGTGACTTACGAGCAGAGTCGCCCCAATACGTATGCTGTTGTCCAGCGTGGTGACGTCTGCCTGCACTTTTTCGCCCTCAAGCTTGATCCTGCTGACTCTTACAGTTCGTGCTTGGTGGTGGTATCGGATGTAGACAGGTTATATCGGGAATTTGCTGCCGGTTTGCGGCAACAGTATGGCAAGCTGCTTATTGCGGGTATTCCACGCATGACGCGCCTCAAAGACAAATCCGGCGGGCGCGGCTTCAATGTGGTTGATCCCGGTGGCAATTGGATACGTATCAGCCAGCCATCCGCAGAATCCAATGATGAAACCAGCAAAGACACACCCGCAAAATCAACCGCTACTAAACTCTCACGTGCGCTGCATGCCGCTGATTTGCTGGCGGAGCATGGGGATTTTGCAGCCGCCGCCAAGATGTTAGACGCGGCTCTGGCACACGATGACCCTGCACCTGCCAGCCAACGGGTACAAGCCCTGATTTTGAGGGCGAATGTGGCGATTAACATGAATGACCTGCCGTTAGCCCACCGTTTGCTGATCCAGATGCGCCAGATTGTGTTGACTGAGGAAGAATATGCCACATTGACCGAAGCTTTCCAGAATGCCGCTGACCTCGAATCACTGTTGCAATAGCCTCAAACCCTACTACAACACACCAATCCATTATGATCAAAATTGAGCGATGTGCCGGCCTCGTTCAATTTTGATCATTTAGGAGGTCAACGACAATGGACTCACTAGAGTTGTTTTTCAACGAGCAGCAAAACAGTGATATTCATACGCTTGGGCGTTACATCCAGCAGCATGTGAATGAACAGTGGCAGAAGGTTTTTGAGGCCAACAAAGATGAGATGTGGCGGCGCTATGGGGAAATTGGCGATACGGTTTATGGTATTTATGGGACGCGTATGTTCAAACACATCCATAATCAATTCAAGGCAGTAGGTTTACGTGCTACGCCCCGACTGCCCGGCGGATTTTCGATTTCTAGAGAATGGGGAGAGGATGCTACCGACCGCCAGCGCTGGATGTGGAGCAAAATCACGCGGGTGGATGGTACAACGGTTGGTACGATTGCAACGATTTTCTACCACGATCATGAACAAGTGCGCATCCCGCGACCATTTCAAATCATTGCTTTAACGGAAAGCAGTAAAGGGGCGGTAATCGAAGCATTGTCGCAACGTTCGGTAGATTTTAAGAATGCACAAGAAGCCAAGATTGAAATTGCCCAGTATATGGCACTGATGACCGGACTCTAACCGCACCATCTCTACAGCATCTTAAGGTTAGGGAGGATACATCAATCCTTCCTAACCGGTAATTTGCCGATGATTATCAATGAGCAATTGAATGAGTGTTTGACTGGTAATCATAAAGACATTTATGATTAATTACGCAATCTTAACGCGTCGGCAATAGAAGCCCTACTATACTGAGACTAAGTTTATGAAGTAGAGATGTTGTGACAATGTCCACAATTCTTGTAATTGATGATGAACCGATGCCGCGCGAGACAATGATTAAGTTGTTGAATTTTCGCGGCTATGAAACGCTTGAAGCACGCGACGGTCACACGGGAATGCAGTTAGTTAGTGAACATCTCCCGGATCTTGTCATTTCTGATGTCCGTATGCCCAATACGACCGGCTTAGAAGTGCTGAAAGCGCTGCGAGCCAGCCCCGAAACCAGCAGTATTCCAGTTGTTTTTGTGAGTGCGCTGAACGATTTGCAGGCAATTCGTGAGGGAATGAATGCCGGTGCCGACGACTACCTTGGGAAACCCTATTCTGCCGAAGAATTACTGCGGGTGGTTGACACACAGCTTAAGAAAAAGACTTTAGCAAATGATAAATTTGACACCAGCCTTAAACTCCTACGCAAGAATATCATCTATGCTTTACCGCATGAGTTCCGTACACCGCTGAGCGTGATTTTAGGCTATGGTCAAATACTGGAACAGGAATATCGTACAGTCGATTCTGAGGAACTTTTGCAATGGGCTCAATCAATCGTCGGTGCAGGGAATCGTCTTCAACGGGTAATTGAAAACTACCTTGTTTATGCCCAGATTGAAATGATCCAAGATGACCCTCAAGAAGTAGAGCAGTTGCGTAACCACATCATCAAAGATGTATACCAGATTATTGAATCAGTCGCTATGAGGACCGCAGAAAAGTATAATCGTCAAACGGATTTGACTCTGGATTTATGTCATCTAGCCCTTCGCATGTCGGAGGCAAATCTAAAAAAGATCGTTGAGGAATTGGTCGACAACGCCTTCAAATTTTCATCTCGTGGATCCAAAGTGATCATCAAGGCGGTGCATGAACAAGACACTTTCAAACTCTATGTTCGAGATTATGGACGGGGCATGACTCCTGAGCAAACAAAATCTCTGGGTGCTTACATGCAATTTAACCGTGCCTTATTTGAACAACAGGGATTGGGTCTAGGCTTGACGTTGGCGCAGCGATTGGTCGAACTGCATAAGGGAAAATTGCGAGTTGAATCTCGCCCAGACCAAGGTACTGCAATCGGCATAGAATTGTCTGTTTATGCATAATCGTAGGGGTTTTCCGTAAGCAAGAAGAATTTGAAATCGCCCTATATCGGCACCGATGACCGGACACTTACCACGCCATTTCAAAAGCATTTCAAGGTTAGGAAGGATGGATGTAACCTCTCTAACCTTGAAAAATTACCCCTCTAAATGTTAGGCTACCTTTTCAACCGGATACTGGACTTCCGTTGCCGAATCGTTCATGTCGTTGGGGTTATGGTTCATGTATATCTCGCGATAGGTTCCCATAACACGGTAGCCATTGGCTTCGATCCAATCAAGCAGGACGGCGTGGAGTTGTACGAAATTCTCGAACGGGCCGTGATGGACGGCGGAAGCAACCTGTGCTTGTGGTAGTTCATAGACCTGTACGCTGTCGCTAGATGGTACGGCATGATCAATCGGCACGGCGGCTTCCGCAACCTCATTGGCAAGGACTGCCGCGGGTTGATGCCAAACTGCGAAACATGAGCCTGTATCCTTTGCGCCCTGTGTTTTTATGTAGCCATAAACCTCACCATAGGCCGAATCAAGGTAAGCGGGCACTTGATCATTGGCGGGTATGGTCACTTTTCGCGAGGCAATCAATAGGGGTGCTACGGTCTTGAGTACGACATCATAATCAGACATACGATCCTCCTGTTCAATTTGTTTTAATCGAGCTGCAATTCGGGTCAATCGTTCGCGTTCATTGGCTAACTGCTGTTCCACCTCCGCTTGTTTCATCTTCAGCATCCCACGCAGTTGATCCACTGTTAGGCCACCAAGCATCTGCTCAATTTGGTTCAGCGAAAAACCAACATCTTTTAGTGCAAGGATGCGATTGAGCCGTGCCAGTTGAGCGACGGAATAGTAGCGATAGCCGGTAAAATTATCGACACTGATGGGTTTGAGCAGACCGATCTCGTCATAATGGCGCAGTGTCACCACTGATACCTGCGTGAGACGGGCGAAATCGCCTATTTTGATCAACTTTTGTTCCTTGCGCTCATATGTTCTTACAATACAGTCTCTGGTAAGGTGAGAGTCAAGTACTCGTTTTTCTAGCCAATCTGGTCAAAGGTTGACTGACGGCGGTCATGAATCGTGCTAAACTAGACCCATCGCTCAACCGTTCACTGGCTGAGGAGTTTGGATGCTCAACCGGGAACAACTCGAACAAGCTATTAATGCTCAAGAAAGCCTGCGGGCTGCCCTCGGTGATTCTGTCGTCGATGCTACCGTTGCCATTTTGCGCGAAAAATTAGATGCGCTCGATCATCAGAACGCACTCGAACAGCGTAAACTCGTCACCATTCTATTCTGTGATATTGTCGCCTCGACAGCCCTTTCTGAACATCTCGATCCTGAAGATGTGCTGGAAATGATGGATGGGGCACTCAAAGCCTATTCGGAGGCGGTCAGCGAGTTTGGCGGTACCGTCGCTCGCCTGATGGGGGATGGCCTGCTGGCTTTCTTCGGTGCGCCTGTCGGGCGTGAAGATGACGCGGTGCGGGCTGTTCGGTGCGGGTTGGCAATTACGCGGGCTACACGCCTGTACGCTGCCAAAGTCGAGGCACAATGGGGTGTCACTGGCTTTAACGTCCGCGTGGGACTCAATACTGGCCCGGTGGCATTGGGCGAAGTGGGGAGCGAAAATGGTTCCGAATGGACGGCGATGGGTGATGCCATCAATCTGGCGGCGCGTGTGCAAAGTGCAGCACCACCCGGATGTGTCTTAATCGCGCACGATACTTATGTGCATGTGCGTGGGATTTTTGAAACGCGCACACTTGACCCGATCCTCTTTAAAGGCAAGTCCGAAGTTATTCAAGTTTATGTCATCGAGCGCGAAAAACCGCGCACCTTCCGTGTCACCACGCGGGGTGTCGAGGGTGTCGAAACCAATATGATCGGGCGCGAAACCGAGTTGAAGCAGTTGCAAGCTGCCTTCAACTGGGCGAATGAGGAACACGAAACCCAAATTGTGACGCTGGTTGGTGAGCCGGGTGTTGGTAAATCCCGTTTATTGCGCGAATTCGATGTGTGGCTGGATGAGCGGCCTGAAGGCATTTTGCATTTTGCCGGACGGGCGACTGCGGATATGCTCAAGCTGCCCTATGCACTCATCCGCAATATCTTCGCCTTCCGTTTTGAAATTTTGGAGAGCGATAGTGCTGCTCTTGCCCGTGACAAACTTCAACGCGGCATTGCCGGATTTCTCGGTGCGGATAGTGCGCCTAAGGCTCATGCCATCGGTAACCTGATCGGCTTTGATTTTTCGTCCAGTCCTTATCTGCTGGGGGAAGATCCGCAGCAGCTTACCCAACTCGGCCTGTTCGCCATCACCGAGTTTTTTGGCAAGGTCGCGGGTAATAAGCCCGTGGTCATCTTTCTAGATGATATTCATTGGGCAGATGACAAGTCACTTGATCTGGTCAACCATATTGTTCGTGCCAAGCGAGAACTACGCCTGCTGGTGGTGTGTTTGTCGCGCCCTGCCTTGTTTGAACGACGCATTCCGCTGTGGATGGATCAGCAAGATTTCCACACGCGCATAGAACTACGACCGCTTTCGCAGCAGGATACGCGTACCCTCATTATGGATATTCTGCGCAAAGTCGAATTTATACCGGATGACTTGTGCGACTTGATTGTGGTCAATGCTGAGGGTAATCCATTTTATGTCGAAGAAATTATCAAGATGCTGCTGGATGATGGTGTCATCCTTAAAAGTGAGCCTGAATGGTTAGTGGATAGCTCACGGCTAACTGATCTGCGCATCCCACCCACGCTCACCGGAGTTTTGCAAGCGCGTTTGGACGCTCTGCCACCGGCTGAACGCGAGCTGCTGCAACGGGCGGCTGTGGTTGGGCGCATCTTCTGGGATGATGCCGTTAGCCACCTACGAACCGAAGAAGAAACTCCCCTACAAGACATTGGTCAACTACTGGATGCACTGCATCGCCGTGAATTGATTCGCGCCCGCGAGGACTCGGTGTTTGATGGCACGCATGAGTATATTTTTCGTCACAACATTCTGCATGATGTCACTTATGAAAGTGTCTTGCGCCGTTTACGCCGTATTTACCATGCTCAGGTGGCGGAATGGTTGGTCAAACGCAGCGGCGACCGCATCAATGAATATACCGGCATGATTGCGCGTCATTATGAACAGGCGGGGCAATATCAACAGGCCGTTACATTCTTTAGTAAAGCTGCTGAGAGTGCGTTAAACATTAGTGCGTATCATGAGGCTATTGACTGGGCGGATCAGGCATTGGTGCTGGTAGAGGAGCTGCCGGCTGATCAGTCTCGCGATGTGCTGGAAGCCCAACTTCGCGCTTATCTGGGGCAGGCTTACCGCTGGTTGAGTGACTTCAGCCGTGCCCGCGAATTGTACGAGCAAAGCCTTTTACTCTTCCAAAAGGCTGATGATAAACCCGGTATCGTCAAGGCTTTGTATGAACTCGGTTGGCTGGTCGGTTCTATTATGCGCCGCTATGCCGAGGCCGAAGAGTACTTTCAAGTATCGCTTACAATGGCGCAGGAAATCGGTGATAAGCGCGGTATCGCGTGGGCATACAATGGGCTGGGGGCGATAGCGCATTATCAGGGTGATTACACCGAAGCGATTCGTTTTTATCAGAGCAGTTTGCAAATCGCCCGCGAGATTGGCGACCACATGCGTACCGCCGGGGCGCTCAATAATCTCGGACTCGTCAAAGCCGAGTTAGGACGTTTGGAAGAAGCGCAGGGTGATCTCGAAGCCGGACTGCAAATTTTCAAGACCATCGGCAATCGTTCCGGCCTCGCCAGCCCGATTATGAATCTGGGCAATCTAGCGCGTTTTCAGGGCAAGCATGAAGAGGCTGACCGCCTGTTTCGTGAAGCCCTCACCATTTATGAAGAAACCGGAGATCGTGCGGGAATATCGGTTTGCCTGTGGTCTTTGGGCAGCATGGCACGCATTGACGGCGATTACGAACTTGCTAAAGAGAAGTACAGCGAAGCGCTGATGATAGCCCGTGAAATTGGGTCGCCTGCGGGCATTGGTTCTAGCCTTGAAGATCTGGCAATGGTATCCCGTTTGCAGGGTCAGTATGACGAAGCCCGCCGTTATCTCGAAGAAGTATTGAAGATGGCAGGCGATGTGGGCGATCATCATGAGGTGGCAAATGCCCTGCTGAACCTCGGTGGTGTGGCGCGGGCGCAGGGTCAATACGACGAAGCTCGCCATTATTTGGAAGACAGTGTGGTCATGAACATGGAACATGGCAACCGCCGTGCGCTGGCACGGGCGATCCTGTTCCTCGGTGATGTTGCCTTTGCCCAAAATGATTGCACGGCTGCCCGCCGTTATTATCAGGATTCGCTGGCTATTTACCGCGAATTTGATCATCGGTTGGGCATCAGCCTGACGCTGGGCGGATTGGGCGATGTGGGCGTGGCGCTGGGGGATATTGATTCTGCCCGCCACCAGTTCCACGAAGCCTATACGATGGCGCAGGTTATCCGCGATACGCCGCTGCAACTCTGGTTGCTGACGGGTATTGCCGGCTTGTTGGCGCGTCAGGGTGAAGGCGAACGCGCCGCTGAACTGCTGGGCATGGTGCTAAACGACAACGCGGCTACGCAGGAAACCCGCGACAAAGCCGAAACTATTATTGTTGCTTTAGGAGATGCTGTTCATTCGCCTGCTGTAGTCGCCGCCCTCGAACGTGGTAAAAATATGGCGGGGCAGAAAAAGCAGCGCGTTAGCCCGGAAGAAAATCGCTGGCTGCCACTGGTGACATAAGCACATGGACAATTTTAACCCAACAGCGCCAACACCCTATTCAGAACTCAATGATGTCTTGCAGGATTTGGTCCAAAGTTTGCAGACCGTCCTTCAAGATAATTTCACCGGTTTTTACCTGCAAGGTTCATTTGCGGTCGGGGATTTCGATTCGAACAGCGATTGTGACTTCATCGTTGTGATTGACCATGAACTAGCCGATGATGAAGTGCGTGCTTTGCAGGTGGTACATGAGCGTATCTACAGCCGTGATGGGCATTGGGCGCAGCATTTGGAAGGGTCGTACTTTCCTAAAGCAATCCTACAGACGATTGCCCGCTGCGGCGAGGAACTCTGGTACCTTGACCACGGCAGCCGTTCGCTGACCCGCGATGCGCACTGCAACACGATCCTCGTTCACTCTGTGGTTCGGGATTTTGGTGTCGCACTGGCAGGGCCACCCGCGCAAACGCTGGTTGATCCGATACCTGTCGAGACTTTACGCGGCGACATCTTGAGTACTATTCATGACTGGGGGCAAACGATCCTAACCCAGCCTGAGTCTTACAACAATCGCTTTTATCAGGCGTTTATCGTCTTGAACTACTGCCGGATGCTGCATGATCTCATCAGGGGTTATCCCGGTTCTAAACGTGCGGGTGCCGATTGGGTAAAGGCCAACCTCGATCCGGCATGGAGCGGCTTGATTGATCGAACGTGGGAAAGACGTTTTGATCCGGCGGTGGCTGTTCGTACGCCGGCTGATCCACAGGATTTCAAAGCGACATTGGAATTCATCCAATACATTTCAAAGCTGGCGGATACACTGCCGCGACAGTAAGTCAGGTGCGCCTGATTGGGCGCGAGAAACGCTACTGGCTAGTGCCGCAGCCGCTGCAAAATGTTAACGCGTGGATCGCGGCGCTCGGCGCAACGTGGGATGCTCGTTTGACGCGGCTAAAAGATTTTTTGGAAGCTGATCTGAATACATGAACAGCTATCCGCCGCACGCACCTTGCAAGGCCTGCCAATCGAGGCCGATGATTTGATCCGCCAGCCCGATACGCAAGATACCGTCACTGCCCATGTCGTACCATAATTTGGCACGCCGGTCACCGTACATATGTAGATGGTTACACACGATGCCGGATGCGGCTTGCAGCGCCACCACATCCCCGTAAGTTGTCAGGAGAAGCAGCATTTTGTCGCGGCTGATGAGTTGGGCGCGGCCTGTTACATCGGCTAACGGAAGCTGCCAGATGGTCGTGCCGGTTATATCACTTACTGTCAGGGTTGGGTCAATACCACCTGCCAGAAAATATCGCGTGCCGTCGGGCGCGGTCGTTAGGGCGCTGCTGCCGCTATCACCAACCAAGTTGTCGATAACCCGCGTCTGCATGCCGGATGCGTCCAGTTCTAATACGCCGTTTTGGGCATAGACCCACAGATTACCGTTAGGGGCTGCGGTCATAAAAGCGGGTTCAGCCAGCGCGATGCGGCTTAATAGTTGCCCCTGTGGCGATACGGTGATGAGTGTGTGGTCTTCGGTCATCAGCCCTAGGAGGTTGGGTGTAACGGTTGACTGTACAAAAGGGGGAATATTTGCTAACCGCCATGCTACTGTGCGACGGTCAGCGCCAAGCGCCACCAAGCCGTCGTCCGGTGTATGAAAGACCAGCAAATCGCCCATGATAATTGGCGCACTATCCAGCATGACCCGTGTTGACCAACGTTCGCCTAAGGTGGCATCCAGATTGATAACCTGCATGGTTCCATCGGCGTAGATCAATATAGGGCGGCCTTCAAAGCCGGTTAGCCCAACCGCCGGTGCGGGCAGAATGATGCGCGATAGGATGCGCCCATCAACCGAAGCCAAGCGGATGCGATCATTGGTTAGGAGCAACATGCTGCCGTCACTCAGGATAAGCGGCGGTGCAGTCGGGCGGGTATCGTCCGGCAGTTGCAGATGCCAGCGATGGGTAGGGTTGAGCCATGCTTGCCAGTCGGTGATGAATTTGGTCGGTTGCAGATAACCGATTTGGGTAGGGATTTCCGGTGAGTAACCTGCGCCGGGTGTATCGGGATTATTGGTGCGAATTTCTAAGTGGAGGTGGGGAGCAGGGCGTACATCACCAACCGCGCCGACCACATCACCCGCACGGACGCAGGTGAACCGCGCCGGAAATGGGTGAACATCGGTGTTCATCATATGCCCATACATGCTGTAGGCGACGGTGCCATCGGGAAAGGTGTGTTCGAGGATGACGACCCCGCCATCCCGACCCCAGCCGGTCGGCGCGGAGTAGGTTACCCGTCCGTCGGCAATGGCTGAAACTGGCTGACCAGCGCTGGTGGTGCGCCCGCCATAATAATCCTCACCGGTGTGGTAACGTCCCTGATGTCGGGGACTGGGTACGCCGAAATCCTGCACCAGTTGGAATGTCGAGCGGTCAACTGGATAGTTAATGCTGTTGACCACACCACAATCACCCTGCGCATGAACTTCGCCAACGAAGGACAAGATCACCCACAGGGACAAGAATAATGGATTGAGTTTAGAGGTACGCCGAGTGTTCATATTGAAATGGATAGTCCGCCATTAACAAACAGCCAAGTGCATGTTTCGTCACCTGCTCGATCATAACATAAATCAAAATAGGGTGCGGCTACTTTCTAGCCACACCCTATTTGAGGAGGGAGTGTATCAGTGGATGAACGGCCACCGGTATCGGGATTAGTAAAATTTAGGCGGCTGCACGAGTCGGCTGGGTATCTGCCGTTGCCGTCACCTCCACGCGCTTCTTAATCTCACGCAGCATCTTTCGTTCCATGACGAAGGCGATGGGTTCAGTGATGACACGCCATATCATCCACTTTGACCAACCGTTTGGTTCGTAATCCAGCAAACTGCGTACGAGTAAGCGGGTCGTATGGGGCGTAATCGGATACAGGTAGAAAACCCAGTTCGACAGTGTGTATTCCTTTGGCAACGGATCGGGTAAGGTTATGCCATCCCTTTCGGGAATAACATCTGCTGCCGCTAGAATGAGTGCTTGTTGTGGCTGCACTCCTAAGACGGTGTAGGCAGGATAACCTTTTGGCCCTAATTTCAGGTGATCGCCAACTTTGATATTCTGGTATTGCGGCAGTATTTGATCGGCATTATGCATATCGCACCCTGCTAGATTTTCGAGTTGTTCATAGCTGTACATGCCGCCCTTACCCTGTCCCATTTGCACCAGCCAAGGCCAGATGCGATCCGGTGTGGATTCAATAGAAATGGCGCGGGTGTACTTCACACGTGGGTGCGGAACGAGATTGTCGCCGGGTAATAAGCGTGCTGCTTCTGATTCAGTTGCACCCCAATGGATGTACCAGCGGCGTACTAGTGGTCTAAAAATGATAAGCAGCGCAATTGATAAAGCAGCAACCACTGATTCGAATAAGGTCTTCCAGCGGTTGTTTTGAGTAGTCATGCGAGTCCTCTTCTTGTGGATATAAACACCACAACATTTTCACAATCATCCTTATCACCATTGTCGTGTTGGTGGGCAAAATGTGGCAGTGAGCTAACTCACGAAAAGGGCATTATCTTTGACTATAAATAGAAAGAGGCACACCGGATATGATGTGCCTCTCAAAATGCGGATGATGTGCTAACAAATCAGGCGCGTTTGTGCATCACGATTTCGCCATCGTCATCCAGATAATATTCCGGCTCGTAGGTTTCGACACTTTCCAAGCGGCTGACATCACGCTTGCGCTTGCCGGTGGGTAATAAGAGGCCGGGTAACTTGTGGAGGCCGACGGCTACGCCATGCAGCAGACGGACGGTGGCAAGGCGCATGTCGATGCCCAGAGGGCCAAGGATCAACATCTCGAAACCGAGAAAGGGCAGAATAAACATGGCTGCCATAAAAGCTCCGATACCTACCGGAAATTTGAGCGCCAGATAGACGATACTGCGCCATGTGGTTGTGCTGCCCAGAAACATTCCCAACCGTTCGCCCAGATTTGCACCACGCGGATCAACATCGTCGGCAAATTCAGGGGCGGGTCTGTCGAGGATCGCCGCAAATAAGCGTTGATCCATTGCGGCGACGGCTCGGGTGGAGGCCAGTGTAAACAACAGCAGTGGGATGCCAATAAGAATGAATGACAGACCGATGCTCATGGCATAGGCAAATATGAAGAAGCTGATGTAGGTACTACCCAGCGCGAAATGGGCTATGAGTGAAAACCAGTCACGGATGATTTGCCCATCACTGAGCGCATCCAGCCAAGTACGGTTGTTGGTCATCATTCACCTTCCTCATGATCCCGAATCCTGCCGACACAGCGCGTGGTATATCGGCAGGTTGTTCATAACCGCAATTGACGCTTTATCCGGCAGCCGTCGGTATGGCTTGCGGCAGAGTCGAATCTTGCCATATCGGGCAATTGAAATTGATAGTGAGTGTCTCGCCGGGTGTCAGGCGGGACGAACCGCCAAGCTGCGGATTAGAGTCTTTAAGACACTGAAGTTCAACACCAAAATCGCAGGCGATAAAGTCCAGTGCATCACCCACCTGCACGACATACTGATTATTGGTGGCGACACGTTTCGGATTGCGGTCATAACGGCAGTACTGTGTATCCAAACTGTTGACTGAAGTGCTGGTTGTGTTGCTGACCAAGCCAGCGCCTGAACCCGCGTTACAGTTGGTGGTGATGCGCAACTGCTGACCGATGTAAATCAAGTCAGGGTTGGCGATATTATTGGAGGCAGCCACACAGGCGAGAGTCAGCCCAAACTGTTGGGCGATTTTAGCGAGTTGGTCACCACTGACTACGGTGTAGATTTGGTCGGCAACCAGCGTCGGCACAATGGTCGCGCTGGTGACGACGGTTGCTTTGAGAGTCGGGCTGGGTTGGACGGTCGCATTTCCGGCAATGGGTGTGAAGGTGGGCGTGGTTAGTGAATTTGCCGTTTCGGGTGTCGGTGTTGAGTCAATGACCGAAGCCAACACTTTATCACAATCATCGGGTATCAAAAGGGTTTTGAATCCACTCAGCGAAAAATTAGTTGATGCCAGTTTGTTGGCTTTTTGCAGGCAGGCAACCGGTTTGCCGAAGCGAGCGGCTAGACCGACCAGCGTATCGCCTGATTGTAACTGGATGGTTTGGCCTGCGGGCGGAGCGGAAGGATCAGTCTGAGCAAAGACCATTTGTAGACTGAGTAAAGTAAAAGCGATAACAAGGGCAAGCATCATTTGGAAAGGCAGCCAGCGGCGCATAGGGGAACTCCTCATGGTGAATAGTCGCTACTATCTGCCGAGTGTAGCACACATCGCCTTAGCCTTGCACGAAGTAACTGCGGGCAGGGGAACGCGTACCCACACGGGTCATAATTGCCGCGCCGAGTCCAACCGTCGCCACTAGAATCGGCATCAGCAATCCGAATATGGGGCCGAATGGCAAAATGGTGAGTACCGTCCACATCAGAAAGAGGCCGAGCGCCCCGCAAATCATGGTCAGCATGGGCAAGCTGGTACGTCGGGCAAATCGACGCAGCAGCCAGTCACCGGTAAGTAGCGCCATCGTCATCCAGCCGACTGCACACAACACGAGGAACGGCAGCAGAAGCAGCGCCAGAATGGGCAGCAGCACCAGCCCCAGCGGTGGTAAAACGGCGATAATAACGCCCAACAGCACTAACAACGCGACCACCAAAAGTTGGGTGAAGCAGCCGATACGGGTCACGCGTGCCGGAACATTGCGAATGGCCTGTGTCATGTAACCAAAGGGACGCGGGAATATGGTGACGATCAAGCCGGAAAAGGCGGCTAATGCCAGCGCGATAAGCCCTGTTATGAGGAAACTCGCCAGTGAAAAACCACCGCCGGAAATAGCTTGTTGGGCAAGGGTGCCGTCACGCAGCGACTGCCATGTGGCTAACTCACTGGCACTGCAAGAACGGGTTGAAAGCTCCAGGGCACTCTCGTTGGTGACATGGCTGGTGCAGAGTTCAAGTACACCGTTTAGCTGAGCATCAGGCAGGATGACGAGGGTATCTGCTACTACGCTTAGATCGCCCTGAATGACTCCGGCAAGGGTGATGCGGTTGCCGATCAGCGAGGCAGCACCGGAAACGTGGCTGTTTTGTCCGAGGCGGATGTCACCACCCATCGCGGTGAGTTCGCCATCGATTTGCCCGTCAACGATGATGGATTCGCGACCCACAACGGCAGCATCGGCCTGTACTACACTGTTGGCAGTCAAATGGGCGTTATCTGCGAGGACGAACAAATCATCGGCTTTGCTGGTATCAAGGATGTAGCTGGGTAAGAAGATGGGCGTGTCGGTATTGTTGGTGGCGGCGTGTTGTAAAACCGTGCGGCTAACGACACTCCCAACTCCAAATATGACAATGACAACAGCAGCAAGAATCAACAGCTTACGCACGGTGGATTAATGACCTCTACAACCGCTTCCATAGATACATGGTAGCGACAACACCTAATGTGATGATGACGATGGACTGAATGATACCGAGTGCGTACATAATCCCGCCGGGGTTCAGAATCAACAGCAGGACGAGACCAATCAAAAGGATCAAACCAAGTGTGCGGTTATCCAGTCTTCGCATAATAATTAGCCCTCATGTCCTTCTTTATCCGAGTCATCACCTACCGCTTTGAGCAGCCAGTACAGAATGATGGGTGTTACCGAGATAATCAGCAGCGGTGCTTGCGGATAATTCTGGAGGACGGATTGAGCGCCTTCGACGAGCGCGTTCAACATGCCGACGACCAGTGCCAGCAGATTAGCGATTTGTTGGAGGATGGCGTTCAGGGCGGCAGCGCTGCCCATCGCTGACAAGAATAAACTGATGGCGACGGTTAAGACTGGCAGGGCAACCATGACGACCATCGCTAAACCGAGGGCGACGGCGGCACTGGATGAATCCGATAACTGGCGTGGATTCATGGTTTGCGCCAGTTTCGCCATAATACTCAGGGCGAGGCGGGCGGGCGCACGTTCATGCGGAGCCGAGCGGAGCATGTCATCCACTTTTTTGAGGCGGTTGAAGTGCTGGCTGCCTTCGGCATCACCATCCAGTTGTTGACGCAGTTTTTCCAACAAGTCGGGCGCAAGACTCTGGTCGAGCGCTTCCTGCATCAGTTGTTTCTGTCGTTCGTCTGCCATTTATAATCCCTCCATCAAGGGATCGCCCAAACGTGCCGCTGAGTCCGAACCCAGTTTATCGGCCAACGCCTGTCGGGCGCGGAAAAGGCGGCTTTTGACCGCGCTTTCGGTGGTATCCATAATGTCCGCAATCTCCGCATAGGAATAGTCATACCAATAGCGCAGCACCACCACCGCCCGATAATCCGGGCTGAGGTCGTTCAGAAGGAGCTGAATAGCGGCGCTCTGTTCTTTGTTGAGCGTGGCGATTTCAGGTTCCGGGTCATTGCTATGCAGCGCCAGCCGGTCGGATACAGGTTCATCATCCAGTGATATCCACTGCAAGCGACGGCGGCGCAAACGGTCAATGCAATAATTGGACGCGATACTTAATAACCATGTTTTGAATGAACGGGCCGCGTCATAGCGAGTGAGGTTCATATAGGCACGCAGGAAAGCTTCCTGCGCCGCGTCCTCGGCCTCGGTACGTTCACCCAACATGCGGTAGCACAGGTTATAGACGGAATCTTGAAATGCGGAAACAATATCCGCAAACGCGTCCTGGTCGCCTTCTAGGGCTGCATTCACCCATTCTAATGTGGTCGGATCAGACATACTTCTCGTCCCGATGGTCTGCCGCGCTCGGTACAGCACAGCGCGGTATCTAATAGGGCTATACGCATACACATTGATAAAGGTTGCAACGGTGGTGGTTTTTCGGTCGTGACTTTGGTGTGAATGACCTTTATCCCTTTTTCTGAGTGCGGTGGAAAGTGCCGTGCTGATAACTATCAATTAATCTTACAAAGAACATAATACTCCATCTTGGTCTATATCCATACGCTAAAATGTGACCAAGCGACTAGTTCTTTTGGCGGAGTAGGTCGTCTTAAAAGTGGATGAGCATTTGACAAAGTACGACCCGGCAGCGGCTATACTGTGGGCAACAATAGAAGCTG
>JBBSBS010000052.1:0-22695 GCA_038251045.1 Aggregatilineales bacterium | reverse complement strand
TGGTAAATGAATTATGGGAAATGAAAAACGAGCTTTCCGCGTCGGTGTAGCAGGGCCAGTCGGCAGTGGCAAAACAGCACTGGTTGACCGCCTGAGCAAAAGACTGTGGCCTCGGTATGATCTGGCGGTAGTGACCAATGACATCTATACCAAAGAAGATGCAGAGTTCTTGCTGCGGCAAGGGACGCTGCCAGCCGAACGCGTGCGTGGTGTGGAAACAGGGGGCTGTCCACATGCCGCTATCCGTGAAGATGCGTCCATGAATCTGGAAGCGATTGCGGATTTAGAGGACTGTTTGCCGGACGTGGAGTTGATTCTGGTCGAAAGCGGTGGGGATAATCTGGCGGCGGCCTTTAGCCCCGAATTGGTGGATGTCTTCATATATGTGATTGATGTGGCAGGCGGAGACAAAGTGCCGCGTAAAGGCGGGCCGGGAATCATCCGGTCGGATCTATTGGTCATCAACAAGATTGATCTCGCACCGTTTGTAGGGGCATCGCTGGCGGTGATGGACAGGGATGCACGCAAGATGCGTGGTTCACGACCATTCGTATTCACCAATGTTAAAGACGAGGTGGGATTGGATGCGGTCATCGAGTGGTTGGAATCAGCCATGCGTGCCGATGGGCGGCGACCGTTGATGAATGCCCATGACCGCAGCGAGTGGAAAGTCGTTCCTCATTCACATGCTTATGCCCGCGAAGAATTTGAACCGGATTCCGGTTTAGTGTCTATTTTGCCGCCCCGCTATCAATCCGGTGCAGATGTTAGTGCGGAATCGATGGGTGCGGCTGACCTGACATATGATGCGGATGGGTTAGTGGCATGGGACACCATGTGGGCGGACTTTTGTGATCTGGCGCTGGCTGGTGGGCCACCACATCGGGGAACATTGCTTGAGCCGGTGAGCACAGAGGCGATTGCGGCAAATCCAGCGGCCTATGAAAATGTGCTGCATGAATTGGAACGCGGTATTCAAATGGTCACCGGACTGGCAACGGAACGAAGTACATCAGCCGGATGGGTTGGCATGGTGTGCGAGAGCGAGGCGATGGCCTTGTGGCTGCTGCGGGCGATCATTGTCGAGAACGTGAGTGTGCGGCGGCAGGACAAAACCTTGTTCTTCCCGGCAGGGGTTGATTTTAAGCTGGAAGGCGAGATCAAGAATATCATCACCGTGGTGGCGAAAACCAACCATTACTGGCAGGAACATGCCCAGATACTTTATGCCGTTTGATTAAGACACGGAACTGTGCATCGAGTTAGCAAACGAAATAACGATTTTCAAAGTTAATGCCTACTTGATCTGAATACCATGTAAAAGCCTCGGATTAATAGAGCACAGAACGGCAGTCGCCAGTTTACTCTGTGAAATCCGAGGTTTTTTGATTCTTGGGTATTCTCGATGATTTCAAACTTTTGGCGGATGTCAGGGTATGTTTTTTCGCGGATGATAGACCTGGCTGGAGCTGCTCATCTCTTAAGATTGTTGGTGTATTTATCGTGAATGCCTGACGATCTTTCGGAACTTTCTTGCCAGTTTCATCGTACTATAAAGTGTGGTAGGTCGTCCTAACACCTACGGATTAAGCTCATTTAAGGAGGCTTTTGTGAAGAAACTATTCGTACTTTTGTCTATGCTCGTCGTCGCAATGGGGGTAATGGTCGTGCCAGCAGTGGCAGCCCCAACCGCAGACCTTAATGCGTTGGCGCAGTACTTCCCAGCCGACACGCCGGTCTTCGTCAGTTTGCGAACAGACGATGCCTATATTACAGAAATTGATGATCTTTTTGCGAAAATTGCGGCTCAAATCCCCAACATGCCGAAGCCAGATCGTATCGCTGACCAGTTCGATAAGGCAGTCGGCGAAGTTATGGGCAGCGGCACGTTTGACTCGGAAGTTCGTTCGTGGCTGGGGGATGTGGCAAGTGTGGGCGTGATGACGTTTGATGGCATGATGGGTAGTGGTTCGCGTGGTAATACCCCGCCGCCCCACGTTTTGTTTGCCGTAGAGATCACCGACCAGAAGGCCGCATCGACTTTCTTTGAGACGGTGCTGAAGAAATCGCCAAACGCAGACTACGAAATGACCAATGAAGGTGGGTTTACGGTATTCACCTCAACAACCAAGAAAGATAGCGGCATTATCGCCATCGGGAAAGATGTCCTTTTTGTAGCAGTTTACAAAGAAGATATTCCCTTTGATGGGCAAGCTTCGCCTTTGAGTGACAATGTTGTTTTTAGCGACAGTATCGGTTTGCTGCCCGAACCTGATTACAACATCACCATGTACTTTGCGTTGGGTGATCTGCTCAATAACTTGATGGCGACCATGTCGGATCAGGCTAACATGAGCGCATCACAAGCCGAAATGTTTAAAAACATGGAACCGCTGTTCAAGAACTTCCCGCCGGAAGTCATTGGCTTCACCGTTCTTGACGAGCATTCACTGACGATTGATGTGGCGCTGCCTTTTGGTGATCTGATGAAGAATTATGAGGCATCCGGCTTAAGCACCGCCATGCCGGTTGCAGTTAATCCAGCCTTTGCGGCCAACATTCTTTCAGGTTCACCGTTGGTTATTCACAGCACCAATCTGGGCGCGTCACTGGGTGGTGTATTGGAAAACATCGGTGCTCAAGCCGGGATGATGGGTGGTTCAAGCGGCATGTCTTCCGAGGACATCGAAAAAGGTGTCGATCAAGTGAAGTTCTTCATTCAAGGTTTGACGGGTAAGGATCTGGAAAAAGATATTCTACCGGCAATGCAGGGTGATTACGCGCTGTATTTGGCGCTCAATCCGGCATTAACCGATGTTTCAAGCCAAGCCGACCTCATGAAGCAACTTCCTGTCGATTTCGGTTTTCTGACTGAAATGACTGACCCGACAATTGGCGCTGCAATTATCGATGGCATCAACAAAGTCGCAGGTAAGTCAAAGGATGTCAAATTGACCACCGAGACCATTGGTGGTGTTGATGCGCTGGTGATTACAGGTACATCAGCAGGAATGCCATTCCCTGTTGAGATGGTTTTAGCCAATAATGACTCGCTCCTGTTCTTTGGCACACGCCGCGCTGCCGAGGCTGCTTTGACGGGTACAGGCGGTCTTGATGCCGATGCATCATTTATTGAAGCGGGACAATATATTGTAGCGTCACCGAGTGTCATCGCTTACTTTGCGAGTGAAGGTCTTAAACCGTTATCCAAGATCATTGAGATGACTGGTGGCGCACGAGAAGGTCAGCAGTTTGATGCATTACTGAAGTTGGTGAGCAGCGCCAGCATAAGCAGCAGTTACAGCGACGATATTGCGTATGCACGTTTGGTCTGGACAATGCCCCAGTAATTGATTTTCAAAGTTGGGGAGCATTTTTGGGATGCTCCCCGCTTCCTCTCTGTTAGCACTCCACCGGGTTACAATCTTGAAATAATTCTTTCTACAGGACTAATTTCCTATGCGCTTCTATATAGAGCGCGTTATGATATATTCTGTTGTTTTGTCTGATGAATTGTTCAAGTGAGATTCAGGGGGTGCAGGGTGAGTGAAAATATCTGCCCAAGATGCCATTTTGTGAATGGAACTGAGTCGCCTGTTTGTATTGAATGTGGTCAACTGCTTACTGATGATTTGGATGCTACCCGACCTCTCACCGCCCCCAGCAACCGTAATTTGATCCGTACGCTCACATTTCATATTGGTGATGACCAGCTTTCAATATCGCTCAAGATGGCAGAGCGTTTAATTTTGGGGCGACAATCGAACAGTATTCCGGATCGGCCTGATCTTGATCTGGGGCGTTTCAAAGCGGCTGAACATGGAATCTCGCGTATTCACGCCACCCTGGAATCCAATGATTTTGGCGTGTATCTTATGGATTTAGGCAGCCGCAACGGGACTTTCGTGAATGGGCAGGTGTTGGCAGCTTTTAGCCCCTGTTATTTGGACGACGGCGATACGCTGCGTTTTGGCAAGTTAACGGTTACTCTGGGGTTGGTACTCGAAGAAAATAGTGACAATCGTTTCGCTGTTTCCACACACACCCGATCTAAAACGGGTAAGCTCGAAGAAACTATACGTTTGATGCGTGTTTGAAGTAGCTGCTGAATTATTTGTCTTTTAATCCCTGTCAATATGGCAGGGATTTTTTTGTGCTGACAAAATGGGCGTTGCACGGAGAGGATTCGTCGTGCCATGTTTCCAAAACTACTGTGGGCAACCCCATGAGAATCATGAGATCTGGCCCTAAAACAGGAATGGTTTCGTATACGAACAATGAGCGTCCGAATACTGCGATAAACAGAGAAACAATCAAAACAAAATAACTTTGACCAACCTGCATAGTGTGAGAAATTCCAGTTAGGCAGGTTAATCTTTTCTACTTCTTTTCTCTAACTCCGCCTATGATAAATTTGATACGCGCCAATGACTTTTATGGGTTCATAGTCAGTGAGGCGATCAGCCGGATACAAATTGGTATAGACACTAAAAGGTCCTTGTAACACATAGTCGGGCATCATCGGCTCACGGAAATCATAGTAATCGCTGGCAGGTTGTCCACCTTGCCACTGTGCTTCGACGGAATAAGCCAGAATCAGTTGAGGTGGGTAATGAAGCTTATTATCGGTTAAAACGCCCATTTCCTGTTCCCAAGTTTCAACAACTGCATCTTGGGGTACATTCGCTTTAATCCAGTCAGCTACTTGATAGGCATCTCCACTGCCCTGTGACGAAACATCACGAAACCGATTATAAAGTGGGATGAGCAGTGTAACTACAAACCAGCTGACGAGCAATACAGTGATAATTAATGAGGCAGTTGGTTTTCCGTCGCGTAGAATATTCCACACACTGGTTTTTTGAGCAACTACCACATTAACCAAATCACGAATCAGAAGTACCACAAAAATCACTACCAGAATAATCGGGCCGAAGGCGTAACGATCCCAACCCAGAGAAACACAAAATAATGCGGTCGAGACAGCCAAGAAAATAGCGATTATTCCCCGTTGTTGTCCCTCATCATTACGCGGCAGGCTTGTGAATATGCTATATAGAAAGGCCGGTATAAACAATGTGCCGTAGGTACTAGCCGAGGTTAGTAGTTCCGCAACGCGTGGAATGCTGTCCTTGTTAATCACAATCAGCGCGCCCATCCCAGCTGTGCGCAAGGTCGCTAGATTTTCGGAGAAGTCACCACCTTGACCTAACTTGATGACGACGATATAAAACCATACGCCAAACATGAGTCCTGCGACTATGCCGGGGATGACGAAATACAACCATCCGCGTCGTCGATACCAGATCAGATCTGCAATCCAATTTAACAACAGAGCGGGCAGGATGAAAAAGGCATATTGGTTCTTGGTGATGGTTGCCAAGCCCATGAATACACCGACTCCAACCAGACCCGCGACACTGCGCCCACGCGGGTGCAACCATAAGGCTAGGCCAAGCAAAAAGAAGAACATGCCCGGTACCTCACCAACCACCGTTCTTGAGTAGCGCAGGTATGCAATCGAAGGGACTAACAGGAGGAGTACAACCGCCAGCAAAGCGTAACGCCAATCTGTAAGTCGGATTGTCAAACTATAGAGGACTAACAGGGTTGCTAAACTGTAAATGACGATAACGATCCGGGCTAGGGGTATGCTCACACCAATGATGCGGAACAATGCGGCAATGGGCAGCATAACGGTTGGGCCAACACCAATAGCCGGGCCAAAGGCGCGGAAGCCTTCACTGCTGCTGTCTGCATATACACCGTACAGAGCAAAGTTTTTTGCTACGTGCAGATGTGAGCCCTCATCATACCAAGGACTGGGATAGTCACTCAGATGATAGAACATCAGAAACAGGGTCATAACGACTACGAACCCTGTTACAACTATACGCACCAGAGACAACCCCTGTGCGCGAGACTCATAAGCTATTGATGTATTCATTGCATACCTGATTCGAAAATTAAGTGCTTACCACTTGTGCCGCAGGCTGCGGCGTTTGGGCTGGCCAGTTGCGGGCATCTGCTGTCAGTTCTTCCACGACCTTCAGCGCAAAGCGGGTGACTGACTCACCGTTGCCCAGATCAGGGTAAATCATGACCGTATTACCCATATATAGACGCTCAACCGGGGTCTTGATATTTGGAATATCGCCCAAGGTATTCATCGGGCGGATGGGTTCCACAAATTTTGCCCGCTGGACAATAAATGCTTCGATGTCATTCTCATCAAAATTCGGGAACATCTGACGGAAGGATTTCATCCACTCTGTTTTGACCTGCTCATCCGACCAAGTTGCAATTGGGCTATCGGGCGCTAAATATTTGGGCAGGTAGACAATATGATGGTTTTTGACGTATTTGGGGTCGATCAGGTTGGTTGTTTCCACTACGGCTGTGAATGGAATGGATTCGTCGGTGATGTTGACTACGTAGTAAGGCACAAGCTGCTTTTTGAGGATAACCAGCGGACACATGACTCCCAAATACTGCTGTTTGGTGAGTGTTTCACGGAAGGCTGCACTTGCCTGTGGAATGATGTTGCTGAGTATAGGCGAGGCCAAAGTGCTAATGACCGCATCATAGGGAAGAACCGTACCTGCAAGTTTGATGCCGGTAGCTTTGTTATTCTCGATGATGATTTCTTCAATCGGGGCGTTGAGGTGAAAATTTACACCGAGCGCTTCACACTTGCGTGCCAGTCCTTCGATCAAGGTGTAATAGCCATTTTCCAGATAGCACATCATTTCTTTGGATGTTACGCCTTTGCGGGTTCCCATCATGCGGCGCAACCGTGACCAGATATAGGTTGCGGGCACACTTTCGGCCATCGTATCAAACTTGGCACGCAGCAGGGGTTTCCACACTTTGTCGTATGCACCGCGCCCGCTGACTTTCAAAAGCCATTCTTCAACGGGTACGGTATCCATTTTGCGCCAGTCACTTTCAAACTGGGCGTAGATGACCTGTAACCCTAGACGAAAACGCTGGATGAGATTGAGCGGCGGGAATAACATAAAATCAACAGGGGTGTTGAAATCAAAGAGTTTGCCGTTGTCGTAGAAACCTTGTTTGGTGGCGGTGAAGTGCCGTTTGTCTGCGACACCACTTTCATCCATCAATGATTGCATCATGGTGTCGCTGCTCAGAATGGTGTGGTAGAAGCGATCCATGCGCACACCGTCATAGAGCATGAAACCAGCCAGACCACCCAGATTATCACCACGTTCATATACATCGACCTGCATGTCTTGCTGCGCCAGTTTGTAGGCTAGGGCAACACCCATGATGCCACCGCCGATGACCGCAATTTTCTTTTTAGTTTGCTGCATTACCTGTAACTTCTCCCATCGTAAATTTCTGGTGTGGTTTAACTCATACCGCTTATCAATACACCGGCGATAATGACTGCTATGCCCATTACCCGCATGGCGGTTACTTTTTCGCGGAAGATAAAGTACGAGCCAATGATGATGCCAACATAGCTCAAGCTGGCGAATGGGTAGACGTAGCTGAGTTCAAAACTGGAAAGCGCGAGCATCCAATTAATGACACCCAATCCGTAGATGATTAAACCGCCAACAACCCAAGGCGAAAGCACGATGCTCTTAATCATGGCTACATTACCGCTAGCTGATTGGCCGATGCTGCCCATACCCCGTTTAAGTAAGAGCTGCCCGGTAATACCCAATATGGTACTGAGTGCGACGTATATATAAGGCGACATTACTGTGAACTCCGTTCCGCAATTTGCGGGAAAGCTGGTTTACCAAACAGCGATTGCAAGAGCAAACGCCATTGAAACTTGAGATGGCTGCGGGTGACGCGGGCAATCTTGATGCTCGATTGACCAAAAGTACGAACATGCAGGGTGGTCGGGAATTCGGTCACGGTGAAACCAGCCTGAATGGCTTTCACAATGATCTCGGTTCCTGCCAGAAAGTCGTTACTTTCAAAGGTAATGGTATCGACTACGCGACGGCGATAGGCACGGTAGAGAGCCGTCCATGTATGAATGCGCCAGCTGACCAAGATGCGGTACAGCAAGGACGCGCCAAAGCTGAACATCAAACGATAACCGGGCACACCTTCAACATGACCATTGGGATGATAGGGAGATGCGGTACAGATGTCGCAATCATCAGCTGCCATACGCGCCAAGATTTGCGGAATGGTATCTAGCGGATAGGTTCCGTCAAAGTCCGTGGTCACAATGACATCACCCTTCGCCGATTGTAGGCCGGTACGGATGGCTGCACCGAGGCCGCGATTGACTTCGTGGGAAACAACACGCACGCGGTCATCACCGGCAAATTCGGCTGTGAGGAGGGCAGCGGTATCATCTTTGCTACCATCATTCACGAAAACGACTTCAACCTCGTGGGTCTTGCTGAGGTTACCCAATAGGGTGCGAAGCGCCTCGGAAGTTTGATGCACGCCTTCTGCTTCATTGTAAGCAGGTATTACTAAGGAAAGTTTCATTTATGTATCTCCCATATTTCAACTGGCAAGTATTGATGAGCATCGTTGGTTGTAATGATGCACAAAATCAAGCCGCGAAAATTTGTTAAAAGGTATGCGAAACTAATGAGGACTTTAGTCCTGCCGCCTTGCGGCAGGCTAAAATATCCTGTTGGCAAAGTCGGGAAACTTCTCTGAAGACATGAATTTTTTCCTCAGAAACATCCATGAAACGCAATTTTATCATATCGGATAAACTCATATTGAAAAGTAAGAATGACTGTTATGCTCTATTTTTTTAGGGGGGCGTTTTGGCGTAAGTTATCAATAGAGGAGTGAAATTATTGGCAACAATGCTCATTTTATAGGTATAGTAAGCAAAGTAGACTATCCTATCTTTTTTAATTGTAGATCCACCATGTACTATGTCAACCAAACAAAAACAGCGTCAAAGTAATGCGGCACCCTTCGTTAAGTATCAACTTGACGAGGCATATGATGAGATGTTCGTGCCACAGGGAAAGTCGCGTTCGCAGTACGACGCGCTTTACCAGCGTATTCTTGATCTGACGCAGGAGGAATTGAAACATCGCCAGCAGGAGGCTGATCTTTCTTTCCTGCATCAAGGCATTACGTTCACTGTGTATGGGCGTACTGAGGGAACCGAACGTATTTTCCCGTATGATTTGCTACCGCGAATTATCACAGCCCCGGAATGGGCGACAATTGAACGGGGACTGACGCAGCGAATCACAGCGCTCAATTTGTTTTTGCAGGATATTTACCACGACCAGCGCATTATCAAAGATGGAATCATACCTCCCGAACTGATCTTCTCCAGCCAGCATTACCGGCGTGAGATGCGGGGTTTGCGGCTGCGTCGTGACCTGTACGTGTCGGTTTGCGGAACAGACTTGATCCGTGTGCCGGGTGGCGACTTCGTTGTGCTGGAAGATAACCTGCGCGTTCCCAGCGGCGTAAGTTATATGCTGTCTAACCGGCAGGTGTCCAAGTTGGTTTTTCTGAGTCTGTTCAGTAATTATGGTGTACGTCCGGTCGAGAATTACGGACAGGCGCTGCTTTCGACCTTGCAACACCTTGCGCCGGATAACCGACCTGAGCCGACCATTATTGTGTTGACACCGGGAGTATACAACTCGGCCTATTTTGAACACGCATTCCTTGCCCGTGAAATGGGTTTGGAACTGGTCGAAGGGCGTGATCTGGTGGTACATGACAACACCGTTTATATGCGTACGACCAAAGGGCTGCGGCAGGTGGATGTCATTTACCGGCGTATTGATGATGACTTTATTGACCCACTGGCGTTTCGTTCTGATTCCATGCTGGGCGTACCGGGTTTGTTTAATGCTTATCGCGCCGGAAATGTGGCGTTGGCAAATGCGATTGGAACCGGTGTAGCGGATGATAAGGCCTTCTACTACTACGTTCCGAAAGTCATTAAATATTATCTAGGCGAAGACCCGATCATCAATAATGTCGAAACGTACATCCTGACGGATGAGAAACAGTGCAAGTATGTGCTGGCAAATCTGGATAAGCTGGTTGTCAAAGCGGTGGGCGAGTCGGGCGGTTATGGGATGTTGATTGGCCCGCACAGCACCGCCGAGCAGCGCGAAGAATTCAAGCGGCGCATAATTGCTAATCCACGCAATTATATCGCCCAGCCAACGCTGGCACTTTCACGCGCACCGTGTTTTGTGGAAGGTGATGTTGAGGCGCGGCATGTGGATTTGCGCCCGTATATCTTGTACGGCGAAAAGGTGACGATTGTTCCGGGTGGCCTGACGCGGGTGGCTTTACAGCGCGGGTCATTGGTGGTTAATTCATCGCAAGGTGGTGGCAGCAAGGATACGTGGGTGCTGGATGAGTAAGACTGATTGAGGCAGGCGTATAGGCCAGACGGCTCATACTGAATAGACGTGATGGGTGATGTGGCGGGTCGCAGTGTTGACTACAATAAGACCCTGTAAATAACCCTAAAAAGGATAGTCACATCATGGCGAAGACAAAACTTCAAACTTTTAAGACACACGTCGATCTTTCAGAAACCACACGTACTGCGATGATAAATCTGCTCAACCAACAGTTAGCGGATGCAGCTGATCTTTACAGCCAAACCAAGCAAGCGCATTGGAATATCAAGGGCATGGACTTTATTCAACTGCATGAATTTTTTGATGATTTAGCCGAGCAAGTGCTTCCTTACGTGGATAGTATCGCCGAGCGTGCGACCGCGATTGGTGGCATAGCGCTGGGTACAACCCGCATGGCTGCTGCCAACTCGACTTTGCCGGAATTCCCTAATGGACCCTATGATGGTAAGGCGATGGTGAAGGCGCTGGTAGAAATCTACGGCAAGTTTGCCAACAGCACCCGCAGCGCGATTGATACGGCAGATGAAGCCGGTGATAAAGATACGGCTGATTTGTTCACGGGTATTTCGGGCGAAATGGATAAACATTTGTGGTTCCTTGAAGCCCATATTCAGGTCTAATTGCTTATGAGTGATTCGTCTAGTTCCGGTTCCGGATGCTTCACAGCGGTACTTTTTTTGCTGGCTGCCTTTTTTGGTTCATTTTGGGCAGCCAGCAATACCGCTCTTCCCTCGTCTGCACCTTTAACTGAAGCGGCAACGCTTGTCACTTTTGCCCCGACAGACACCTTCACAACGGATGAATTAGAACAGGCTGCGAGCGTAATCAGGCGACGGCTGAGTGGGCTTGGATTAGATCGGGCAACAGTTGAAGTCGTCGCGGGTACATCAATCGCTGTGAGCCTGCCACAAACTGATAACTTTGAAGAGGTGGTTGAAACCCTACTTGGTCGCGGCCTGCTGGAATTTGTCGATTTCGGCGATGTGCCTGACATCGGTGAATGGACGGGACGTGAGATTCTGACGACGGGACAGGGCGACCACCCTTTTTCAGATACGGCTGTCAGCAATCCGGTGACGAATACTCCTTTTGTAACGGTGCTGACAGGTGATGGAGTAAAATCTGCCTTACCGATTTACAACGAGCAATATGGCGGTCAGTGGCAGGTGTCGCTGGAATTCACCGAAGAGGCGGGCAAGGTGCTGGGTGAATTCACAGGTTCACATCTTGGTAAACCGCTGGCAATTGTGCTGGATGGTAAGGTGCTGAGCGTGCCGATTATTCAAGCAGAGTTGACGACTGCGGCTGTTATTCAGGGCGGGGACTTCACCGAGCAATCAACACGACGGCTGGCGGTACAGCTTGGTGGTGGTGCGCTGCCTTTTGATATGCAGGTTGTGTCCGTAGAGTAATCATAGTTTAAGGATTAAGCAAAATGCTCTCACGCGTGGCTGATAACCTGTACTGGATGAGTCGCTATCTGGAACGTGCCGAACATACGGCGCGGTTGGTGGATGTTCACCTTAATCTGTCGCTCGACCAATCCAACCAGCATGTGCCAAGCACCCGCTGGGAACGGCTGTTGACAGCACTGCACGTTCCGCCGTTGGAGGGTCTGAATCCGGATGGGTACAGCATGACGCAGCGGCTGGCTTTTGACCAATCCAACCGGAATTCGATAGTGGCGTGTATCGCCAATGCCCGCGAGAATGGGCGGCAGGTGCGCGAGAAAATCAGCTCGGAGATGTGGTTGCAACTCAATACGCTGTACCTCGATATGCGCCGGAGCAGTATTGACTCGATCTGGAATGAGCAACCCCATTTGTTTTTTGTGTCAATTAAAAATGGTGCACATCTGTTTCAGGGCATTACTGACTCGACAATGGTGCATGATGAGGGGTGGCAGTTCATCCAACTTGGGCGTTTCATCGAACGGGCGCTGTCGATTGCCACACTGTTGAATGCCCATCTCAATGCCTTTCCGGTATCATCCGCGCCGAGTGAAACCGACGATTATTTCGAGTGGTTAGGACTGCTCAAGTGTTTCACGGCGTTTGAGGCTTATTGTAAAGTCTACAATGCTGATTTGCGCCCGTACCGCATCACCGAGTTTTTGATGTTCAATGCCGAATTCCCCCACGCCATGCGTTTTTGCATTGAACAACTGCAAACATCACTTGTCGCAATTGCCGACTCGGTATCGGTCAGCAAGAACAGCCGCGTTTACCGGCTGGCAGGCCGGCTGCGTTCTAATATGAGCTTTGATACGGTGGACGAAATGCTGGCGCGCGATCCGCAGGTTTACCTGACGGACATCAATAACCAGTGCGCCCAGATACACAGCGCGTTGTATGAGACTTACATCACCTATGCCGTCGAAGGGGCGTTGGGGGTGAAAACATAAGCCAGAACTTTTTTGTTCGTGGATGATGTTTACCTTATAGGATAATTTTTACAACCCACTATGTATTACACAATTCGTCATGTGACTCGTTTTCGCTACAGCGCCCCGATTACCCAGAGTGTGATGGAGGTGCGGATGCAGCCGCGCACCGAAGGCAGCCAACGCTGTTTGAACTTCCAGCTTTCGGTTACGCCATCTGCACGCGCCCTGCATTACCGTGATTATTTAGGTAATGTCGTCCACAACTTTGATGTTCCGGGTGAGCACCGCCAACTGAGCATTATCGCTCAGTCGCAGGTGGAGGTGCGCCCCCTGCCGGATTTGCCGGCGAGTATGCCTGCCAGCGCGTGGGATGAGTTGAGCAAGAGCGAGTACGATATGCTGGTGCCAAGCCATTTCACGCATCCCAGCCCATTATTGAGCGGTCTGGCAGTGGAGTTAGGCGTGGAACGGCGGGATGATCCGTTGTCATTTTTACGGGAGCTGACGGCACGGATTTATGATGCATTCGCGTATGTGCCGGAAAGCACGGCGGTGGACTCGCCGATTGATGATGCGTTGAAAGCGCGTCAGGGTGTGTGCCAAGACTTCACCCATATTATGCTGGCCTTATTGCGACCGATGGGGATACCGGCACGATATGTGAGCGGCTATTTGTATCCACGGCAGGGCGGATCGCGCTCGACACCGGGGGCGAGCCATGCGTGGGTAGAGGCTTATCTGCCGGAGTTGGGATGGGTGGGTTTTGACCCGACCAATAATTTGATCGCAGATTACTGCCACATTCGGGTGGCGATTGGGCGTGATTATGCGGATGTGCCACCGACGCGCGGGGTGTTTAAGGGTAAGGCCGAAACCGAGTTAAGTGTATCGGTGCAGGTGAATTTGGCGGATGAACCGCCACCTGAAGACCCGCCGCTGCCGGAACATTGGGCGACGATGGGTGATGATAAACCGTCTAGCGAACAAGAATTATATGAGCAGCAACAGCAGGAGCAATGAGCGCTGATACGACGGCAATGTGGTGCGTGCCACATCTCAAGCAAATGGGGCTACTGCGGGCGACTTACAGCACGTATGCCTACAAGCGTCATTTTCATGATTACTACGCAGTTGGCGTGATTGAAGATGGTGTGCAGACTTTCTCGTGTGGTCGCAGCCAATTTATCAACCCAAGCGGCGGAATTTTTATTATTGCGCCGGGTGAAGCGCATGATGGGCAGTCGGCAACCGAGCATAGTTTCACCTACAGCGTTTTTTATCCGCAGGCCAGCGACTTGCAACAGATTGCCTCGCAGATGGGTGTGAAAATAGGAAGCGTGCCGGACTTCAAGCAGGCGGTGATTGAAGATGTGGGGATGGGGCAGGCACTACTGCGTTTGCACCAGAATCTGCGGCAGGACAAGCTGCGTTTGGAACAGGAATCGGGTTTCATTGATACTTTTGCCCGACTGCTTGAGCGCTATGCTGCACAACGTCCAGTCACACACATGGTGCGACGGGAAAGCCGGACAGTGGCACGATTGCGGCAGTACATTGACGAGCATTATGCGGATGATATTTTGTTGAGTGATCTGGCGCAGCACGTCCATTGGAGTCCGTTTTACCTGCTGCGAGTTTTCCGTCAGGAAGTCGGTTTGCCACCCCATGCTTATCTGGAAAGCGTTCGGATTCGGGCGGCGCAGCGGCATTTGGAACAAGGGATGCCGCTGGCACAGATCGCCTACGAAACGGGATTCTCCAGCCAGAGCCACCTGACGAATGCCTTCAAACGATTCATCGGTACGACACCGGGGCGATACAGGGCAATATTTTGCAAGACAGGCGAAGGTGGTTCGACTTACACTCACTGAAATGATGTTTCAGGAGTGAGTGGTTATGTCGATGACGTTTGATACCAAGATCGCGGTTGTTTTGCGGAATGACCTCCAAATATGGCAAAAATTAAATGTGACGGCGTTTACGGTGAGCGGCATCGCCGGAACGGTGCCGGATGTGGTGGGCGAGCCATACGAAGATGGTTCGGGCAACCGCTATCTGCCGATGTTTAAGCAGCCGGTGATGGTTTTTGAAGCCAGCGCCGAGCAAATCCAACGGGCGTATTTGCGGGCGATGAAGGAAGGCGTGCGGTTCACGGTTTTTACGGAAGACCTATTCGCTACGGGTAATGATATTGATAATCGGGCGGCGGTGATCGCCAAACGGAGTGACGATTTGAAGGTGGTGGGGATGGCGGTGCGCGAACGGAAGAAGTTGGTGGATAAGATTTTGGATGGGCTGAAGCTGCACAAGTAGTTGTTAGTCAATACAAAAGGAGTGCGGAAGCGCTTCTTTTTGTTTGATGGCGGCGGCGGCAGTTAGTCGACAGTCAATACAAGAGCCGGAAGCGCTGTTTTGATTCGGAAATTGCATAAACCACACGCTTTGATTCGGTGATTGAGGGTGTTTTACGGGAGCAGATTCGGAAGATTCGTCAGATTCTGCAAATTCGGAATAGGGTTTTGTGTCGGTAATGTCGGCAGTGACATTCAGAACCCCCACCCCCAACCCTACGTCGGCTGCCTTGCGGCAAGCTCAGTACGCCGACAGCCCGTAAACGGATGGAGGGAGCAGGCAACGGCAAAAAATGGGTTTTATGCCACAATTGCTATACGATTCTCATTTACAGCATGGGTTTGAGGGAGAAGTGATGCTGTTGATGCTGCTGTTGCAACAGTGAGGTTTTTGTCGCCATCGTTGTCAATGGAAAAATAATGCCTGTAAACGGGACTCTATGCATATGGATCGGATGTTAAGGTGCGCGGGGATTTACCCCTAACCCCAACCCTTCCCCCGCAAGCGAGGGAAGGGAGTAGTGCAAGTACCCCGACAAAAAGTGTAACTGATGGGAGAGAGTTAAGGGTGACATTTTGGTCGGACATTTGGTCACTGTTAAGGGCGGTTGGCGCTAACTTTGCAGGCGAGGATGTGGGGGCGGTGGTTGGGTGATGGTTAGAAAAGGGTTTGCCAACAAACCTAATGTAAACGTTGGTTATAAGAACGGGACATTTTATTCGACCCAATCGGGTTCGGCGGTGGGTTCGAGGCCGAGGAGGTCGCTCATGAGGACACCGCCTTCGTTGCGTTTGGGGAGGCGGCTGAGGTAGCGTTCGGTGACGGCGACGTTGGAGTGGCGGAGCAAACGGCTGATTTTCTCGATGGGTGTACCGGCTTCTTCGAGCGCACCAGCTACCGAACGGCGCAGATCGTGGGGGGCGACATGACCGATGCCAGCGACGCGGGCGGCTTCGGTGACGATGAACCAGATGCCATCAGGCGTGACCGGCCCTTTGCTGACTCTGCCACCTTTCCAGATGCGGCGTAGGAGGGGCGAGTCGGGCGCGGGTGTGCGGGCGGCGGGTTCGACGGCGCGTCCCCAACGGATGAATAGGCTCATGGTGGCGCGGGGTACGTCTATCATGGCGGTTTTGCGGCCTTTGCCGTGTACGCGCAGGACGACGCGATCATTCTGCATGGAGAGATCACTCCAGCGGGCGTTGGCGAGTTCATCACGGCGGAGGGCCATCGTACACAGCACCGAGGTGATGACGTGGTTGCGGAGTTCTTGATTATCCGAGGTGGCGATGGCGCGGGAGGCGGCGATCAGCAGTTTGATCTGGTCGGTGGAGAGCCAACGTCCGGGGCGCTGACCATCTTCGGCTTTGGGCGGACGGACGTTTTTGAGGCTGATGCTGGTGTAGTCGTCCATCAACTCGGCTTCGGATAAGAGGCTGGCTAAGGTGGTGATGGCGGCTCTGGCCTGCGTGATGCCCTGCTTGCCGTTTCCAGCTTGTACCAGCCGCCCCAACCATGCGCGTAATTGGGAGGCGGTGATGACATCGAGCAGCACAGGAATGGGGAGGGCGCTCATCCGCATGACACGGGCGCGGCCTTCGGTGGGAGTCATGCCAGCGATGTCGGTGAGGTACTGGTCGATCCAGCGAAAGTAGGCGCGTTGGGTGTGGACGCTGCTGGCACGTCCCGGCAGCAAGGCGGCGAAGTTGAAGGTTTTATCCTGTAAGTTGTGCAGGACAATGGCATTGTCAGGCGGGTTGCGGCGGCTTAAGGGCGGCATGATGCATTCGGGAGTGGTGGATTGAAGTGCAGAGTGGCAGAGCGGTCGGTAGATGGAATACCATAAAACGGATTGGAAACCCCTACCCATAGCACCGGACTTGCGGCAAGCTCAGTCCGGTGCTTACCTCCCCGTAAACGAGGGAGGGAGCCCATACTAATCCCCAATATTTTCAGCATTTCATTTTTGGGATTACAGCGGATGTTAGATTCACAATCGTGAACATAAAGTGTGCTGTGTGCATATTCTGTGTCGCTGCGGTTCAATGGATTTTATTCAGCAGGTGGTGGGACGGGCAGTTGGTCGTCGGGGGTATCTTTCCAACGTGCGCCCTCTTCGACCAGCATGACGGGCAGACCATCACGGATGGGGTATTTGTTACCGGATTCGGCGCTGACGAGCCAGCAGCCTTTTACCAGTGTCAGCCGTCCGGGATCAGCACCGCGATCGGTAAAATGTACGGCTACCGGGCAGCGTAGAATTTCCAACAATTTCGGGTCAATGGGTGCGGTCATCTCGCTCATGGCGATTCCCTCTTTAGTCATTAATCAGTACAATCCACAGTATAAACGGTCGGTTGTAGAGCGTCAATGCGTCCTGTGCCATAATAGGCGGGATTAGGGCAAATGATGAGGGTATGACTATGAATATTGACTTTGGTTTGACGGCGACTGATTATGCCCGACATCGGGTAGGTTTCCCTGAATCGTTTTTCGAGCGCATGGCTACTTATCAAATGGGCTTGAAGGGTCAGGCGGTGGTGGATGTGGGGACGGGAACGGGTACGCTGGCGCGGGGTTTCGCGCGGCGGGGCTGCGTGGTGACGGGTATTGATCCGGCAGCGAATATGCTGGAACAAGCCAAACAGTTGAGTGCTGATGAAGGGGTGACGGTTGATTATCAAGTCGGGACAGCCGAGGCAACGGGACTGGCGGATGAGTCGGCGGATGTCGTCAGCGCGGGGCAATGCTGGCACTGGTTCGATGGACAGGCGGCGGCGAAGGAATGCTACCGGCTGCTGCGCCCAAAGGGGAAAGTCGTGATCGCCCATTTCGACTGGATACCGCTGAAGGGTAATGTGGTCGAGGCGACCGAACGGCTGATTGAGACATACAACGCGGCGTGGAAAATGGGCGGCGGCAGCGGGATTTATCCCCATTGGGCGCGGCATCTGGCGGAAAATGGCTTCGTGAATCTGGAAGTGTTCACTTACGATACGTTTCCGGTGTATACGCATGAGGCGTGGCGGGGACGGATTCGTGCCAGCGCGGGTGTGGGAGCGAGTTTGCCGCCGGATCAAGTGACGGCTTTTGACCATGATTTAGCGGAGATACTGCGAACGCGCTTTCCGGTTGATCCGCTGGCGATTCAGCATCGGGTGTTCGCGGTCATCGGTCAGAAGGTAGAGCAGCATTGATTGAGTCGTAAACGGATTGCGCCCAGTCGCGGACGCTATCGCAGTAAGAATCAATGCCACCGCAGACGACATCCGCGCCATGCATCGTCCATGTTACGGGTGGGTCATAAGCGCCTTTGGAGTCGGGACGGGCGGTGATTTTCCAGCCACGATTGCCACCGTCTACGGCATGGCGCATTGGTTTGCGGATGTCGGCGGGGCTGCGTCCATCTTTGACGAAGGCGGTCAAAAGCTGTTTGCCCGCTGCCAAGCCATCGGCACTGTATAAGGTGGGGTGTTGTAGGTGATAGCACAAGACCATCAGGTGATGCACTACGCCGTTGGCAGGATTTTCGGCTTCCCAGAACAACATCTGATGAAAGTGATTTTCACAGGTCGTGCCGGATTGGCAGAGTGCGCCACATTCGGGGCAGATTTGATGGGTATCCATTTTCTGTATTCCGTAAATAACCCTATACTGTGATTTTATGGATTTTGAGCGCATGGGCAAAATACCCGTGCGCTGTATTCGGATGGCTATTGGTCAGCGATAAACTCATGGAGAACGATTATTTTGAAAATGCGTATCGTTATGATGATGGCAGTCCTCAGTTTTGCTGCGTTCCCGCTGCTGATATTGGCTCAAGTGCCGCCGGATGAGCTAACTGCGGAGAATGCATCCTTAATGGATCAAGTTGGTTGGATCGGGCAACCAAGCCGCTGGCAAATGCTAGGTCTGGCATGGTCACCCGATGGTATACATCTGGCTATGTCAACCGATACGGGGATTGATATACGGGAATTCAGCGGCAACAGTATGCGTCCCGGTCGACATTACGGGAACACATTTCTGAGCTGTGTGACGTATTCGCCAAGTGGCAAGCTGCTGGCTGCTTGTAACAGTTATGACGGCACTGTTTTTGTGTGGAATGAGGCGACCGGTGAACTGGCGGCATCGGTAAATACGGGCAGGTATAAGGCAGATGAGGTGGAATTCAGCCCTGATGGAACGTTGATGGCGGTTCGGAACGGCTTCAGCAATGGTGAAGAAGTTACTTTGTGGGGTGTTTGGTCGAATGGTAAACGGCAACCGCTGACGGCATCTAATGCTTATCAGGTTCAAAAATTGGCGACATTCGGCGGTAGAGCGATTGACATGAGTTTCAACTTTGACGGCAGTTTGTTGGCGATCATTGACGGGACTCGAAATGAGCTACGGGTGTGGGACACCGTAAGCGAGGAAATGGTCAGCAGCCAGCCACTGACTCGTGTTTACGCGGCTGATTTTAGCCCTGATGGCCGGTATTTAGCGATTTCGGTACATGAGTCGGATGTCGTGATATTGGATGCGGTGAGCTTTGAAGAGGTGCGGACGTTCTCTAACGACGGTTCTAGCTGGCGTATTACCGATTTGGACTTCAGCCCGAACAGTGCGCTCATTGCCATTTCGACCAACGACGGTACGGTGCAGGTGTGGGATGTCGAAGCGGGCAAACTGCTTTCCACGCTGACCGGTCATCCGGATATTGCGTGGCGATTGGCGTTTAATCCGGCAGGCACAGTGCTGGCATCACTCGGTTGGAATGATGGTATCCGCTTATGGGGTCGGGGTGATGCCTTGACGATGCTCGCCCGACCTACGGCGACAGCCGCAGCTACAAAGACACCGATGCCTGTTCCGGTGCTTGGGGTTGGTGGTACGGCGCACGTCCAAACGACTGATGGGGATGTTCTCAACATGCGAGACAGTGCATCACGCCGGGGAACACTTATCGCAAAACTCGATAATGGTGCGCTGGTTACTATTTTGGAAGGGCCGCAGGAGGATGAGGGTTTGCTGTGGTGGAATGTGCGTACGGAGGACGGCCTTGAGGGATGGGTTGTGGAAGGGGTAGATGGCGAGCAAACCTTGATCGCGAACTGAAGTTAAGGATGCGGCACATTTTTGCGGTTCTGATGGGCGCTCGTTACAATCTGCGGCTAAATATTTTCGTCAAAATTAGGATGCGTATTTATGTCGGGGACACGCCTGTTTTTCGCCGCCTGCCTGCTGATGTGCGCTGCTGCATTCGCGGCGGTTATCGTGTCGGTTGCGCCTGCCAGCGCGATGCCACCTGCGCCGAGTGTGGGTATGGGTGTTTGGCATGCCTATAACTGTGAAGGCTGCCATACGCTTTATGGGCAGGGTGGCGCGTACGCACCTGACCTGACGCATATCTATGCCACACGCGGGGGGGATTATCTACGGGAGTTTCTGGCTAATCCGGCGGCGTTTCATCCCAACGAGCGGCAGATGCCGATGCCGGGTTTGACGCGCTCCGAAACGGATAATCTGCTGGCGTTTTTACAGTGGACAAGCGAACAACCTGCTTCTCAAGATTGGCCTCCAAATCCGATTCTGGTCAGCGGCAGTGGGGTTGGGAATGTGGTGGCAGCCAACACGACGGCTGTTATCAGCGCCGATCCGGTGGAACGGGGACGGTCACTTTTTAGCAGCGCACCTGCGATCTGCTCGACGTGTCATTCACTGACCGCCGATGTGGTGATTGTGGGGCCGTCGCTGGCGGGGATCGCCAGCCGTGCAGCCAATCGCGTTGAGGGGCAAAGCGCGGAGGAATATATTCGCACGTCGATTATTCATCCGGCGGAATTTATCGTACCGGGTTTTCAGGATGTGATGCAGAAGAATTTTGGGGATGTGCTGACCAGCGACCAGATTATTGATTTAATCGCGTTTTTGATGACGGAGCAGTAGTTGGTAGCAGTCGATTCAGGCGAGGGCAAAATTAAGACCGAAGGCGGGAGGGTCTCAGACCCTCCCCTACGACAATGCGTTTTTGAGATGAAGCGTTTATCAATGAATATTGATTTCCGGCGGGAATAAGGGAATTAGGCCAATTTATGACGACCACACAAAAAATCATTTTTCGCTTCTTTCAGCAAACGGTTTTGCTGCTGATTTTGTATGCGGTGGCGGCGCTGGTGGCGGGGGTCAAGTTCCTCGCACCGGAGGATGGTTTGCTGACGGTGCTGCCTTATAACCAAGCGGGAGCGCTGGTGAATGTGCTGCTTAACCTGACGGTGCTGACGGGGTTGGTGGGCGGCGGCTTGTATATGGCGGCACAGCAGCGAATCAATGTGCTGACGCTGCGGTTGGCGAGTCTGGTGTGGACGCTGCTGCTGATTTTGAGTGTGCTGGCGGGGGTGTTCGGTTTGCTGGCGGGGCGCAATCTGCTGGAACTGCCGTTGATTTTGAATGTGATTTTGTTGGTGGGGATTGTGCTGGTGCTGGTGACGATGCTGCCTGCTTTGCGAACGCCGCAAGTTCAATTGTGGGCGCTGGGATTGGTGCTGGTGCTGGTCGGCATCTTGATTGGTTTGCTGCCAGTGAGTGATTATGTGCAGGATCGCGGTTTGCGGGCGGTGGCAGTTGGCTTACAAATGAACACGGCTTATCCGTTGATGGCGCTGGCGCTCGGTTACTGGTTGATGCACCGTTTCAGCGATCTGACTCCAGCATGGCTTGACCATGATATTTATATCGCGGCGGGGTTGGTATTGCTGTCGGGTGTCATTTTGACGTTCGGCAGTTTGCAATCCGCGCCGGATTGGGCTGCCAGCATTGGCAATCTGGCTTTTGTGCTGGTGCCGTTGTTTTATCTGCTGGTGATTGCGCGATGTTATACGGCGCTAATCCGGCGTAATGGTACGCATACGCTGGCGGCGCACTGGTTCGGTTTTAGTTTGCTGCTGTTATTTCTGGCGTTCGGATTGGTGGCGGCAGTGCAGTTAGCGCCGGCGATTCATCCGTATGTGATTGGCACACGCTTGACCGATTTGCAAAGTACGCTGTCGCTGCTGGCGGTGGTGGCTATGATTCTGGGGGTGGTGAATCAGGCGGCGGCAGAGATGCGCGGGCAGAACTGGCGCGTGACCGGACTGACACCCTTCTGGTTGGTATCGGTGGGTATCCTCGGTGGCAGTTTGGCGCTGGCAATGGCGGGTGTGGTGCAGGTGTATCTGGAACGGCTGTTGAGTATTGGTTATCTGGATGCGCAAGCGCTGCTGGTGCCGCTGTATGTGGGATGGGTGCTGGGGTTGATGACGCTGCTGCTGGGGATTGTACTGTATGCGCTGGGATTCTGGACGCATAGGCCGCACAGGGTGTACCGATAGATTTGAGCGAGAGCACGCATCAGTATTCCTGATTGATAGCCCATTAAGATGGTGGTTGCAAAGTACGTTATGAAATTAGGTGTTCATAAGAGGGACGCACGGCTGCATAGGCATTAAGCTAAGCACCACATTGGATCAGCAATTGTAAAGTGGAAGGGGATTTCCGACGTTTTGTTTTGAGAGCAAAACGCTGGAAATCCTGATTGATTGTTTGTAGCACAGGAGAGAGCCCCCGTCCGTGCTG
>JBBSBS010000051.1:0-22796 GCA_038251045.1 Aggregatilineales bacterium | reverse complement strand
GAAGCCAACGGATTCAAAATGAAGCGGTCAACCGAAACTCCCGCCCGCTGCACCGACTGCTCCAAATTCGCCACGCTGCTAGAGGAAGCCGTAATAATATGGGCTTCAACTTCCAAGCGAAAGCCGTGCATTCCAATCGGACTCCGTACCCGTTCCTGACCATCCAGTGCATAACTCCGCGGTACGACATGCAGCACTTCACGGTTATGCGGGATCGCAATCGCCCGCGCCGATTCCATCGCCTTATCAATATCATCGAGGTTGACACCCCGCTGCCCGACGATGCCCACCGCGCCACGGCTGTTTAATGAAGCAATATGGCTGCCCGCCACACTGACGAATGCCCGCGCAATATCAAATCCGCTGCTCTTTTCGGCCTTGTGAACCGATGCCGAAATAGCTGCCGTCAACGATCCCATATCATTGACGATTCCTTTTTTCATCCCTGCGCTGGGTTCGATGCCGACACCGACCACAAAAATATCATCAGGGCGTACTTCCGCCACAATGGTACAAATTTTCCGTGTTCCAACGTCGAGTGCTACCGCTAAGTCACGCATAAGTTGAACTTACTGCCCCCGCAGTGCAGAGTAGAAGGGCGCATCCGGATTAACAACATTGATTTCGCTCACCTGAATGCCTCGCCCGTTCAGATTATTGACAATAGCATTATAGATGCCAATTTTCTCTGGCATATCAGTACCAACCCCGAACCACGCCAACCAGCCGCGTTCATCTTGATAACCAAGTCCCTTAACTGGATTGTAGCGAACGGTGGTCATGCTGGGGTTAAGCGCCTTTAATTGTAACGCGCCGCTGATAATATCCACCCCAAGCTGCACATTCTGCCCCAACGGCCCATCTTCCACATCCGAAAGTACCCGTAGTAAATCCGGTCGGTCTTCCCGCTGGGACATAACCCGCCCTTGAATATCTACCCACGTCGGCAAACCGGATTGCACCCAAACCACTGCCGGTTCTCGCTCCTGCACAACAATCTGTACCATCTGCGGCGGCCAACCTACCTGTACATCCGCGTTCGCCACCGTTGGTGACCGCAGAATATTACGCTGCACCTCCTGAGGATCAACCCAGAATATATGCATATTGGCAATATTGGTCAGCGCGAAGATTTCTTCCTTAGAGATATATTTCAAGCCGCCGACAGCAATACTGTGGACATAGAAAAAATCGGCGTTAAAGAACATGAACAGTAATATCGACAGACAAATAACGATAAAACCACTGAACATCCGCCAACTGGCGAACCCCAAACGCCGTGCGCCGTGTTGGACTGGCGCGCGCTCTACCGGGGCAGCAGAACCCACCGGCCCGCGCAAGATGCCCGGCTCACGGTTGGTAGTTCGCCGCCTGTCCCGTAAGCGCGATGTCATACTGCCACCTTAAGCATAATTTCTGTAACCAACATTATCCCACAAGTCATCCCAAATTCACAATCGATTTTTTCAATTCTCATACCAATTCGTAAAGATAAACCGTTTCCTAACCTTCGTTGTACATCAAATCACATTTTGCACAAGCTATAGATTGAATCACTAACCTGAGTTTTGGATAGGTTATGCAATGGTTTCGGGTAAAGCCACTGTTTGCTAGAAACACGCAAGGTCGCAAGATGTGCGGTCATCTTTAGTCTCGGCACTCAAGTTCGTCGGGCGTTGGTCTTTGAAAAAACACAATCCATGGCTTCATCATTTCTTCAGGAATGTAGAAACTTGTGGGCGAAGACTGCGAATTTCTTGCCGTAAGCCGTCGCATCAGTTCGTCTGTCGGCACATCAAGAAAGTGTACTTCACTGCTGGCCCCAAGGTCCTTCGCTCGAGACCGATAATCTTCGCGTTCCTCTCGCGCCCAAAAACCGAAATCGAGTATGACGTTCGTTCCCAATTCAAGCGCTCTACTGGCTACCTTCCAAAGCATGATCTCAATGAGAATGTGTCTAGCATTGTGTTCCGGCTCCTCAGCATCTTGACCAAATAGATGTATATGCCATTCATCTACTGTTAATCGAAGAGCCGATTGTTCATGCTCAAGTTTTTGTGCAAGTGTTGTTTTTCCAGAACAAGGAAGTCCAACCATTAAATGGAGCGTCGCCACACTTGCTTCTCCCGATATTTATGTATGAGCCACCGAATGACTTATTGGGTGTGTCTTTACGTAATAAATCGCCAATGACCTTCAAAACGAGTACGTAGGGAAACGATATATCGCACATCCGATGTTCCAAAAAGCTCACTCTACCAGACACCCACCAATTCAACTTCCATCTCCAACGCCACCCCACTCTGATCATACACCTTATCCTGTACATAACGAATGAGGGCATAATAATCGGTTGCGGTCGCCCCACCCCGATTGATGAAGAAGTTGCCATGTACCGGCGAAACCTGTGCCCCGCCGATACTATACCCCTTTAACCCGCCAGCTTCGATCAACCGTCCGGCATAGTCACCTGCCGGATTTTTGAAGATGCTGCCCAAACTCGCACCCGGTGGCTGTGTCTGCTTGCGATAACTCACGTTATGCTCCATCCGCGCCAGAACAGCCTGCGGATCATCCGGCTGCAAAGCAAATTGTGCCAGCAGCACCAGAAAGCGCCTGTCCGTCCGCGCCTTGAGCGCCGATGTGCGGTACTCATAAGCCAGTTCATCACACGGGATAATCTGGATACCGCGTTCGGCATCCAGCACCACCGCCTCCACCAGATTCGCCCGCATATCACTGCCGTGTGCTCCGGCGTTGTTGACCACTGCCCCGCCTACCGTACCCGGCACGCTTGCCGCCCACTCTAATCCTGCTAATCCGCGGGACTGGCATTTCCGCGCCAACACCGTCAAGCCCATGCCACCAGTCGTCGCCACGTTGCGCCCATCATGCCAATCACCGAATGTCACCTCACTCACATCGTTGATGACCACCAAACCGCGCACACCTTTGTCCGAAATCAGCACATTCGCGCCGCCACCCAGCACCCGCACCGGTACCTGCTGCTCCCACGCGGCAGCCACCACCGCCGCCAATTCGTCGTTCGACTCCTTGGCGACATATAAATAATCCGCCGTACCACCCAACCGTGCCGCCGTATGCCGCGCCAGAGACTCGTCGCGTAGCAAGCGGTCAACATAAGGGTGCGGCAGCCAAATCGTCATATCGCCTACGCCTTACCTTGCAGAAGTTTGAGATACTCGACACCAATTTGCGGCGCATCCCCCGCGCTCATGATGATAATTACGGCTGGCGCTGTGACCGCATCATGCAAGACTTTCACCGCATCCGCGAAGGTCGCCGTGTGCCGCACATCGGGATGCTGCATCGCCTCAACCACTGCCGCGCTGGTCACCCCATCAATCGGTGCTTCCCGTGCGGCATAAATGTCTGTAATCAACACATGATCGGCATCCCCGAACGCCGTTACAAATTGATTGAACAACGCTTGCGTCCGGCTGTAGGTATGCGGCTGCCAAACCGCCCACACCGCCCGCTCTGGATAGCGCTGCTTCGCCGCCTCCAACACCGCCTTGATCGACATCGGGTTATGTGCGTAATCATCAACAATCGCGATGCCACCCACATCCGCCCGCAGTTCAAACCGCCGCGCTGTTGGCTTAAACGTTTCCAATACAGGCAACCCCGCATAAAACATCGGCACATCAGCAGTAGGTGGAGCAATTAAAAGAGCCGCCAGCGCATTTCTGACATTATGTGCTCCCGGAAGTCTAATACGCGCTGGAATATTTTTTGCACCTGCAAAATTGATTTCAAACGCAGTAAATCCCGAAGCATCCGTATGGATATTTTCTGCACTCATGGTAGCATCATCACTTAAGCCATACGTGTACGTTGTTCCCCATTTATCCTCTTGATTACGCCATTCAACCAATTCTTTAACGAGAGTGTCATCACTACAAGTGACTAACATGCCACTGCCTTCAGGCGTTTTGAGTAACATTACAAACTTCCGAAACGACTCGACCATATCCTCCGGTGTCTTGAAAAAGTCGGGATGATCCCACTCGATGTTGGTAATCACCGCGATGTCCGGCTTCAAACCAAGGAACATATTGTCGTATTCATCGGCCTCGACCACGAACACACTACCCGTACCCACACCCGCATTCGTGCCTGTGTTCCCCATAATCCCGCCGACGATGTAGCTGGGGTCTTTGCCGCATTCCCGTAGAATATGCACGATCATCGAGGTGGTGGTCGTTTTGCCCTTCGTACCCGCGACGGCGATCACCCTCTTGCCTTCCATCAGGTCAGCCATGATGTCCTGACGCTTGTACACGGGGATGCCCTGCGCCAGCGCCGCCGCCACTTCAACATGGTCATCCTTGACCGCCGACGTGATAATCAGCGCATCGGCTCCCGCTATGTGTGCCGCGTCATGCCCCGCGTAGACCGTCGCGCCATCCCGCGCCAATGCTTCGGTCAAGCTGTTGAGGCTGCGGTCAGAACCGGATACCTTGTAACCCTGCCCCAACAAAACACGGGCGATAGCCGAAAGCCCCGACCCGCCTATCCCCACCAGATAAATATGTTGACCCGCTTTTAACTTCACACCGCACCCAATAATCACTTAAGCCAATAGTAAAATTCGCGCAGGCACACAGCCGCCGCAGCGCCTACTAGACTAAACGAATATAAACTTGAATTGTAACAGGGGAATGTCCGGCAGAACACATTACATCACGAATAAGATCACGATGAACATCGCCACCACGATCACCGTCAACACCTGACCACCACCACCGGTCGCGTTGCCCAGCAGCACCAGCGGAATCGCATTGAGCGCCTGTGCGCTGATCGAGTTGGCAGCCGGCGCGGTAATCAACGGCGCAAACGGATAATCGTTAATATCGAGGAAATACCAGATCGCGCCCCAGATCAAATAACCGTTGAGCGCACCCAATATCCCGCCCAGAATCGCATCCTGAATCCGGTTGCCACGTGGGGTTTGACCGCCCTCACCATAACCGCCGAATGTCCGCGTCTGATAAGCGAAGTACACCACGAGGCTGAACAACCCCGCCTGCACAAAAAAGGCTTGGTCGCGTGGAATCGAGGCCAGAAACACGCCGCGTAACAGCACATCGAACTGGAACAACGCGAACGTCGCCAGCACGATACCGCCGAAAGACACGGCCTCTTTCCGCAGACCACGTATCACGCCGATCACGCCGAAAAACACCGCCATTACCCACAGCATACTGTATAGCGAAACCACGTCGTAGCAACCTAACCCATCTTAGAGGCTTGCGCCCATATAAATACGGTTCTGCGTCTATCTTGCCCCCTCCCTCGTTTACGGGGGAGGGTTGGGGTGGGGGTTTCCCCTCAAATCAAAATCAGCACGATCACGAACAGCACGATCACCACCAGCGACAGCAAACTGCCATCACCACCCGGCCCACCCGCCAGCACATACAGCGGCAGATTACTAATGGTCGCCGCGCTGGGCGAACCGACCACCGGCGCTTCAATAAACGGACTCAACGGATAATCATTGATGTGCATGAAGTACCAGATCGAGCCGAAAATCAGATAACCGTTCAGAAAGCCGACGATTGCGCCCAAAACCGTTGATTGCAGGTTATCGCGCCCGCTCTCATTCACATTCAACCGCCGCCCAATCGCCCGTGTCTGATAGGCAAAGAACACGATCGCCATGAAGATAAAGCACTGGATCACAAACTTCTGCATCCCCGGCACATTCGCCAGAAAAATACCCCGCAGCACATTATCGAACTGGAACAGCGCGAACAACGCCAGCACAATCCCCGCCAGCGAGATCAACTCTTTGGGCAAACCGCGCAGATAACCGATCACGGCGAAAACCAGCGAGAATGTCCACAACAATGTCGAAAGTTGAATCATACTTTTGCTCCCGCCAATGTCGCCAATGCTTCCGCCGCGCACGCCGCACCATCCGGACGTGCCAGCCCGCGCGCCGCCTGCCGCATCTGCTCCAGACGCGCCGCATCGCCAAATAATTCGTGTATCGTCGGCAGCAGCCGTTCAGCCATATCAGTCTCGTTCATATCAATCGCCGCGCCCCGCTGTGCCAGATATTCCGCGTTCACCTTCTGGTAACGCCACGCATACGCCAGCGGCACCAGAATCGACGGCAGCCCAAATAAAGGGAACTCACCCAGCACACTCGCGCCCGAACGGCATACTACCAGATCAGCACCCGCCATCGCTAACCCCATCTCATGATGTAAATACGGATAAACATGATAATGGGTTGTATCCGCCATCTGTTTCGTCCGTGTTTCAATATCCGTCCAATCCAGTGTACCCGTCACATGGATGACCTGCACGCCCTCTGCCAACAACTGCGGCAAAACAGCCAGCAGCGCGTTGTTAATCGCCCGTGAACCCCGGCTGCCACCAAAAACCAGCAGCGTCTTGCGCCCCGCATCCAGACCAAAATGCGCCTGCGCCGCCTCGCGGGTGGCCTCTAACATCACCTGCCGTAACGGATAACCCGTTGTGACCGTGTCGTTCGACGGAAAATACACCTTCGACTCATCGACCGTCAGCGCCACCTGCCGCGCAAACCGCCGCAGCACCTGAATCGTCAACCCCGGCTCAATATCCGGCAGAAAAATGAGAATGGGCACACGCCACACCCACGCCGCCATCGCCACCGGCAAACCGACCCAACCGCCCGTCAGCAGCAGCGCATCCGGCTTCTGGCGCATCACCAGCCACAGCGCTTGCAGCGTCCCGACCATCAACTGAAACAGGCTGACGACCATCTTCAACGGGTTGACACCATGCAGCGGCCCCGCCCTTACCTCATCATAAGCGGCAAACTGCACCTGCGTTTCCTTAAGAAGTGGACGCTCGAAGCCGCCGACGCTGCCCACGAACGACAGACTCACCTGTGGATGCATGCGCGTCACCGCCTCGGCAATCGCCAGCGCCGGATAAACATGACCCCCGGTGCCGCCCGCAGCCACCATAATGCGTTTTGTGTGCTCTTTATTCATATCACTCAATGAACGTCGCCATCCTAGAGGTCATTGTATCAGGATAGCTATATTAAGGAAAATCCTATGCACAGATTTAGCATGAACGGGATAAATGTCAGATCAAAATGCCTCTCGAAAAGTGAAAAATGTCTATGTATCACACAATATAAATCAAATGGAGCAGTGCGAGAACACTGCTCCAACCAATTACTAATCTTACGTTCAAACGGTAATTCAGATATCGCATCACGGATGCGCGATACCATAATCACACCTAACGATAGCCCTTATCTGAAACCGATGAAAGAGCCTATTTTTAGTCCAACGTGAACAAATAGGCGATCAAATCATTGATCTCTTCAGGAGTAAAAATCGTGCCATAGACCTTGGGCATTAGATTGTCTGGAAAGCCTGTCATCACAAATGCGCTCGGATTCGTAATCGATGTCCGTAGAAATTCAACTTTCTCTTCCGTCATTAGTTCAGGCGCTGCGGTTGCTTCCGCTGTGGCTTCACTCATGTTCATGCCACTCATGGTATCCGGTGTCGCTGTGCCCCCGCCAATGTTCATGCCAGCCATAGTGTCTGATTCACTGCTGTTATGTGCGTGACCGCTAATGCCCAGTAATCCCGGACCAACCAACGTCTCGGTACTGTCCACGCGATGACAGGTAGCACAGGCGAACGCAACTTCAGGCCGAACTGTGTTAAATAAGATTTTGCCTTGTTCTGGATCACCTATAGTACGTGCCAGCGCCAGAACATCCGCTTCTTCCTCACCATGACCGTGGGTATCACTGTGGGTATCGGTATCGATTAAGTCAGAATGCTCCAATTGATGTTCAGTTTCCACTGCTATGTGATCCGTAAAACCACATTCAACCGCTAAAGCCTGATAGGCAATAGATGTTCGATACAGGGTGGCAAGTGCAGCATTCAAATCCGTTTTAGCCTCTACCGCAAAATTCGCTAATTCCTGTGCATGTTCTTCTTGATGCTTAATAACTGCATCGACATCACATTGAGGGTTAACAGTTTGTGCGACAACCGCCTGCGCGACCACAAGCGTGGTCAGCAGGCTGCACACAACAATGGCAAGGCCTAATAGGGTTGATCTTTTCAATCTCATACCTCGAATATTCATTTTTATTAAATGGGTTTCCAATCACTTGATTCTAGGAACATGCGCGTCATGGCCTCGGCAATCGCCAGCGCCGGATAAACATGACCACCCGTGCCGCCCGCAGCCACCATTATGCGAATTGTTTGCTCTTTTTTCATATCATCCGATGAACGTCGCCATCCTAGAGGTCATTGTATCAGGATAGCTATATTAAGGAAAATCCAGAACAGAAGGATACGTCACCAACCGAGCTTAACTAACGAACAAATATTTATACAAATGGTTTTCTGTCAATTTCGGAGTGTGTAACTTCAATACTTAATCCATTCTTGCGGGTAATTGACTGAACAAGCCCTAAGAACCAATTAGGACTTTCGGGGCTAATAACAATCTTATCAATTAGGCGATTGAGGTTAACTGGAATCAGTATTCCTCCCGCCAAATTAATCATATAACGCTGTTTTGGATCATTATATCCTCGTGCAATTCTATACTCATTTTCGTTCTCAAATTCTTTTCTCTTATTATGAAAAATATCAAAAAATATGCTCCAATTATCTCCGGGTTCGCCCTCAGCTCTGTCGTACATGACAAGCCCTCTAAAGACTTCCGATTCACTAGCAAAATTGAGCCCGTCGTTTAGTCTTTGGACAGTTGACTTTATCGTTATTCCAAACTTAGAGGCATAAGTGTTCCACATTCCTAAGTTTTCTGAACTATTGGCACTCCAACACGTTACTACGATGTAATGTCGCCATGAATTAGGGTCTTCAAGGGTACTCTTGTACATTTTCTCGAACTCAGAACCAATTGGCATGTGGTCAATGAAGGGTATTCCCTCAAATGGGTCGTTCAGATTTTTTAACTGACTGAAAAACAGACTACTGGTGTCAAGCAGTGACATGAATTTGGCAAAGCTCATATAATGCCAGAGGGTCTGATTTGGCTCAGGCTCAACTATATGTTTAGCGAACAAATCTTCGGTTGACATACACTTCCTTTAGTCTAGCAATCACTCTCACAAAATAGTCCATTACCATCATGATCTAAGTCTGACGGATCGCCGGGGCAAGACGCGGCATATATTCTTACTTCGGCACAACTTAACATAGGACAGTTATAAACATCGCCTGAACAGTCTGGAACAAAATTAACGGCAGGAATAGGAGGAACGGTTGAAACAAATTGCTGTTGCGGGACTACGACGGGTCTAGGCGCTGCGGTGGGTGGTGGATTGATTGAAACTAATGAACTGTGGACATACCCAGTCTGACCATTATAGATAATGCGCTCCCATGTGGTGCTACCTGCAAAGTTATCACCCTGAACAGTACCAACAACCTGAATTGTAGTTCCGGCCTGTAGTTCATCAATTTTGTCACACGATGTACGCTCACAAGACCGCACATTAGCGAGTGACCTAACATAGTATGTGACTGGTGGTGCGTCAGTTGGAACGGTTGCAGATGGTAGCGGAGTCTCTGTAATCGTGGCGCTGGCGGTAAATGTAGGCGTGATACTCGGTGTAAAAGTAATGCTAGGCGTATAGGTAATCGTCGGTGTATCGCTAGGAGTCGGCGTAAAGGTTGGTGTCCAAAGTGTTGCGGTTGCGGTGTCATTTATAGACTGTTGTGCCAATGTCGCATTAGCGTAGGCAATCTCTGTCCCTTCAAATGTTCTGGTAGCAGCGATACTTGCATTTTGTTGAGATGAACTGATAAGGCCAATAATGACCACAATCACCAATAATCCTACACAACCAAGCCTGACATTTCGCTGACGCTTTGCGGCGAACTCTATTTCATCATCTGACATCTGATATTCAAACGTCAGAATGTAGCGCTCTTTGCCGCGAACCTTACTGTCCTTTTTTAGCACCCAACCGAGATCAGTCCATTTTTCAATAGTCTTATCTTTTTCAGATTTTCTTCCAAATAATGACCGCGAAGATACTTCAACAATTTTATTCTTTAGGTATGGGTTTTTCTTTGACATACTCCCTCCAAAAGATTAATACATTTGAAAAGTATATCTTGTAAGTCCAAAACCTAACAAGTAATCAGTGATCTTCCTAGTAACATGACGGCTTTAGCCCAATGCGACCCCTACCGCCCAAATCCGCCTTCGTGTAGGGGCACACGGCTGTGTGCCCTCTTTTGTTTCCTCTTTATCCTCCATCGCTGTGCGCAGCCTCCCGTGGGATGCGGGGGAGGTGTCGCGCCAGCGACGGAGGGGGTGTCTTATCCCCGCATCAGCGCGGTGCGGATTTCATCTGCTGCACCAGCGATTTCATCAGGTTAAGCTGCTCGGTCTGGCTCTCGGCAGCACCGCGGGTGTTTTCCTCTACCGACAGCAGCAGCCGTACCAACTGCGCCCCGGCGATCAACGCAAACCCCACCACCAGCACCCCCACTTCCATCCCAGCCCCCACCAACCAACCAATGCTGCTCGTGCCGCCATTGCCGTTCATGCCATAGGCCATTATTGATGAGGATGAAACGGCGCCGGAAAAAGCCGCTACTGAACCGAAAATCAAGACCAATATACCCATCACATAATAAAAGATGCTGACGGCGCGCAGAACAAAATACTTCCGTTCGATTTCCATGTTGTCTCCAAAGTGGTATGCGGTTATGTAAATGATCATTTCAGAAATATTTCTAAAACGCCTACAGTCTAGTCTGCCGCCGGAGATACTTCAATGGATAACAACCGCCCTCAAATCACCGCCCAACTTGCCTTATCGTAGGGGAGCATCTGTGTGTGCTCCGCTTTTCGCCTCCCCACCCGCCGCCATCCACGTTGCATCCCACGGCTGTCTGCCCTCTTCATCCTCCCTCGCCTGCGGGGGAGTGGCGCGCCAGCGACGGAGGGGGTTTCTTATTCCCGCATTCCCCAAATGAATACCGACTCTTGACTGTTGCCCACTTCGTCCTCCCTCGCTGAGCGCAGCCTCCCGAGGGATGCGGGGGAGGTGTCGCGCCAGCGACGGAGAGGGTTTCTTATTCCCTACGTTTACTTTAGGTTTGCCCCCAAACCATTTTCCAACCATCCTCCAACCCCGCACCCCATATCCTCCCTCACAACGTTAGCGCCAAAACCCCTTAACGGTTACCAAATGTCCGACCAAAATGTCACCCTTAACCCTCGCCACCGTGCTAATCTGTATTTACCGTGTGTCATTCTGCCTCGGAGGTCTTATGTTAAATTGCTCGCCCTTTGCTTCTTGTATCTTCTTGGTAAAAAAATGGTTTGGCAATCTTGGCGGCGGCGGACCATCACCCCATTTTTGCCAACTTTGCCAACATTTTGACCGAAGACAGACCCAACTTGCCTTTGCCATTGCCGCCATTGCTGCCAATTTTGCCAGCGCCCTTGGGTCGCGGCTCACTCAAACGAGAATCCAAAAGCGCGAGTTGCAGTTGCAGTTGCAACAACAACAACAACATTTGTGTCGCCGCCGACGACGACGACGACGACAAGCGAAGCAATCCCGTGGGTCGACACAAAAACGCTTCTGAATCAAAAAAGAGGCGCTCTCGCACCTCTTCCCACACTTCAGCTGAGTATTATGGCTGGCGACTAATGGCTAACCTACTCTACAAACTTCGGTTTCTCGGCTGCGGGTGGTCGCGTGCGGTTCGCCGCGACCTGTCGCACACGGCGTTCCGGTGCGGGGATCACATTACGCTGTTCGGGGCGCTGTGCCGACCATTTGGGCATGGTCTGCCGCGCCCGTACCCGCGCCACACTCAGCAGCAGTCCCGTACCCGCCAGCAGCACCACCAGCGACGACCCGCCGAAACTAATGAACGGCAGCGGTGCGCCCGTCGGTGGCACAACCGCCGTCATCACTGCGATATTCAGCAGCGCCTTAATCGCGATCCATATCGTCAGCCCCGCCGCCAGCAGCGCCCCGAAAGGGTCTACCGCCCGCCTCGCAATCTGAATCCCGCGCGTCACCACCGCGATATACAGGGCCACCACCAAACCCGCCCCCATCAACCCCAGTTCCTCGCCAATCACCGCGAAGATACTATCGGTATGTGGCGCGGGCAAATTACCATATTTCTGCTTACCCTGCCCCAAACCCACACCCGTCAGGCCGCCGTTGTTGAAGGCAATAATCGCCTGCTGCACATGGTAATCGGCCTGCGTAATATCCGCCACGCTCGACACAAACGAACTCAACCGGCCCTGCGCATAATTCGGGCCAATCGTCGTCACATAAATAAAGCCCATTACGCCCACAATCGCGCCTGTGACTGCCAGTTGCAGCAGGTCAGCACCCGCCAGAAAGAACATGATGCCCGCCACAGCAATCACCGTCGCCGCTGTACTGATGTCCGGCTGGCGCAAAATCAACATAGCGACGATACCCACCAGCACCGCGAACGGCAGCAAGCCATAGGTGATACTGCGGATTTGCGTCCGCCGTGAACTGAGCCACGCCGCCATATAAATGACCGTCACCAGCTCGGCTAATTCGCTCGGCTGGAACGACCCGTTAATCAACGAGCGCCGCGCACCGAACACATCATCACCAAACAGCAGCACCGCAATCAACGCGCCAATCGTCACCAGCAGCAAAGGAACTGCCAAGCGCCGCCAGAAACGGTAATCCACAAAGGCGAAGATCAGCATCACCGCACCACCGATGAAGGCATTGCGCACGTGCTGCAAGAAAATCGTCGATTCGCTGCCGTAAGTTTGGTAGCTCCAATCGAAGGTCGTGCTGTAAACCATCATCAACCCGATCGCCAGCAAAATACCGACGATCACCAGCAAATAACCGTCCAGTGTCGCCACGAAACTCCGCTTTTGCTCACTGGCTGCCACCTCCACCGGAACCTGCGGCGTAGAACGGGGTGTCGCCCGTACCGGTCGCGGCGCGGGGGGAACTTCTGGCAGCACATCGGTAAATCCATTCGGGTCAAGCAGCGGTTGGTCAGCCATAATGCCTCGGTAAATCTACTTCTAAACTTCACATTAGCACAAGCTGCTTATAAATGAGGTTAAGCATCCGGCTTGTGCCAAACATTACATATCTTAATGAATTATAACCCCATTACCAGTTGGCGAAAGTGTTCCCCGCGCGCCACGAAGTCGATATAGGCATCATAGCTGGTGCCACCGGGGGACAGCAGCACCACATCCCCCGCCTGTGCCAGCGTGACAGCCTTCGCCAGCGCCTCATCCAGTGAGGCTACGCGTGTCACCTTGTCGGTATCGCCTGCCACCTGCTGCACGACGCTCACGATCAACTCCGCCGCGTCGCCAAAGGCCACAATATGGCGGCTCTTCGCCAATGCCAGCCGGACCATTTCTTCCCACGGCAGATTTTTATCCTTGCCGCCCGCTAATAATACCAGCGGCTCATTAAAACTGCGGAGCGCTGCCAGCACCCGTTCCGGCGCGGTCGCGATGCTGTCATTCACATAGGTCACATCATTGACCACGCGTACCACTTCCAAGCGGTGCGGAACCGCCTTGAAATCGCGAATAGTCGCTTCCATCACGTCGGCATCCACGCCGCTTGCGCCGGTAATCGCACAGGCCGCCAGCACATTCATCACGTTATGCTCACCACGCAGGGGAACATCCGCCCGCCCGCATACCACATGCGGCTCACCATTACTACTCGAACGCCCCACCACCAGCAGGCGCTCTCCGGCCATAAATGCACCGTCGCTGACCATCGTCTGACCGCTAAACCACACCAGATGACCGGATACGATGTCCGCCAGACTGCGGCTGACCGAATCATCGTAACCCAATACGGCTGTATCGGTCGCACCCTGATTCAAAACCATGTTGGCTTTGGCGCGAACGTAATTATCCATTGTGCCGTGGCGGTCGAGATGATTGGGTGTGATATTCAGCACACAGCCGAGGCGTGGGCTGGTGGTCATCAGCTCCAGTTGGAAGCTCGAAAGCTCCATCACCACCACATCGTCCTTTTTGATCTGCGGGAGTACATCTAAGAGCACCTCACCAATGTTCCCCCCGACCCATGTGGTCATGCCCGCCCGCTTGAGGATTTCGCCCGTCAAGCTGGTGGTGGTGGTCTTGCCCGCGCTGCCTGTGATGCCGATCACCGGAGCCGGCGACCGTTCAAGGAACAGTTCAGCGTCATTAGAAATGGGGATGTGCCGTTTAGCCGCCTCCAGTACGATGGGCAGGTCAGGCGAAACCCCACCGGAAAGGCACAGTAAATCCACACCGTCGAGCATCGTGTCGGGGTGACCACCCAGCACAAATTCGACATCGGGGTACTGTGCTGTTTCATCGGCTAATTTTTCGGGCGAGCGGGTATCGCTGACCAGCACCCGTGCGCCAATGGTCGGCAGCCAGCGTGCCAGCGCCTTACCCTGCCGTGCAAAGCCTATGACGGCAACTTTTTTACCATAGAGTTTATCGAGTTTATGTGTTCCGTTGACGTGCAAATTGGTTCTCGTCTTTCACCAAATGACCGAACAATCAGCACCTACAAGAGAGCCAGCGCCACCCCAAAAATCGCGGCCAAAAGACCAATCAGCCAGAAACGCTGCACAACCTGTGTTTCGCTCCACCCACTTTCTTCAAAGTGGTGATGAAGTGGAGCCATACGAAACAGCCGCTTCCCCTGACCGGTCACCGGGTCTTTGGTGCGTTTGTAATAAGCCACCTGTATGATGACACTGAGCGTTTCTGCGACCGGAACAATGGCGATTAGCGGTAACAACAGCCACTGACCGGTCAATATGGCGACCGTGCCAAGTGTTGCCCCCAAAGCTAACGAACCCGTATCGCCCATAAACAATTGTGCCGGATGGGCATTAAACCAGAGAAAGGCGAAACAAGCACCGACCATCAAAAAGCAAAATTGGGTGAGGAATACCTGCCCCTGCAAGTACGCGATCACACCATATGCCGCAAAGGCGCTGGCAGAAATGATTCCCGCCAAACCGTCCATGCCATCGGTAAAGTTTATGGCATTGGACATGCCGATAATATAAAAAATGGTGATGGGGATAAAAATTATGGGTGTGATTTTAATCGGAAAGGGAAGCAGCGGGATAATAATCTGGTTAGCAAACTGGAAACCACCATCATAGAGCGAGATGATGAGGGCGATGACGGTTGCCAGAACTAATTGACCGGCAAATTTGACGCGGGGGCTGATGCCTTCTCCAATCGGGCGACCGTGCGAGCGCTGAATACCTTCCCAGTCGTCAATCATGCCGAGTACGCCAAAACCGATTAAGACCACCAGCGGCAGCAGAATACTCGCGCCAGTGACGGTTCGGATGACGTTGACCAAATTTAGTCCTAGCGCGATCAAAACAACCGGTATGACTACCAGAATGCCACCCATTGTGGGTGTGCCTACCTTTTTTTGTTGATCTTGATTCAACTCCGGCCGAATGAGCTTGCCTATCTTAAGGCGACGCAACACCTCGACAAATGGCCCACCCCAGATGACCGCCAACAAAAAACTGATACCACCAACGGTAATGGCAAATGGAAGTTGTCCAGCCATAACGCTAAGACCTCATAAATAAGCATGAATGCATAAAACAGGTTTTAGTATAAACAGGTTGCCCGTCAAAGATCAAATTAATGATGAATATCCTGTATGACCGCACCCTGACTTTCCAGCGCTTTGCGGGTCGCGTCATTTGGGATTTCCATCAGTACCACCAAGCGCTCGGCAAGGCGGCGGAAAATGGGCGCGACGACCTGACTTGCCCAGCGTCCAGTAGTCGGTTCATCCAGTTTGATAAACACAATCGCCTGTGGGTCATCCGCGGGCAGGAAACCGATAAAGCTCATGATCCACGCGTCGCTGCGATAACGCACCGGGCCATTTATTTCCGCTGTGCCTGTTTTGCCGGCAATGGTGTAACCGGGCAGCGAAGCCGCGTCATCTAGTCCATTTTGGACGACGGCGACCATCATATCACGTACGATGTGTGCTGTTTCGGTCGATATCGGGTGACTGAGGGCAATCGGCTGGGAAATATTCGTTTCACCGTCGGTCACAATTTTGGAAACGATATTGGGCTGCATCATCAAGCCATCGTTGGCAATGGCTGATACAGCCGTAATCATTTGCAAAGGGGTTACCGCAACACCCTGTCCAAAACTATTGGTCAGCAGATTGCTTTCGCTCCAATTTGGATCTCCGGGAACATGCATGGTTCCAGATGCTTCGGAGGCCAAATTGACACCCGTTAAACGACCAAAACCAAACTGAGACATGAATTTGTAGAAGTCGGTTGGCCCCATCGCCAGACTCACATTCGCCGCGCCGACGTTCAAAGACTGTACCAATATACCGGTTGTATCCACAACTCCATGCGCCTTGCGATCCCAATTTTGTACCTGAATGCCCGCCATGTCGAGCATACCCTGATCGTTATAAGTCCACTCTTTGCTGATGGCTTTATCCTCTAAGGCAGCCGCAACTGTAATAACCTTCATCACCGAACCGGGTTCGTATTCGTTACTAATGGCGGGATTCTTCCAGACGTTCGCGTCTTTCTCCGCCTGAAAGTTGTTAGGGTCGTAAGAGGGATAACTCGCCATACCGAGAATGTCACCAGTACGGGGATTCATGACGATGATGGTTCCGCTTTTGGCTCCGGTGCTGTCAATCGAATAAGCCAATTCACTTTCAATCAGAAATTGAATATCGCGGTCAATCGTCAGATAAATATCACTGCCCTGATCGGCTTCTTGCTGTGGGGGCAAATCAAAAGGAATGTTACTGACAACCTCGGTACGAGGACGACCTACTAACTGATCCTGAAATTTACCCTCGACACCATAATAACCCTGCAAATCACCACCGACGAAACCCAAAATCTGTGCTGCGACGGTTCCTTGAGGGTAGTTCCGGCGCGGGATTTTCTCGATCTGCAACGCGGTCAGGCCATCTTCTTTGAGCTTTTCAACCGCCTGTCCCTGCTCGGCACTGACACGGGGAGCCAGCAGTACATAAAGCGAGTCGCTGGTTAGCGCTTTATAAACTTCCAATTCGTCCAGATTGAGAATGGCGGCAAGTTGGGTGGCACTGCGCTGGGGATTAGCGACCAGATTGGGGCTGATGCCAATACGATACTCAACGGTGTTGACGGCTAATCGCTGACCGGACCGGTCATAAATCAGCCCACGCGCCGAGGCGAGTTTAATGGTGCGGTTGTAATCCGGGCTAAGTTCGTTCACAACATCGGCAGAAAGCTGCTGAAACGAAATCAGCTTGAGCACCAGCAGCGCGCTGAGTACAACCATGCCCACCAATATGAATGGCAAACGTTGATTGAACATCTCATCGCGAGATGGTAATTGTTGTGTGTTTGCCATCAGCTACCTCCAGAGGAGAATCCATTGAATTGTTTAGCTAAGTTATCCAACTGTTGTTGTACCCAACCGGTAAACGACTCGTCGTAATCCGGCAGCTTGCTGGATGAGTCCACCACGGCGGCGGTCGTTTGTTGACGATTTGGGTTATAGCCGGGGACATACATATACTCGATTTCGTCTTCGCTGGCTTTGACGAAACCCAGTTCTTCGGCACGCGCCAATAAACGCGGCACACTGCGCAACTGCGATATATCCGCCCGAAGCTGCTCATTGGTTTGTTCAAGTTGATTACGTTTGGTAATCAGATTTTCGAGTTGACGACCCAATGTGGAGACAGATGCGGATTGAGCAAGGTACAGCGCACCAATGACGATGGCGATAAAGACACCGAGCGCCCCCAGAGCAACCGCTTGCTTTTGAAAACGCCATTGATTGTCGCGCAGGGCATGTTGAATCTGGTTCATGATTGAGTAAACGTCTTAAGTCTAATATCTATCCGTTGGCGAAACCGATAAACCTATTGTGCGGCTAACCCAGTTTTTCGACAACTCGGAGTTTGGCGCTGCGGCTGCGCGGGTTCCGGGCAACCTCGGCGTCATCGGCGATCAACGGTTTGCGCGTCAGCAAGCGAACGCTGGCTTCATGCCCGCACACACATACCGGTACATAGGGCGGGCAAACACAATCAGTACTTGCCAATTTGAACGCCTGCTTCACAATCCGATCTTCCAAACTGTGAAAGCTGATGACAGCTAACCGTCCACCGGGGCGCAGCAGATCAATGGCCTGCGGAAGCGTGCGCTCTAAGCCACCAAGTTCATCATTTACGGCGATTCTAAGTGCCTGAAATACACGGGTAGCTGGATGAATTTTATCACCTTTGCGGCGCGGGGTGATACGTTCAATGACACCCGCTAACTGACGGGTGGTTTCGTAAGGGCGTGCTTCGAGAATACCGCGTGCCAGTTTACGACCCTGCGGCTCTTCTCCGTATTTATAAAACATATTAGCGAGTTCGGTTTCGTCGGATTGGTTGATGAGGTCGGCAGCAGAGAGGATTCCTTCGGCGGGATTGAACCGCATATCCAGCGGGCCATCTTGCATGAAGGCAAACCCACGCTCAGGGCGATCCAACTGCATAGACGATACGCCGACATCTAATAAAATTCCATCCACGTGCGACCAACCAAACTGTTGGGCTTGAGCGACCATATCCACGTAGCTGGCATGAATAATATGGGCGCGTCCGGCATAGGCTTGAAGATTGGTACGGGCGATTTCCAAAGCCATTGGATCCACATCGAAACTTAAGGTTTCGGCTACTCCGGCATCGAGCAGTGCGCGGGTATGCCCACCCGCACCCAACGTCCCATCAATGACACGGGCAGCAGGCGTGAGATAATCTAGAATCGGTTGGAGCAAAACAGGAATATGCGACACAGTTAAATACTCAGTTTGAACAATTGTTCGGCTTCCGCGAGAGACACGGAAACATCTTTGAGGGTAGCACGCCAATGCGAGGGTTCCCAGAGTTCAACGTAGGTTTCCATACCAGCCATCAACACTTCAGTGTCGAGCGAGGCATAGTCACGTAAGTAACCGGGGACGAGCATACGTCCCTGCCGGTCAAGCGAGAGCTCAACCGCGCCGGAAAATAGTAAGCGGCGTAGCGCACGGGCAGGCGCATGGGTGATGGGCATCTGGTTAAGATGCTCGGAAAGTGTACGCCATGTGTCATGCGGGTAAATAACCAGATTGTGATCAAGGCCACGGGTGAGAACGGCCTGTGGCATGAGATAGGTACGATAACGTATGGGGATAATTAGTCGGCCTTTTTCGTCGAGTTGGTGAGAATATTCGCCCCAAAACATGAATAGCTACCCCAAACAGCAGTGTGCCCTAGCAGTGCCTTCGTCGGGGTTGATTATACCACATTATCCCGCAAAACTGATCTTAAAATCCCACAGCTTGATTATGAGTTTTGATTTACGCGCTTCTCAGGGGAAAGTCGGTCGTGGCTTCCCCCTGAATTGGAGGGATCAGGCAGCAGTTTCTTTTTGCCCGACAGACTCAGTAAGTGCCAAATCAATGGCGGTGCGGATGCTGGACACATCGGTTAAGCCGAGGAATTTCGCCGTAACCTGACCTTGATCATTAAAAATGACGGTTACGGGGTATGCGCTGACGTTAAAGGCGCTGACCATCGCTTTATTCACAGGGGCTTCAGCGTCTAAGAATTGATTGTAGACTTTGCCTCGATAATCAGTGGCAAGTGATGTCAGAATAGGTTTTTGCACCTTACAAAATGTACACCATGAGGCCTCGAACATAACAACAGTGACATGCCCATCCTGAAAAGCATACTGGCTGGTCACATCGGCAGCAGTGGTGGGTGTGCCGGTGATGAAGCCGTAACCGATGACACCGACGACAATTAGCACGGTAATAATGCCGGAAATGAGCGCAGGCACACTCCTACCCCCGGATGATGCGGGCTGCGGGAAGTAGATTTCATGGTCAGCAGGAATGTTTACTGTGGCGATGGCGGGCACAGATGCGGCAGCGCTGTGCGAAACACCTTGATAACTTGAAGGGATTACCGCACTTTTGGGAGTCGCTGGCATAAGCTGAACCGGGGCAACAGCCTCGGCTTGGGCGATATTCAGATATTCTGCGCCGAAATGAAGCATGTCACCGGCAGTAAAGCGGGTGGGCTGTGTGACGAGCACAGCGTTTAGACGAACCTGCGCAGAGGGCACACGCGGCGACACATAATAATCTGCGTCACGGCGAGTGATGATGGCATGGGCGGGTTCAACGCCGACACCCAGCAAACGCAAACCGGCACGAGGATCCGTACCAATGACGAAAGCGGGCTTGGTGGCGAGGACTTCGGTGAGATTCACTTCGCGACCATCGGATGTCTTTAGGAGCGTGACCAAAATGTTCTCGGTTTCCATAATGACATTACATCTCTCTCTAGAATGATGCAATCATAACGCGGAAGCAGTCAGGCGGTCAATATCATGGCAAAAGGTTGGCACAAACTTCTTCAATTACTTCAATTTCGCAATGCAATTTGCGTTAAAAGATTGGTTTCTTCCCGTAAAGAAGCTCAAGGTTTGGCAATTTTGGCGAAGGGTGTGCCGCCGCCATCTTTGCCATTCACCCTATTTGATGGTTAAAATCCCCCCTACAGTGTAGCACATTTATTCGAGTAAAGGGTGACCAAAATGTAACTCTTAAGCGACGAATACACTAACCCAAATGAGGGAGACAGAAGACAGAGGAAGTTGGGGGATGGTTAGGAAATGGTTGGGGTCCAAAATGATTACTCGTCATGGGGTGGATGCCACCCAACCGAGACCCATAAGCGACGCGGTTCTAAATGCAATTGATGATTAAGCTGAAGTGCTTGAATAGTGGCACGACCAACCGCTGTTTTACCATTGATCTGCGTACCTGATGCGTCCCATTGAAAGTGATCCAACCAAACTTGATCGCGGGGATTAAAGAGGGTAACAAGATCGCCTGTTACAAGATCTGTCCAGTCTGTCTGCATCCCTTTAAAGGCGTTACACAAACGACACGAAAGCCACAGATTAGATTCATCATCAGTCCCGCCCTTGCCAGTGGGATGAATATGTTCAACTTCAAATGGGATAGGAATAAGTCGCTGCTGGCTCTGACAATATCCGCAGCGATTCTTTGCCTGTAGGTGAATACGATTACGAATATCTTTTGGGATATAACTCACGGGTCAATTAAGCCCCTGTGGGCAGCTTCAATCATGGCTTTGGCTTTATAAAGTGTGGCAATGCTATAAATCTGTGAATACCAATGTAACTGTCGTTCTTCAGCCACCGACAACGATTCTTCTTGCTGTTTAGCCAACAACGCCAAATGCTGCTTATTAGCGTCAGCAGTCAGGGTGATTTGGCTAAGTGCTAATAAGTCGGTATTTGACAATTCAGAAATAGAACGGTTGGCATCAATTGAAGGTACAAGGGGAAGTGTGCTAAACAAAAGATTAGTAACGACATTCTCAACCGACATATCATGCATCTCAGCGACAGTTTGTGCCAACTGAACCATTTCATCCGGTACATTGAGGGTGAGTTGTACGGTCATGATGTTCGCTCCTTACTCTTTGAACCTATCATACTCGAAAACGAGAAAGAGCAGAACTCCTTTTCGGATTATCACCCTATCCCTCCCCCGTAAACGAAGGAGGGAATCATGCAATTTATGGCTACGGATTCAGATTGGCGGTGAGTTGGAAGGCGGTGGCCTCCGGCGTGGATGGTGACAGGAGGTCGATGCGGAACACGCCGATGGTGTATGTGCCAGCGGTGGGCAGTGTGAACTTGGTGGTAAGTTCGGAAGAAGTGACGAGGCTGGCCTGAAAGACAACTTTATTATCGGCAGACAGGACGACGAGGCCGAGGTTAAGGTTGCCGGACAACCGGTTGAAGTTGAGCGCAACAGTGTCGTTGTCGGCAGCATCAAAGGTGTAGCCGAGGATGGTATCGCCTGTCGGCGCAACGCCACCTGTCATCGGAACGCTGGCGATCATCGGGATTTTGGCAACGGCGGAAAAGTCTACTGGCGCGAGTCCGGGGAAGCCTGTGCCGGAGAAAGCGGGGGCAACCGGAGCGCTACCATTGCTGCCATTTGCACTGGACGCGGGAGCCGTGTCACCAGGATTTATAGCTGTTCCATCGCGTAGGGTACAACTGAAATAAATTGTGTAAACTCCTATCCCACCAGGATCGCCTGCCCCATAATAACCAGTGCTAAAATCGCGAGTATCGACAGTATATTCACCCGTCGCCGAAAGTTTGCCAGATGTCAGGCTTGGACGCTTTTCAGGTTTAACGTTATATGTTCCGTTAGCATTTAAGTTACCCTTAACATCACTATTTATTATCGCCAAGCCGGTTGGACCGAGTAAACTTATAGACGTCTTCAATTGGTCACCTAAAGGTACAATAGAGACCTTTAGGTCATCGCCAGCGTTCAGTTTAATCTTATAGGTGTGTTGTTCATAATTTGCTCCAAATTCAGTTTCAACTATGTCACCGCAGTTTACGTGAATTGCCGTTTTTTTCTTGACTTCTCTATCCTGTCCACGAACAATTATTTGATTTGACATAAATGACAAAAACAGAACAATGATAACCGATGCTTTCACTTTAGATTCTCCAGTTATGTGTCTCGGATAATGAAATCAAATATCCATTAGTCATTAGGACATAATTTTGATGGGGTTATAAAAGTGGATGGTATCCATCCCAGATTTTTACCAATAGAGTAGGAAATTTTAT
>JBBSBS010000050.1:0-23172 GCA_038251045.1 Aggregatilineales bacterium | reverse complement strand
TCGACGCGGCAGTAGGTTGTTCTTCAGACGGCGGCGCATAATTGCGCATCAAGGTCTGACCAAAGCGCTGCATCCGCATTCCCACTGATCGAAATGGCTTACGTGGTTCCTCAGACATCGTACCCAATCCTCACACTTAACAGTTTCAATTAGCTCACATCAAACCCATGATGGACGAATTCAATTTCCTCAATCGCCACACTGTTGTTATCAGTCTTAAAACTCGGGCCGCCCCACTTTACCGGATAGGCATTACGGAACGCCCACGTCATCATCGGCAGATTGGTCTCGTTATACATGACCACCGTAACCTGACGTGTCGCGGCTGCAATATCACCTTTGAGCACATCCATGTACCAGTTCAGCAGGGTAAAATCGGTCGCCACGCCATGTTTCAATGTGGCATTTCCGGCGGTTACCCGTACCGGCAGTTTGTGGGCGAAACTGTTTTGCCCACCTTCTTTAATATCCTGTGTTTCCACTTGCAAACTGGGCAAGGTAAACTCGGTGAAGGCGGCGTAATTAATGCCATCAACCGCGACCGAAAAGCGGAAGCTGCTATGGGAATATTGATTACTGGCTACATCTGTCATGGTTAACGCTTTCCTATCTTCCCGCCTCGTTCGCGGCTTCGGCGTAGATCATCCCGCCATAATTCCCACACGCGTTCGTAAACCAGCCGCAGCAGCGTCTCATAGTCTTTTGGTGAACGGCCTGCCGTATCGGGATTCGACTTGGCTTGTTTGGCTGGCATATGCTTCTGCTTTCCTAATCGGCACTCTCAATGATGGGCATGGATGCGGTTAATGGTTTGCACCCATTGTGCCCGTTCCAGATGGGTCAGCGATAAAATATCGTCGTGGCTCCATCCCAGATCTCTTGCAATAAACGCTACCTCCTCCTGCAAGCGGTTGAGGGGGTAGCTTAGGATTCCCCCAACAGCGGAATTTCCTCTTCAAATTCATGCCCGCAGTTGGGGCACCACAGCGTCACCTTTCGGGCGCTGACATCATTAATCTGGCGGTACAAATCTTGTAGATAAGCAATATCCGCCGCGAAAAACTTTTCCACCATCGCCGGGGTCACCTTCGACAATGGGCCCAATTTGGTAATGACCTGCGACAGCAAGATCACCACCAGATAGGCTTCATTGTTGCGGACGCGTGGATCGCGAAGCGGCCCGATTTCATCGAGCGCCGTTGCCATACGCATACTGCCTTCCCGATGCACCATGCCGTTGTCGTCAACAAATCCCTTCGGCAGTACAAAATCAAACTCGGTTTGCAAACTCATGCGCAGGCTCTCCCTCAACACACATCCAATTGCTCATTCAAACAAGGGGCAGAAGCCCCTTGTTACGCGTTCCAAATACCACGTCTTAGGTTTCGCGAACGATTCCTTCATGGACGATGGTCAGTTCTTCGATACCGTAGGCATTCGAGTCGGCCTGAAGCTGCGGGCCATTAATCTTGCTCGGCCAACCATTGGTGAAGTTCCAACGGGCGATTTCTTTCAGCGATTCGTCATACATGACAATCGAGCCATTCTTGCGAGCAGAGCTGATCTTTCCATCTTCAACCAGCTTGCGCCATTTCCACATATCCATTTCGGAGGTCACACCACGCTTGAGTGTGATTTCACCCCACTTCAAACGACCGGGAATCTTCTGAATGACTTCCTGCCCATTTGGCGTTACGACCTTATGATCAACAATTTCAGTTTCTGAACCCAACCCACCGATTTCGGTGAAAAATCCGCTTACTGCGCCTTGTACTTCCAGCGCAAAGTGAAAACTAACTAACGGATCTGTGCCTCGTGCGCCCATATTCTTATCCCTTTCATATGCTGAATCTTTAGCTTTTACGCCAAATTATACCGATTTTGACCAGAGGGCTTGAAGCCTTCTTATTCAATTGCAACGTTACAACGATTTATTCGTCATCGCCTGCCCACTGGCTGACACGGAAGATCACAAATTCTGCTGGCTTGACCGGTGCAATACCAATCTCCACCACCATTTGTCCCAGATCACGCGCTTCTGGCGGGTTGGTTTCTTCATCGCATTTGACGTAGAAAGCCTGATCCGGAGTTAGCCCGAACAATGCGCCGGTGCGCCAGACCATCGTCAAGAAGGCCTTCACATCGCGCCGGACACGTCCCCACAGGGCTTGGTCATTCGGCTCGAACACCACCCATTGGGTGCCGTTCTCGATGCTTTCTTCGATCATGTTGAACAAACGGCGCACGTTAATGTAGCGCCATGAGGCATCGCTGGATAGGGTACGACCACCCCAGATGCGAATACCACGACCGGGGAACGAACGGATGACATTTACGCCAACCGGGTTCAGAAGGTCATGCTCTCCCTTGGTAACCTGTACTTCGAGACCAAGCACACCACGTACGACTTCGTTGGCTGGTGCTTTGTGGACACCACGTGTTGCATCTGTGCGGGCATAAACACCTGCCATATGACCCGACGGCGGCACAAGGCGTGTGCGTCCGTTCTTGCCGGTCATATCCGCAATTTCGATCCACGGATAATAAAGAGCGGCGCGGGTGGTGTCATAATTGACAGACAAACGCCATTCTTTCATCTGCTGCGGCATGGTGTTCGGCGGGCAGTCGAGAATTGCGAAGCAGTAGCGTACCAGTTCGCAGTAGTCGATGATGGCCTGCTGAACAGCCTGCACACCCTTCATATCGATTTCGCCAGCCTGAAAGCTGCTCATCAAGTCAGGCACGCAAATCATCGTCACATCGGTCAGCGGTTCCAAACCACCGAGGCCGCTGCGTTCTGCTACGCTGCCCTGATAATCCTTCAGCGAAATCTGCTTTTCCATCAGCTTGCCGCCCGCCAACGGGAACGCACCGGCTGATGGAGCCAATTCTGCCTTGCCGACGACTTCGGCAACCACAACCTTGGACTTGGTTTCCAGCACGGTCGCGACATTATTGTCACCCTTGCCGGTGGTTAATCCACTGTAGCTTTCGACGACAGCGTTATCAATCTTGATTTGCAGGGTGAACTCGCCGCTGCCTTTTTTGCCATCTTCAGCCGGGGCATCGGGCTTGACTTCAACTGTAACCTTATTGCCTGCCGGGCCGCCTTCGCGCGCCTTGAATTGCAGCAGCTTGGTTCCCTTTTCACCCTCAGAATTGATGACCGCAACCGCGGCTTCTGATGCGTCGGGGTCGGACGATGCACCCACTGTCTTGACGCTGACGATGTAACAAATGCTGCCGCCGTTAGCGAAATAGCCGTACACAGAATCTGGTGTATAAGCGCCTTCGATGAAGCCGCCAAACTTCTGGACGTACTGGCTCCAATTGGTCACCAGCGTGGGCTTGCCCACCAGTGAAACCCCTTTACCATTCACGGTATCTGTGGCGCGCTCGGTATAACCGATAAATGCCGCGACCGCCGTACCCACCGACTCAATCGGCTTCGTCCCTTTGTCGATTTCTTCCATATAAACGCCGGGGGAAAGATATGATGGCATCCTAATAACTCCTTATCTAGCTTTAGTTTCTAAGCACTAGGCAAATGGATAGTTAACGTGTTGTCCAAATCACTAAATCGGCAACCTCCTATTTAGGCTTTTGTGAATCGTCAGGTGCTGATGGGGGTTTTTGACCCGGTTTCGGTTTGATCTTCAGCTCCTCGCGTCCACCAGCATTCAACTGTCGACTGGATGGATCGTCGGCTGTTCCCAGTTGGATCGTCGCTTCGAGCACCAGCGGCGCTTCGATGCTCAATTCCACATCCAGTTCAACCGTTGCCATCATGGTAAAACCTAACCGCATCTGGTTATCCAAAACACCCCACAAATCGACTAGATTGGTGGTGATGTTGGATGCGTCCGCAACCAGCAGCGGAACATCGTGAGTTTGATAGCGCAGCATCCCTTCGCACTCATTCGGACTCAGGGATGAAACGCGCTTGAGAGCAGCTAATCCGCGCCACAGCAGGTGATGCTCATCTTCTATTTTGCCTGCCCACGCGGTAACAAGATATGTGAGATCCATCCGGCGCGGAGCCAAACTTGTTTTGCTATGGTTCCCGCTGCGGTTGGTGGTCATTTCCATATTGCGCAGCTTGAGGTTTTCGCGCAAATCAAAACACCAGCAGTTGAGGGTAGGGCGGCTCAAACGTGCCGACCACTGACCGTTGGGTTGCTCAAAGGAAATATCAATTTGGTTGGCGGTTAAATTCCCGCGCTGCACAAGTACTTTTTCTAACGTTTTATTCAAATCATGAAGCACAGCGTATTTCCCCTAAATTATTGCGATCACGCCCGCTGAATATTTTTATACTGCTATTTTCCTGCTAAGAAAGTTAAGCATTAATCATCCAGCAGCCGTCCCATTTTTTGATTTTCGCGCCGGATGGCACTGCGGATATGTTCCTGTGTCACGACCTGCCCGTTCGCCGCCGCCAGATAAGCAGCCGCCAGCGCCACATTACGAATGTTGCCGCCTGCCAAGCGATAGCGTTCAGCGATTACCGTAAAATTCACATCTGGCGACATCGGGGTGCGCGGTGGAAAATGGGCTTCCCACAGGCGTTTGCGGTATTCTGCATCGGGGAAAGGGAAGTCTACCAAAAAATCCAAGCGGCGCGTGAAGGCATCATCTAAATTTTGCCGGAAATTAGTCGCCATGATGACAACACCATCATAAGCCTCGATTTGTTGCAAGAGATAGGCGATTTCGATGTTGGCGTAGCGATCACGGGCATCTTTTACTTCTGACCGTTTACCAAACAACGCGTCGGCTTCATCAAAAAACAAAATGGCGTTGCTGGATTGTGCGGTGGTGAAGATCGTATTCAGGTTCTTTTCAGTCTCACCGATATACTTGCTCACCACTGCCGAAAGATCAATTTTGTACAGCACCAAGCCTAAATCTTTAGCCACGACTTCTGCCGAAAGGGTCTTGCCTGTACCGCTGTCGCCCGCAAACAAAGCGCTGATGCCCGACGAATTGGGCATCGCGTCGCCAAATCCCCATTCATCCTGTACCACATGACCAAACCGCAGCCGCGACGACATTTCTCGTAGTTGTTCCATTTGTTCCGGTGGCAAAATCAAATCGTCCCAGTCCACACGCGGCACAATGCGCCGCGCCAGTGATCCCAATTGCAAGTTGGCGTGGGCTTGTGCTCCGGCGTAAAGATCCGCCTTCTGCACCATCTCGCCGCGCGATTGTGCCAGATCAACCGCCGTATGGACGGCACGGACAATCTGTGACCGTGTGAAGCCAAACTTGGCGCTGGCTTCCTCAATATCAACCGGAAGCAGCGCTGTTTCATAACGGCTGATGGCTTCTCCCCACACTTCGAGCCGTTCGCGATAATCAGGGATGTTAAACGCCAGCCGCAGCATCCGCCGCCCGCGATTCAAATCCATCGGCTCCCATTCACCGAGCGCCGAAATAAATACGGTGTGCGGATAGGCCGCCAATGACTCCCATAGGGCAGGGGAGGGCATGCGCGATTCGTTCAATGCACTTTCCCAATGATCAACCAGCAGCGCCGCGTTGTTCAGATACCCTTCGCGCAGCGCCAAGCGCCATGCGTCCTCTAAGGGCATTTCTTTGGCTGCCAGCGCCACCATATCAATATGCACCAGCGGCTGCCCCTGTGTCGCACACAAAGCCAGCGCAGTTTCAAGCTGTCCCATCTCTATGCCACCCTGCATATAAATCAGCGGGGCATAGGACATCGCCGCTGTAATCGGCGCGGCAACCTGTGGTAACCAGATCGTCGGATCATAGGGCCGCACCTGTACCGCGTGCAGCAGGCGGGTATCAAGGCGGTCATCACCCAACAAATAACCGGTGATGCGGTGGTCAACCCGCACCTGATACGACAAAAAGCTGCCCTGTGGTCGTCCGGGGTCCGGCACACATGAAACCAGTTGATGCTGCCGCAGGGGCATCTCGGCGCTTAAGCGCTTCCAAACCGCGAAGCGTTCATCGGTATTCCCGCCCAGCAGGTTAATCATCAAGTTTACGGTGGGGTGGCGCTGCGACACATCATCTTGCAGATAGGCAAAGATGCGCTCGTAGCGCAGGTCAAATTCTGGCGCGAGGCTCAACAGCAAAATGATGCTGTCCAGCATATTCAAGCCGAAGGCGGCGACCAAACGCGAAAATGGATTGTCACTGTTCTGGAAATCGAGGTCTGGAAAATGGAGTAAGCCTTCAGGCCACGGGGTGGTCATCGGTGCTTGATCGAGATAGGCAGCAATTTCTTCTTCTGAAATCACGAGCCCACGCAGGGTACTCGTCGGGTCACTTCCGCTTTGTTGAATGACTTCAAAAGCATCTCGTATGAACCGGTCGATTTCCCGGAGTGAGGTTTGAAGATACTGCCAATCTGCGATTTTCATAGGCAAACATGAGCCTGTAATGGTGGCGTGATAGTATAACAAGCATGATTACTGACACACTCTTTTCAAGGGTAGCACAAAAACAATAGTGCGCTTGCTTAAGGTGGCTCACTTGGTTCTATTAACACAGGAAAAATGTTTCAATTTGTTGCAAAAACCAACGGGGAATTCACATAACACTCATATTGCACACCGGATTGTTTACCTCAGGCAGCGCGCGGCTCTTAAGATCAGTCATATTCACTACTTAAGAAAACAAAAACCTGCGCTAAAATGAAACATTAAGTACAACATCCGCCCACCGGCAAATGTACGAGCCAATCGAAAGGAATTCCAACATGACTGCCCAACCGATGACTCCACCACCGCTGGTTAGCGGTTTGCCCATACTCGGCAGCACCCTCGATATGGCGAAAGATATTATCGGCCTGTGTGTGACCCAGTATAAAGCCCTCGGCCCGATTTTCCGTTTACGGGCGCTTAACCGAGAAATGGTGGTTTTAGCAGGGCCAGAAGCCAACACCTTCGTCACGCAAGAAGGCGCGGACAAATTTCGCTCTTATGAATCGTGGGCACCGCTGGGTATGGAGCTGGGCACAGACAGCTACATCCAAAGCGTGGATGGTGAAACGCATATCCAGCTTCGTAAAATCATGAAGCGTGGTTACTCTGGCAGCATGATGCTTTCCAATTTACCTTTGATGGTTAAAATTGCCCAGACTGCCATCGACCGCCTACCCATCGGCACTGAATTATCCGCGTTGGAACTGTTTCGCTTGATCGTGACCGAGCAGCTAGGTCAAATGCTGGCGAACCATCCCGTTGGCGATGATCTGAACACCATTGCCGAGTTTATCCGTGCCGCCATCAAAGTGCGTGTCACCGGAACCATGCCAGCGATCATGCTGCGCCGACCCTCTTACCAGCGGGCGCGGAAACGCGTGATCGAACTCGGTCATGAAATCATTGCCGAGCATCTGAATACAACCCGCAGCCAACCGGATTTAATCGATGATATTCTGGAAGCGCGGCGCAACTATCCCGGTTTGTTTGATACTGACGGGCAGATGTTGGAAGCCACACTCGGCCCATTCATCGCCGGTCTGGATACGGTTTCTAATGAATGTACCTTTTTGCTCTACGCTTTATCCAATAATCCGGATGTCCTGAGCCGGTGTATAGAAGAAGCCGATGCCTTGTTCGCGGATGGCGTGCCCAAACCGGAACAATTACGCGGCCTCGATGTCATCCATCACGCCATGATGGAAACGCTGCGCATGTATTCGATTGCGCCTGCCGTCACGCGCACCGCTGCCAAATCCTTTACCTTTTCCGATCACCAGATAGAAGAAGGCCAATCGATCCTGCTGGCGACGACTGTTTCACACTTCCTGCCGGAGTTGTTTAAGAACCCCGATCAGTTCGACATCACCCGTTATGAAGCGCCCCGTAATGAACACAAACAACGCGGTGCGTTCTCGCCGTTTGGCATTGGCACGCACACCTGTTTGGGCGCGGGTGCTGCCGAATTCCAGATGATGTTAGCCATCGCCACCGTTCTCCATCTGCTGCGCCTCGAACCGCTTCACGGTGGTAAAACATTGAAAATCACTCAAGACCCAACGCCCACATTAGGCACACGTTTCCGTGTTCGCCTTGCGGAACGCCGTCATCACATCAGCTTTGATGAGCAGTCCCAACCGCTGCCCGTCACAGAAGGCGTGGATGAGCTTGCTTGATAACTCACCGCGCCAAAGGTGTACTATAATGGACATATCCGTAGCGATCAGGAGATAACACATGGGATTACCTGCTGCCAAAATGGGCGATAAAGTGGTCGGCGTAGACATCCACATCATTATGATTCCGACACCCGGTGGCCCGGTTCCCACACCGCTGCCGCATCCGTTTAATGGCACGATTGCCAGCGGTTGCAGCACCAATGTCATGATACAGGGCAAAGCCGCCGCCACCGTCGGCAGCGTCGCCGATAATCTGCCGCCGCATATTCCGCAGGGCGGGCCGTTTCAGGCTCCACCCACCAATAAGGGGAATATCATCATGGGCAGCGCCACCGTGATGATTAACAACAAACCCGCCGCCCGCATGGGTGATACCGCCCTGACCTGCAACGATCCCGCGCCGATGCCTACCGGCAAAGTTGTCGTGGCCGGCCTGCCTACTGTGATGATCGGCTGACGGTGAATTGAGCATGTAGCACATGATGATAGGGGAGGGTCTACGATCCTCCTTTTTGTTTGTGATCCGAACGCGTCTGCGCGCCGAATTTTGAACGGACAAATGGGATAACAGGTCTCCTTTATGAAGCGCCAATGGCTGGTACTCGGTCTGCTCATCGGGCTGTCGATTGTGTTAGGTATCGTTTTGGGGTGGCTTTTCAAGCAGTCACAATGCCAATCTACGCCATCAACACTTTTAGAGACGCACAATCTAGTGCTGGCGGATTCACGCGTACCCTGTATTGAATTTTATTGGCGGCCTGAAATTACTGACGAGTTTCATGTGCTGGTCAAGATGAATAATTTTGGTTTGCACGCGCCCGTTTACAGCGTGGAAAAACCAGCCAACACATTTCGGGTGCTGGTCGTGGGCGATTCGTTTCCGCAGGGGATACAGGTCAAGCTGGAAGAAACATTCCCATATCTGTTACAGCAGCAGCTTGGACAAATCGACGGGCGGCAGGTCGAGGTTATCAACCTGAGTGTTGATTCGATAGGGACAGATCGGGAATTGTTGATGTATGCCTATCTGGGCTGGCAGTTTCAGCCTGACCTCGTGCTGCTGTCGGTGTATCCCGGCAACGATATTCAAGACAACCAGATTGATCTGGAAGCCCTGCGTTACAGCTACCGCCTAAACCGGCCTTTCTTTACCCTGAATGACGGCGCGTTGAAACTGCATAACAGTGTCCAGCTTGCCCCCGATTTATTTCCTGATTCGGCGGTATTTCAATGGCTGAGCGGTGTACAAGTGGCGCAGCTCCCTTCACCGCAAGAGGATTTACCGGCGCGTCCAAAAGTCATCGACAGGCAGCCGTATACACTGGAATATCCGGTTGAGTGGGGGATTTATTTGCCCGAAGATAAATATTGGAAAGATGCTTGGGCGCTGACCGAAGCCCTGTTACTTCAATTTCGGGATGAGGTACGTTTAAGCGGTGTGCCATTTGTGACCGTGATTATCCCTGATCGCCGCGCCGTACATGATACTGATTGGACGCTGCTGCTGACCGAATACGGTAAGATTTTGCCGGATTTATATCAAGCTGATCCAACCGCACCGGGATCGCGGCTGGAGCGCTTTTTGACCGGGCATAGCATCCCGACTTTGAATCTAACCACGACGCTGCACGATTGGGCGCAGGCGCATTCTGACACGCGCTTGTATTACCCCTATGATGGTCATTTCACGCCGGATGGTCACGCCGTAACCGCACAGGCCATCACCGCTTGGCTGCAAGACAACCGACTCTTACACATCCCGTAGGCGCAGTCAATTTAGGGGAGAGTTTGCAATCCTCCTGTTTGTTTTTATATCATCAGGTATAGATTTTGCAAAATAATTTACCGTGCGATAAAATACCGCGAATCGCTTTTTAATAACTTATGTCATAGGTAAAGGGAATAAAAATGACCTCAACAGGTGATCTCTCATTACTCAACGACACTGTAGCCCAAACACTGCTGACCTCGACCAAACTGGCGCACCTCGCTTACATCTGGAATGATGGCACACCGCGCGTCATCCCCATCTGGTTTCATTGGGATGGCAAAGCCCTCGTCATGGGCACGCCCATCAAATCACCCAAAATGCATGTGCTTTCCAACAATTCAAAGGTCGCCGTGACCATTGACCGCGACAACGCCCCATACAATGTGCTGTCGATACGGGGTACCGCCGCCGTCAGTATTATTGACGGGGTGGTTCCCGAATATGCTCTTTCTGCCGAACGCTATATGGGCATGGAAGGCGGGCAGAAATGGGTGAGTCAGATTAAGGGTATGTTCCCGCAGATGGCGAGGATCGCTGTCACGCCAGAATGGGTTGGCATCCTCGATTTCGAACAGCGTTTCCCCAGCGCAATCGCCGCCGCGATGGCAGGATAACGATCATGGCACAGAAAATATTCAATTATGTCTGATTCGGGGATACACTGAAGCCTATTACAAGCTCTGGCAGCAGGTGGGCAAAGTTATCGAAGCAGCAGGCGCAAAAATGTCCACACCCTATTACGACTGTCGCTGGTCTAATGATAAATACAGAACCTTCTACACAATGGAGTATCCCAATGTCGAAGCGGCCATTATGGACACGGCAGGTATGGAGAAGGCTGAATTGTTCCGCTATATGATCAGCGAAACCATTTTGGGAGTTGAACAAGCAGACAAGGCATCCACATAAGTGCAGCACCACAGCATGGTCAGGGCAGGCCGTTAGTGATCGGGCGATGCACCGTCCATGTACCTGTACTATGTTTGTTTAAGTTATATTTCCCCTCTTATAGTAAATATAACGGGGGTTAAATCTGACTTTATCTTATATGCAACAGCTATAATATGATGATAAATGAATTTGTGTCGAGTTTGCGAAATCTCATCAATGAGTTGCCTGTACCTGAAGATGTAGCATATCAACATCATGCATTACTAGATGCTTTGGTGAATGTAACGGGCGATTCATACCCCAAAATAATCGAATTATTGCAAAATAAGACTGCTGATAACGATTTACGCGGCTTTATTTGCTGGGCTTTTGGTGAACTACACGACAAATCTGTTATAGGCGTTTTGCAAAACTTACTCAACGAGGATAATCGTCCATTATGGCCTGATGTCCTTTTGACGTTAAGTAAAATCGGCAATGAGCAAAGTGTTGAATCGGTGATTAGGCTGCTTTCCGACGAAGATCAAGAAATACGGGAAGCCGTGGTGTACTGTTTAGGCTGGATTGGTAATTATTCTACTTTGCATCACTTAATCAAAATAGTAAGAGACCAAAACGAATCTATTGAGATAAGAGCAAGCGCACTAGAAGCCTTTGCTAACATTGGTGACAATCAGGTCGTTCCAATAATAAGTGAAATGTTAAGTGATGCGTCTCCTAAAATCAGATACTGGGCTGTATATGCGCTTGGACATTTAGCAGATGAGGAAATACTCCCAGACTTAGAAAGGTTAGCTATTGAAGATCAATCTCTTATTCAAGAATATCAGACTACCGTAGCTAGCGAAGCACAACAAGCGATAGTTGCTATAAAAACTAAGTAGTCAATATTGGCTGCTAATAATTCTGATTACTGATGAAATGAATAGGTAGTAGGGGCTACATCAGGTCAGCGCAGCATCAACGCGCGGTCGTCCCAGCCGCCAGACCAAGCCGATGAAGGCCACCGTCAGCACAATCCCCGCGTTGCTGACGGCTCCATAGCCACCATTAGCGAAGAGTGGGCCAGCGGCGAGGCTGCCGAATCCGGCTGCCAGAAACACCAGCGAGTCATTGATACCCTGTACCCGCGCCCGTTCTGCACCGCGCAGGGTATCCGCCAGCAGCGACGAACTGGCGACATAACCGAAGTTCCATCCCAGACCCAGCAGGAACAAAGCCGCCGCCAGAATGTATTGGTTGGTGGATAGCGGAGACAGCAGCGCTGACAAAATGATAACCAGCGCTCCGGCGTACAGCATGGGGATGCGCCCGAAACGGTCGATCATATAACCGGTTACCGCCGACAAGCCGTACATGCCCAACGTGTGCATGGCAATCACCAGCGAGATGTTGTCGCGCCCATGATGATTATGATCCATATATAACGGTGTCATCACCATCAAAATAACCATCACCGTCTGCACGATCAGCGCCGCACTGATAGCCAACTGCACCTTCGGCAGCAGCAGCAGTTCTGATAGCGGACGGACGGGCAGTTTGACTTCCGACTCATGAGTCTCCGCTGCCGTTATGGATTGGGCAATCGTCATCGGGTCAGGTCGCAGCAGAAAAAAGATCAGCAGCGCCGACAGCGTATTGAGGATGAAGGCCGCCGCCCACGGTCCCATGTCTGCATTTTGACCAAGTGATCCTAATAATCTACCGCTGGGGGACACCAGCGCCGGGCCTACGATTGCGCCAATCGTACCCGCAAATACCAGCCGCCCGATCATCCGCGCCCGTTCCGATTCCGGGAACATTTCACCCGCCGCGAAGCGTCCTTGATCAGCACTTCCCCGTGAAACACCCAGCAAAGCCGCACTCGCCAGCAGCAGCGGAAAACTGCTTGTCGCCAGCGCCGCCAAACCGACCAGCCCACCTAATGCACCCAGCCCGTAGCCGAGCGTTAAACCAATTCGCCGCCCGAAGCGCCCCATTAACAGGGCAATCGGCAGCGCGGTTAAAGCCTGCGAAAAAGTTTGTATGGATGACGGCATACCCGCCGCTGTTTCCGTCCCTGCCAGACGTACCGCCACAATCGTCACCAGTGTGACAACCGCGATTTGCGAGGCCGAAAACATGCTCTGGGCAATAAATAAGATATTCAGGAGGCGATTGCTGGTCACTCTATCCAAATTTACACCTTCACTTAAAACGTTTTTTCTATACTAACATCAGTTGCCGATAATGAAATGCCTTAAGCAGCTAACCAATCGAAGATCCATCTCATATCCCTCGCTGCATTAGAAAAAGAGTTGGGATTATGAATTTGGTGTAACAATTGGGGATTAACCTGACGGGTTGGTATTACAATAATTACACAACGTAATTTATTGAGGTTAAAAATGAGCTATTTAATCCAATGGGATAATGAGGAAAAGACCGTTGTATTTCAACAATACACGGGCAACCCTCTTAAAGATGATCTTTATCATCTAGCCGAGGAATCAGCCCAAATGTTAAACAGCGTTGATCATACCGTTCATCTGATTATTGATGAGCGTACGATCAAAATGACTCTGAGCTCTACGGATATTAAGTATCTTGAAAAGTATGTTCCAACGAATCAAGGGGCCGTTGTATTGGTAATCAACAAAAATGGCTTGGTCTATAAGAATTTGGTGCAAAGGATCGGTAAAGCACTGGCTCCAAACGCTTTTAAGGAAACTTTTTTTGTGGCAACGCTTGAAGAAGCGAGACAGCTATTACAGGATAATTTCGAGGTTCATTATCCGCAGAGTGTCTTATCCTAGCGTTGGTTAGAATCGGTCATCGCGCTCGCCACTGATGCAAGGGTTGTTAAGGCTTGTGGTGCTGGTGTAACCTAAACCTATGCTTCGCAACGAGAAGCGGGGTAAGCAGCGTTACGCTGAATAAAGGAGCATCCAAAAATGGCAGCAAGTAACCAAGGCGAACTTAAGAAACGATTCGACGCTTTCCATCATGAAGCGCGATTTCAGGAGAAACCCTATCGGCTGCTGGGTGGGGCGCAGGTGACGGACAAACTGGTCAGTGTGCTAATTGCGTATCCTGCCGATGTGGGCGACAAGGCGGCCTTTGTTGAGGGTGTGCTGAACTCGCTGAAAGTGTACGGATTGGACGCAGCCGAACCGGTGCGCCAGAAGAATGGTATCCGCATTCAAGCGCGGATGCTGCCCGTCAAAGCGGCTGAACCGACCAGCGCCGAGTAAAACGGTTGGGGATCGTATTTCGCTCACGGTAACCATTATATTTCGTGGGCGAATTCAATTCACCGGCGAGTTATACACACAAAAATACCCTCTGCTAGCGCCAACTAGCGAGGGTAAATATGAGCGCTCAGGTAATTTAGACACCCGTTTACCAACGGCCAACCACAATCATTTTCCACACTGCGGCTGCACGACCTTCAAGCAAAACCCTTACCCGAATAGGTGTACACCGACACGAACAGCGCTGTTCGCATCCTCGTCGGGCAGTAGCTGCCTAAATCGCTTATGTTCCGGTCAACAAGTGATTGGCGTTCAGCTTGGATGCAGGAATGTTGTAGTTATTAGATATATAATCCGATGCATCGCATAAAGTCAAGTAAGTCAAAAATAATGGGAGGACAAGACAAATCCCCTATTTTTTATCTTGGTGCGGGCCGTAACCGATTTCTTCGATATAGTGCAGCAGATCAGGCAGCCACAACTCGTGACGACCCAATCGCTTTCGCACCTTAATAGGGCGTTCGTCTTCTGGCAGTCGCGAATTTTTTTTCGCCAACTTTTCCAGATAGTAGCGATTGTAACCGGTTAGCTCCGCACCTTCTGTTGTCATCACCCATATTTCTTGTTCAGAGGCGATTTCGTTTGCCATATGCGGCGTTACACAATCCTATAGACTTCGACGCGACGTTAATGGTGAAACTCATCCATTCATTATAACCGATTACTGACAGTTAAGCAGGGGAGGGGGGGCAAATTGTAATAAACTGTTCTGATAATGAGCATTACCGGAAACCATTTTGAATTTATTCACCTTTTCCCCTTTATTCTTATGGTTACTGTAGTCCATTTTTATGGCGACTTCAACTATTAGCAGCAGCTTACCCATATCGATTATGAATCTGTTTTGCGCTGTAATGATTAAGACGATTGCGATTGCAAAAACCGTCAGAAATAGGCGCTGCTGACGTTTCGTGGTTGTCGATAAAGAATGAGAATGAGCATTATCAGAACTGAAAACTGATTGGCAGGGGAGGGGGGCAAACCTCCTTTTACAACCGGCTAGTCCTTAAAGTCGAGGTCTAGCTCGTCTTTATCATCCTCGTCGTCGTCAAAGTCTTCCTCGTCGACATGCACATCCGCCCCATCATTGACATTGTCTTCGGCCTCGTCGCCTGCTTCAACAATATTTTCGAACAGGTCGTCATCCTCATCTTCTTCAGGCAGCCCGTCTTCATCGTCGTAATGGTCTTCATCATCCATTGGCACATCGTCATCTTCATAAAGGCTGTCGTCTTCATCATCGTCAATTTCAGCGCCGTCATCATCCACATCATCGTATTCATTAGGTGGCGTGCTGCGGGCATACCATATTTCATTTGGCAGCGGGGCGAGAACGATACCGGTAGGCGTAAGAATGCTCGACAATGGACTGTTGATCATGAGGTTTTTCTTCTCCGAAGATTAGGTTTTGAAATGACTAGCGTGTGCCCGGACTTTTGCGCGTGAGTATAGTCGACAAATTCTGCCAAACGCTATAGGGAAACATACTCAATTTTGAACAGGAATATCCGCTGTCGCCCGATGAATCGCTGCATAAGCGATTCATTCATTCTATTTGTAAGATACTGTAATACAATTTAATTCTAGGTATTTTTCTGGAGGTTAGTTATATGCCCATTCAGGTAGAGCTAATTAGAAACGATAGTGTTGTGCTTCAAACCTATTCTGAACCGCTGGATAGTACTCAGATGAAAGCGTTAAGCATCAAAATGGAAAGTTCGATTCTTCCATCCGCAGCAGGCAAAGTGCATATCATTGCGGATTTCCGTGCGGTAAAGAATCTGCCAAACACCATCTTGAGTTCAGGCACTTCGATGCTCCGCACACCACATCCAAATGCGGGACACATCATCTGTGTCACCCCGAACGCCTTTATCACCGCCATGGCGCGCATATTTAGTAAGCTGTCCACCAACCATCAATTTACAATCGTGCAAACAATCGAAGAAGCTTATCACGCAATCGACACCTTGCAGCCCAACACAAATTAGCCCATCATCCCCAACTATAGCGCCTCCAAAATGCTGTTTTACAGGTCGAAATAGGTCTTGTAAATAGCACTTATCACTATCTATTTACTATTGCTGTTTACGCTTCATACTGAATTTGATATGGTAGATCGGGTCAGGGTCTCAGTACTACATAATCTAAAGTTATATTAAATCTGACTCTAATTCATGGAGGCAAAATCTGTGGCTTAGAGATTTCTTCAAGATCCAGTGAACTATCGACCAAAATGTTTAGTGATTTTAGGATTTGCATTGCTCGAGCAAAACGTTCATGCTCTGGTAAATCTGAGGTAGAGTGTTTATCAACAATTTCAATTGCCATATCAACTAAACTAAGCTTTTCTTTTTCATATGCCAAATACAATTGATTGCTTTCAGTTGCCGCTTTTTCAGCCGCAATCCTAGCTCTAAGTTGCGCATTTTTACGTCGCCACGGAATGACCATATCGCGAATTATTTTTATTATCGCGGCAACATCCAGGAGTTTGATTTCGACTAGAGAATTTTGCGAAATTAATTTGATTTTAGGCTCTACGTAGAATGCGCCCTGAATATCTGAAATTGATTTTTGCGCGTCTGCCATAGCTTGCAGATAAGGCATGACCGTGTCAGACAGTGTTTGAGGAGTGAGTGTATCAAGACCTAACAACCTAAAGTGAGAAGTATTTTCATTTTCATTTACCAATGAGGCATTTGTGCGAGAAACGGTTGCAGGAGCAACAATCGGTTTAAGGGTTCCACTAGTTTGTGCATACGGATTTAGAACTTTGATGATGACAAAAAGAATTGATCGGGCAATGTCACAGTTGTGGTTACTAATACGTGCAAGATCGCTCTCAAGTCCGCGTGCCTCTGCCAATGCTAATTCAATATTGAGGTTGCGCACGTATATTATGTAAGTAGGAGAAATAGGTTGGAGAGACGGGTAGTTAAATCTAGCATAGTAATCAGAAAGATCCATATCGGGGTCAACGTAACCGTCAGTAAGGATACGCATCCATCGACTGGCAAGACGAAGGTGGTGATCTAGGGAAACAGCAAGCTCAAGGGCAAGGTCAATAGAACGTATAATTGCCTGTTCTCGGGTACTCAAACGCTTATCATCATCGCCTTGGGTACGGTCACTAGTATCGCTCTTTGTATAGTCACCAGAATCAGTTTGTGTATGGTCAGTAGCATCGACACGTTTAATGTTACCCGTTTCCACGCGCTTCCGGTCACCGGCGGTAGTAATTAACAGAACAACTTCAGAAGCGAGAATCGAGACATTCACGAACAGAGTTAATTCACTCGGCAAACTGCCTATCAAGTCAACAGCTTTATCTCGTTCCCCATGTGCAATCAGGCCTATAACTTTAGTTATAAAGTTATCAGTGTCTGAGTTGGTGGATCGATTTACCATATTGTTCGGTATTTCCTCTCTTACAATGCTCAGACGAAAATCACGGGATTATTCGATAACCGGGTTCGCGCTTGCTGATGGTGCGCCAAAAGCATACCACATAGGCATTCATAATTTGATCCAACGAAGGACGGTCAGGATATTTGACTGTGCCCCACACCCGTTCATGATACTGCACATAACTCGTAAACGATTTGTCATCCACAGGAGTCGCCTCTGTCTGCAAGCAAGTAGATGAATCAATCCTACTGTTGAATGAAATGACAAATCATAAAGGTTTGGTGCGGGGCTTAGGCTTAGGTTGTGGTTTGGATAAGAAGCAGAGACTCGCGTTAAGGCATTATCACCAGTTATCCACTATGATGCCCTGCGCTTCATCGCAAACGCCTTCACCGATTCCAGCTCAATAAGCTGGTGGGATTCAATCTGTGCAGCGGGCAGCTTACCGAGCGCGATACTACCCTGTAAACGGTCATGCGAGATGCCCAAATAGCGAGCAGCACCCCGCGTAGTCACATATTGTTTGTCACCGATCTGGTAGATTTCGAGCATTCGAGTAGTCATGTAAATACTCCTGAAAAATTAGAACTCTTGTTCACATTATAGCAGAGAAAACACCCTAAAACCCGACGCTACGGTAAGAAGATTCTAACCATCTAACCGTTAGGGACAATGCACCGCAAACCATTCCTTTAAGAGCTGCTTCGCCTCCTCCAATGTGGCGGCGTAATACGGCTCTCTAAACGCTTTTGGCCCCAACTTTTTACCACGATCCTCAATAAATTTCTTGTAAGCCCGACCCGTCTCACTCACAATAATCACCACCGCCCCTTGATTAATAGAGACGTATTTTTCCAGATATTCTATATCTGCCGCATTCAGGTTTATTTTGACCTTCCGTTCATCAATGATGATGTGTACCGTATGCGAAACACTGTTCAACATATGCGCTGATTTTTCAGCCAAGCCATACAGATCAATTTTGTCAAAAATGCCTGTATATTGTTGAAGTATGACGGTCCTATCTTCATTGCCCCAATCAACCAGAAAGCCCATTACAACCTCCATATACATGACTATATACGGATTATAATGGGCTCCCTCATTTATTAACCCTTAACACATTTTACGTTGGGATTTTTTCATATCGTAAAGAACCGTCGCCGGTAATGCGTCTGATTCACAATTGGCTGAGAAATCACCCTACCCCAACACGGTTCTCTGGCATATTCTCCAACCGCGTCAGCCAATAATGCGCATCAAAATTCTCATCGCCCGTCAAAAAGCGCCAGAACTTGATGCGGTTAATAATTTCCAAACGACCTGCGCCTTCTTCAAACCACGGCTCGGATTTGCTCAAAATGGCCTGAATGTCATTTTTGGGTGTTTCCTTGGTGAAGATCGGATGCTGTTTGCCTACACTTTCATCCAGATCATCCGTGTTCCACAGCCGTATCTGGCGCACGGTCGGGTTCAAGCGCACCTTGAACATATAGCGCCGCTGGCTGCTCTTGTTCTGCCGCCCACAGTGCCAGATGCCGTGATGCAGCACCAGAATCGTTCCCGCTTTGCACACCATCGAAATTTGCCCGACGATATTTTGGTAGCGACCAATATCCATCTCATTGATGCGCCGGTACTGGCTGCCCGGAATTAAGAGCGTCCCGCCCATTTCTAGCGGCACATCATGCGGGAAGTACATCAGTTGGATGTCAAAATGCATCCGCAAATCAATTATCGAGTCCCCGTGCATATGCTGTGCCGAGTCCTCGTTCGGTTCACGTACATGAACAGCCTGATGGTCGAACAACGGATCAGGCCCAACCAGACTGTAAATGATGCCTTCGATCTCTGGCGAACGCAGGATTTCACCCAGCACCGACGGCTCTGGATAACACTGGGAAAGCGGTGTCCCCGCCGCCCCTGCCTGTACGCCCGCGTCAATTTCTCGCATGGCGCGTTCGTTGACTTCCGGCGCGATCATATTATCGAAGCGCAGGAAACCCCGCGCCGCGAACGAAGCCATCTGCTCGGAGTTCAGCAAATACTTTTTATCCATTTTGCGCTTCCTCCAATTGTTCAAATATAAATTCGTGCTTATTAAAAGAAGTCGTGTACTCTGCACCGGGGTACGGTGGAATCAACTGTGGGAACTGGATCACACGCCAGCCTGCCCGCAGCGCATCCATACCTGTTTTATAAGGCGGTTGATCACTGTCACCTGTCGTATGGTTCTCGCGTCCGGTTCCGTCATAAATCGTCCAAGCGATCACTTTGCTATCCAGCGCCGAATCCGCCAGATACAGAATCAGGATTTTTTGTCTCAAGTTGGGCATAGCATCTCCATAAAAGTCAAACATGGGCATGTCGTTCCGCGCGATATTACCGCAGTCTTGGGCAGCAAACCATAGCCGCCAATAAATTTGTGGTACGCATACCATACCAATGCCAAAAGAGGTGCACTGTAGCTCTTAAGAGTTCTTTAGGATATTATTGATTCGGATGCACTCAGCATGGGTCTGAGGCAGCATCATTATCGATTAAACAGTGAAAGGATTAATCACCGTGTCTCCATTCAAACCGTATATCTACAACAGAGGTCACAAAGATTATGAACACAACAACACCCGGTTACACCGATTTAGCCTCGCCTGCCCAAATTCAACAAACCATTGCGGCTGTTGAAGCCCGCGGAATCAAAGTCCAACTGGTCGATACCCCTGCTCAAGCCCTCGACATCATTCAGCATCTGATCCCCGACGGCGCGCAACTGATGACCGCCGCTTCTATATCGCTGAAAGAAATCGGCTTTGAAGATTTAGTCGCTGCCAAAACACACGGTTGGGTCAATCTTAAAGATGCATTGATCAAAGAAGCCGACCATGAAAAACGGGCAGCGCTGCGGTTGCAAAGTGCGTCAGCCGACTATTTTCTAGGCAGTGTCCAAGCGATTGCCGAAACCGGCGAGATGGTGATTGCCAGCAATAGTGGCAGCCAGATCGCGCCCTATGCCTTTACCAGCCGCAATGTGATCTTGATCGCTGGCACACAGAAAATCGTCCCCACGTTAGAAGATGCATTCCAGCGCATCCGCAACTATTCCCTGCCACGTGAAGATGAACACGCCAAGGCGATAGGAATGCGTGGCAGCCGCATCGGCAAAATCCTGATCTTTGAAATGGAACCGCCGCACCTCCAACGCAGCCTAAACTTGATTCTAGTCAACCAACTGCTCGGTACGTAAGGTTCATACAGCATGACTAGATAAGAGCGCATCAGCGTTCTTTTTGCGTGCAGGCAAACAAAAACGGGTGATCGTATGACCACCCGTTTCATTTGAGAATCCTGTCTTTAACGTTGTCCTGTCAAACGCCGTGTCCGCTCGGTCTCGAAGGCTTTATACAGCAGTTCTTCCTGCCCGAAATCCTGCCCATTCTTCTTCTTGTAATCCATTGTTTCCAGCACTTTTTTGCGCTGCTCGGCAAATTCGGTGTCGGTTAAGGCGCTCAATCCTTCTTTGGAAAGTTTCAGTGGATCAGTCAACATGGCGACATCCTTTTCTAAAGTGGATTTCACTCACCCTAAAGGATACGCCGCGCCGCCGCCTTCCGTATGACCCAACTGGCGCATTTTCAACTGCCCGATTAGCCTATAGCCCAAGACACTTTGAGAATTCCCCCTGCCCTATCCCTGTTACTCCGTCCAGTATTCGGCTCCCGGCAGGCTGCCATCCATCACATAACCACCGTCAATGGTCAGCACTTGTCCGGTCATATAACGCGCATCGTCCGAAGCCAGAAACGTGACCCCCGAAGCAATCCATTCCGGCTGTGCAATGGATTTCATCGGCACACGCTGGAACAGCGCCTTCACCACCGACTCGGTATACATCGGTGTGGTTAATTCGCTGAAGGTTGCACCCGGCGCGACACAATTGACGCGGATATTGTACGGGGCGAGTTCGGTTGCCATCGTCCGTGAAAATGCCTCGATGCCGCCTTTGGATGCCGTATAAGGTCCGGCATTGGGTTCGGACAGTGTCGCATGGATCGAAGACATGCTCACGATACTTCCACCCTGCTTCTGTTCAATCATGATCCGCGCCGCCGCCCGTGAGCAGAAAAAGACGCTGGAGAGATTGGTGCGAATGATGCGATCCCACGTATCATCGCTCACCTGCCAGAACGGCCCCTGTGCGATGATGCCGGCATTGTTGATCAGAATATGCAACCCACCAAGCTGTTCAACCACCTGATTCATCATCCGGTCGACCTGCCCCGAATCCCCGACATCACAGGCCACTGCCAGCGCCTTTCGTCCCTTAGCAACAATCGCTGCGGCGACCGCCTCGGCTTTCGCCAACTGCACATCCGCCACACAAACATCAGCACCCTCATCCGCCAGTGCCAGTGCGATAGCCTTACCGATACCCGCCGCACCACCGGTGACGATTGCAACTTTGCGCTCTAATTTCATGAATTAAACTCCCTTTTCGTGATCAAGTTTTAGTTGATATTAAGTAGATAATATTCGACGACCCGTGCCAGCTAGCGCGTAAGATGCAAGGATACCGTGAATGTGCCACGCGCCGCATCAAAGCCACAGTTTTTATTAACAATCCTACAGAGTCGGGTAAAACAACGCCGCGCCCTGTAGTCCGGTAGCCGCGTTCATTCCGATGTGCCAGCGTCCCAAATTTCCCCAGAACAATGTGGATAAATCCGAACCGCCAAAACAAACATTGGTCGGCGCACCGAGCAGCGTTCCTTCATAATCATCCATAAGGATACTGGTCTCACCATTAGGCCGCATCCGAAAGATCGTGTCCGGTCGGTAACACGCGATCAACAGACTGCCATCGGCGCAGAACGCCAACCCATCCGGCACAGTATGCGGCAGTTCGAGTACCCCTTCGGCATCGCCCTTTCGAGTGCCCTTCTCGATGGCAAACCGGATCACACGCGGCGAATTCAAAGACATGGCGACATACAGATAACCACCATCCGGGCTGACCGCGCACCCGTTCGGAAACTGCGACGAGGCCGTTTCAATCACGGTCGATGTACCGTCCGGCGAAATACACCAGATGCAGCCATTATCCGCTTTCCAGTCGCCGCTGTCGGTAACATACAGATTACCGACTTCATCAAAGGCCGGAAAGTTCGGGGTAATCATCCGGCGGTCGGCATTACCGGCACTGTACGTGGATACCACTCCATCCGGTGTAACTTTCTTGACCGAGCTGTCACCGGGGTTGCACATATAGACGCTGCCGCCTGCATCCAGCGCCAGCCCCAGATTGAGTCCCGTGGTCGTGGCATACTGCGTCACCTGCCGCGAATCTATATCAATCCGGTAGATTTGTCCGGCTTCACCACCCGCGTAGATATTTCCGTCCGGCCCAAGCGCCACACCCTCAGGGTGATCCAATCCTTCAACGAAAACTTCGGCGTGACTCAAATTGATCAGAGGCATGGCACACTCCCAAAAGGACACAATTGAACGTGAATGATGAATATTTTCACTAAGAACTGATTCAGACATATTGATAAAAAAAGGATGGTAACTCATGATTGAGGAAAACTCCGACCAAAGAGTAACCCATTATGAGTACCATCCCTGAAAGTGTAACTGAAGAACAGTTTCGAGACTACATCTTGCCCAATTTG
>JBBSBS010000049.1:0-23244 GCA_038251045.1 Aggregatilineales bacterium | reverse complement strand
GGTTTTGTCCCAACGGTGCATATGAATCATCCGCGGGAAACGTTTTAGCGGATCGTTGCTGGAAGGGTCGGTACCGGCAAAATCACCATCATAAGTCCCCGATGCACGCAGGCGCATAAAATGTTCGCGGTAAAAATCAACTTCTTCGGGGGAAAATAACCCACGCACCAGTACATAACCATGTTCATCAAAATGCTTTTTTTGTTCAAGATTGCTCATCTCGACAACCCTTTTGACCTAAAAATTTCTATTGAGAATAGTATAACTCTGTTTTCCGGTAGCCACATTTTTAATGGTTCTAAGCCGGACTCCGCAAACGCTCATCTGTGACATTTGTACCTATAGGATGCACGGGAAGCGAAGCGGTGTATAATTTGTGGTTATATCATCATCACTGGAGTCGTTGGCCTTATGTCGGAACCCTCTGCATTACCTGACTTACCACTCGACGAAATCCAACGTCTGAAAACAATGGTTGGTGAGGTTAAAACTGCCCTGAAAAATCAGGCGGAACTGCTGCAAATGCGCGGTATTGCACTGCCACCCGGCATACTCAATAACCTCGATGGTATGGAAGGCGATCTGGGCAGCCTGCAAAAGAATCTCGGTGGCGAAAGTACCGAGCTGCTGCAACTGCGTACATTGGCGGCAACCTCGGCACTCATCAATTCGTCGCGCGACTTGGATACAGTGTTCGCCCGCGCCATGGACGAAGTGATTCGGCTAACCGGCGCAGAACGTGGCTATATCGTGCTGATTGACCCGCAGTCCGGCGAACGCGTTCTGCGAATTGCGCGCGATCTCGATTCAGGTGTCAACGCCACATTTCAGGGCAGTAACACCATTCTCACCGAGGTACTTACCGGCGGTGAACCCCTGCTGGCGGACAATGCTTACAAAGACCCGCGTTTTGAAAATCGTGGCACAGTGACCCAGAATGCCCTTCGCTCGGTACTGTGTGTTCCTCTGAAGAACAAAGCGGGTGAGGTAGTTGGGGCGGTTTACGTTGATAATCGCCTTTTGGCTGGCATCTTTGACCGGCGTGTACTGACCATCTTACAGGGGTTCGCTAACCAGATGGCGGTCGCCATCGAAAACGCTAACCTGTTTACACAGGGGCAGACCAACCTCAACGATATTACCCAATTGAATGAAGTGCGTGAAAATGTCTTTGGCTCAATTGAAAGCGGTGTGATTACAACCGACTCGGTGGATGCCATCCGCACGATCAATGCGGCGGCTGCCAGCATCCTCGACTGCCAGCGTGAGACAGCGCTCAACCGTTCGCTGACGGATATGCTGCCAGTTGTCACTAATGACCGCTTGAACCAAATCCACGGGGGGGATGAGAGTCAATCTTTTGAAGAAACGATTGAAACAGCCCGCGGAGAAAAAATTATCAGCATCAAACTCAGCCCTTTGAAAGATGCCAATGGTCAAACCGAGGGTGTGGCGGTCGTGCTGGATGATGTCACCGAACAACGCGAACGTGAAGCGAAGTTGAGTATCATGCGGCGCTATTTGCCACCGGCGATGGTCGATAATATCGAGCAAATCTCCGGGCTGGCACTCGGTGGTGAGCGCCGCGATTTAACCTGCATGTATGTCGACGTGCGCCCTCTATCCACTTTCCCGCACGATTTGCGCCCGCGTGAGGTGATGGCACTTTTGAATGAATATCATGATGTTGCCACGGCTTGCATTCATAACAGCAAAGGTGTGATCGACAAGTATATGGGTACTGAAATCATGGTGCTCTATAATACCCAGCTCAACCCCATGGAAAATCACGCCTACGAAGCATTGGAAGCAGCACTCCTCATGCGTGATGCCTTCATCAAACTCTACGAATGGCAGGGCATTAATCCTGACCCCCACTTTTTCCGCATCGGAATCCACAGTGGGGTAGCGACTACGGGCAATGTGGGCAGCATCAGCCGCCGCGATTTCACGGCACTTGGCGATACAATCAACCTCTCCCATCGCTTGCTGGAAAATGCTAAACCGGGGCAAATTCTCGTCAGCCAGTCTTGCTGCGATTTCATCCACAAAATGCTGGGTAAAGATCCCGACAATGTCATATTTGGTGGGCAAGAGCCGATCAAAGCCAAAGGTCGTCAGCAGTTCACCACTGTTTATGAGGTGCTTTCCAAATGACCGACTTCCAGACCGAAGAAACTGCCCGACTGCAAGGCTATCGCAGCACTGCGCAGGAACAAATCCGCCAGATTGCCCAACATGCTAATGACACGCTGGAAATGCTGCGTTCACAGCGGGATGTCCTGCGTCAGCGCGGGATGAGTTTGCCACCGAACGCCATGGATAACCTCAAGGCGCTGAAAAACGGTGTGGACAAGCTGAACATGAACATCACCAATGTGCTGACGGAGGTCAAGCAGCTCCGTGAATTGGTGACCACCGCCTCGATTGTGAACTCTTCTTTGGATACAGGCGAGGTTTTGAACGAGGTGATGGATACGGTGGTGCGCATCACCGGCGCAGAACGTGGTTATATTGCACTCGTCAACAATTTTACTGGCGCGATGGAGTATCCGGTTCGGCGCGGCATTGACAGCGAACAACTTGAGAAAGGTGATCTGGTCGTCAGCAGTTCGATCATCAACGAAGTGCTAGTCACTGGAGAGGGTGTCATTACCGAAAATGCCAGCAAAGACAACCGCTTTCAAGGGCATCAGAGTGTTATAGGCTTCCAACTGCGGAGTATTCTGGCAGTGCCGCTTAAGGTACATGAGACCGTTATCGGCGTGGTTTACTGCGATAACCGCATCATCGACGGTCTTTTCAAAGCCAGTGATCTTAACCTGATTCGAGCCTTTGCCAGCCAAGCGGCAGTCGCCATCGAAAACGCCCGCCTCTACGAAGCGCTACAAACACAAGTTGCCGAGATGACCGAATCGCGGGATTTGCTCACCAGCATCTTTTCGTCCATCGTGAGTGGGGTCATTACCATCAACCGCGAGGATATGGTCACTGACTGTAACCCGGCGGCAGAGGCGGTTATCGGGCGCAGCCGCGACATCATCATCGGCTACCATATTGCCGACAATATGCTGGGTGTAGACGACGATTTCTATAAAGGTCTGGTACGGGTGCGCGAACAGGGTACGCCGGAACGGATGGTGGTTGAGCCAGTACTGGACGGTAACAAACGTTACTGGAACATCACCATGAGTCCGCTGCGAGACAGCGAGGGCATCAGTCAGGGTGTGGCGATTGTGTTGGATGACCAAACTGAAACCCGCCGTCGTGAGGAGCAGTTGGGCATCGTCAGCAATTATATGAAGCTCAAACTGGAAAACATTCGCGATGCGGCGGCGTTGGATGTGGGTGGGCAGGAACGCGAAATCAGTATGCTGCATTCGGATGTGCGCGGCTTCACCACCTTTAGCGAACAACTCGAACCGGAACGTTTGATGGAAATCATTAACGCTTACATCACTCTTTCCAGTGATGCCATCAACCTGTATGAAGGGGTGGTTGATAAGTATATGGGTGATGCGGTGACGGGTTTGTTTAATACCCAATTTAATCCGCAGGAAGACCATGCTTTACGGGCGGTTCGGGCGGCGATGAGCATGAAGTACGATCTGCTGGCGCTTCACGAAGTGCTGCCCGAAGAACAACGCCTGTTTTACGGCATCGGGGTACACACCGGCATGGCGGTGCTGGGCAACATCGGCGGCTCGGAGCGTAAAGAATACGGTGCGCTGGGGGATGCCCCTGACCTCGCCAAGCTGTTGCAGGAAAACGCCGAACGCGGTGAGGTTCTCATCAGTCAAGCGACCTACGACCTTGTGAAGGACTTATACGAATGCGAAGCGCTGGAGCCGCGCAAAGCCAAAGGCTATGCCGATTTCACAATCATGTACCGCGTGCTCAAACATAAGCGGCGCACTGGTATGCTCAGTCAGATTAATCTCGACGAACTTGAAGTATAACGGAATAGGCTTGACCTGTTTCAGTAGATATTTTTATTTATATACAGACATCAAAATAGGACAATAACATGGCAGACTTTAATGGGCTGGGAATGCACCTCGGTAATTTGTCGCTGCTTTCCAAGGCACAGACGCGCTCGATCAGTGCCGAAAACTTCAACGGCGAAAAAGGCAAAGGCGGCATGGCGACCGAAGGCACAGGAGCCGAGCCTTCGCGCAGGTTGGGGCAAGGCTGGAAGGTTTCGCCCAGCATCAATATTGCCCCCAAGCAAACGGTAACGCTGGCAGAGATCACCGGATCAGGTGCTATTCAGCAAATCTGGCTGACGGTGCATCCGGCTTATTGGCGCAAGTTGGTGATTCGCTTCTACTGGGACGGCGAGGAAAATCCATCGGTGGAAGTGCCGCTGGGTGATTTCTTTTGCAGCGGTTGGGGTGTGCGCTGTAATGTGCAATCCATACCGGTGGCGGTCAATCCGGCAGGTGGCTTTAACTGTTACTGGGAAATGCCCTTCCGCAAAGGCGCACGCATCACCATCGAAAGCCTGACGGATGAGCAGATTAACGGCTTTTATTACCAGATCAACTATACGCTGACCAATGTGCCAGAGGATGCGGCTTACTTCCATGCCCAATGGCGGCGCAGCAATCCGCTGCCGTCTAAAACGGTGCATACACTGGTGGATGGCATCAAGGGAACCGGTCACTACGTTGGAACCTATCTGGCATGGGGTGTGCATAACAACGGCTGGTGGGGTGAGGGCGAAATCAAGTTTTTCATGGATGGTGACGGCGAGTTCCCGACGATTTGTGGAACCGGAACCGAAGATTACATCGGCGGCGCATGGAACTTTGAGCATCCGGCGGGACAATATGGGGTGTTTTCGTCACCGTTTTCGGGCATGCCACAGGTGATCTTACCGGATGGTTTGTACCAGAGCCAGCAGCGCTTCGGCATGTATCGCTGGCATGTGATGGATCCGATTCGCTTCCAACAAGATTTGCGGGTGACGATACAGGCGTTGGGTTGGCGCAAAGAAGGTTATTTGACGTTGAAGGATGATATTGCTTCAACCGTGTTCTGGTATCAGAGCGAACCACACGCGGCGTTTCCCAAACTGCCGGGTTATGAAGCGATTGAGGTCACTTAAACCGTTTTCTCACCAACCGAGCAGGTTACGCATTTTCTCGGCGCGGCGCACGCTGTTCCGCGTCCAATCGGGCGTATCGGGGTTGGTGAGGATTTCGTTAGCCGTCAACCAGCGCATCTCCGCAATTTCATCGGGGGCAAGGATGGTGGGTTCACCCTCGGCCCACCGACACAGAAAAACAATGTCCACAACCTGCTGATCATCATCTGCGATAAAGGCGGTGCTGTGGACATAAATTAAATCGCTGACTTCAATGCCAACTTCTTCCCGAATTTCGCGCTTGAGCGTAGCTTCCAATATTTTAGGGGTATTCCCAGCATCTTCCACTTTACCACCCACCAGACTCAACATTCCAGCCGCATGGCTTTCGCCTGCTGCCCGCACGACAAGCAGATACAGGCCGTCGCGCACGATTGCCCCTTCAACATTTACGATGTAGTGTATTACAGACATATTTTCCTCGGCACTGGTTAATATGTACTTAGATGATAACCCATACTTCCATGAATGCCATGAGATATGGCTTGCTAATAATTATCAGCCCGAAATTGGTGTGCCGCGTCACAATGTTTGGGCTTCCGCATGTAAAGCAGCAGGCGAATATTGCTATTCCAGCGCATTAACATCATAATCGCCATTAAATAACCATTTATAGATGATAACCGACTAACGTGACCAAACACCTTACCACACTCTGGCAGGTAGCCAATGCGGCTTCAAGTGTCGCTGATTTTGCCCGCCAATCGCAAACCTATACATTTGCGGTGGGACAGGCGGTTACGGTTTTTCTGCGGGCAGAGCAGGCCGAAATACGCCTGATTCGCTGGGGACAGCCTAAAGTCGATGTGTTCGTCCAGCTACAGGCCGCATTTGGGTGGCGAGTGGCGACCGACCAGAATGCTGATGGCGTGTATGTGGTTGCCAAGCGGCGGATGCTGGTGGGTGGGTTGTCGAAGGCAACCTTTACGCTGACCGTCCCACATGATGCCTACCTGATTCTGAAACTGACTGCTTGCAGCCTGCTGTTGGCGGATGTGGATGGTACACTGCATGTGCCACCTAAAGACACAGATGGGCAGCTGCGCCTTCCAAGTACCCTGCTTGAATAAACCATTTTGCTCAGTTTACAGCAACCGAGTTACAATCAATTACATATAGTTTTCACTATAATCACATCATGAGAGGACACCGACCATGACCATCAAAATTACTTGGCTGGGACATTCAGCCTTTAAGTTGGAAGCTGACGGACACACGATACTCATTGACCCGTTTCTAACTGGCAATCCGTTGGCAGCCGCCAAACCACAAGACCTGAACCCGGAGATCATTTTCCTATCACATGCCCATGGTGATCATCTGGGGGATACCGTGGATATTGCCAAACGCACGGGGGCATTGGTCGTCTCTAATGCTGAGATCAGCTATTGGATGACTGCCCAAGGTGTGGAAAAAGTTCATGGTCAAAACCCCGGCGGCGGCTATCAGCATGGTTTTGTTCACGCCAAATTTACGGTTGCACATCATAGTTCGTCCTTCCCGGATGGCAGCTATGGCGGCGTGGCCTGCGGCTTTGTGTTGACATTAGCGGGCAAGCGGTTGTATTTCGCTGGCGATACGGCGCTGTTTAGTGATATGCGGCTGATTGGCGACCAAGTAATAGATCTGGCGTTCCTGCCGATTGGGGACAACTTCACCATGGGGCCGGAAGACTCGCTGCGGGCGATCAATTATATTCGCCCACGGGCGGTTATCCCCATGCATTACAAAACATGGCCGCCGATTGACCAAGATGTGAGCGAGTGGGGCAATGCGGTCAATAACGAAACAACCGCCCAACCGATTGTGCTGGATCCGGGTGCGTCTTACACGCTGGTATAAACCTCGATCCGGTTTATCGCTGGAATGATTACGACTGCTCATAGGGCAAGCTAACGGCCTGCCCTTTTATGTTTGAAACAACTATTAAGCGCCTATACGTCGGCGAAGCAGCGGTTCACCAATGGCCTGTGCATCGAGCTTATCCGCGCCCAGAAAAGTTCTGAATCGGGCAAATCCGTTCGCTAGTGCCTCCGCAAATGGCTCATCGCTTGCGAGGGTCGCATCTTCCAACCAAAACCCCAAAATCACAAATGTGTTGGTCGTCCGGTCGAGTTTGCTATCGAAGCGCCCGACAAGCCGGTCACCCCACAAAATCGGCAGCGTGTAATAACCGAACTTGCGCTTTTCCTTTGGCTTGTAGACTTCCCAGACGTAGTCGAAGCCGAATAATATTTTGGCTCGCCCACGCGCACTGACCGGATCAAGGGGTGCAAGGAAGACTACTTCTTCGGTGGTGGTTTTTTCCAGCGGCATCCACACCTGCGGCACACGGCCTGCGCTCAAATCTTGGAGCAGTTCGGCATCGCTGCCCAGTGCATAGTGTATTGGTTTCCAACCATCAACCTTGACCTCGATGATGTCGCCATCTGCCAACATGGCCTCGCGAATTGGCTTGGCGTTGTCAAAAGGCAACCCGCGAAAGAATGCATCGCTGGTACGGTTAAGCCGCGATAGGCCAGCAAAGCTCACATCCTTTTTGAACAAGAAACGATTGGCCTCATCGTCGCTGCTTTCGCGAATGAGATGGGATGGCGCAACCGATTCAGTGAGGGCATAAACGCGCTCGAATTTTTCGCGGTGGTGGGTCATTACATCGCCAATCCGCCACAAGTAATACAAAGCCAAGGCGCTGTCCTTGCGCCCGCGATAACTTTGCGTCCGTGTTCGTGTCTTCATCTCGAAGTCGCGGTTGGTCACGGTGCCACGTTCCGCCAATATACCGCGCATTTCGACGATAGCATCGGCATGCTCAATACCCATTTTATGAATACGATTGTCCATATCCCGTCCGCCATCCCGTTCACGGTGCATGATTACCCGCCAATGAGGTAATTCGTCCATCGGTCGGGCAGCCAACCAGCCACCCCAATCAAAGAAGCTGCGCTGCTGATAGGTCGCCTGCTCCCACAGGTTCGGTGTGTAATCGAGGACGCGGCTGTGCAACTGGATGTCTTGGCTGCGGGCGATAATTTGGAGAGGATCGAGCTGCAAGTACTCGATAGCATGCATGGCTTGCTCCGTCCCCGTGAGGCCATGCCAGCGCCGACCGGGCCACAAACCCTGTTTGCCAAGAATGAAACGACGGGCGATTTCAAGATTGATAGTTAGCATAAGGGTTTACTCTATAGACTTTACAAAATAGGTTGGGTCATACTAAAGACTGCCGTATCTCTCACTGTTTCTATAGGTTGGTAAAGCAAAAGGCTCGTTAATTGCATCCAGAGTTTGCAATACGAGCGACTGACAATCAACGATTTCCTAACACATCGCGTGGTAGATTTTCGCGGATGGTTGGGTCAGCTTCCAACAGGCAATCTACAATATCATCGTTTGATAAGGTGCAGGTGCGATACGCAGCTGTCAATTCCTGTGCTAACGCCATTTCAGCTTCCAAATCAGCGCCATCCAGCACGTAGCGATCAAAGGCGCGGTTCATGAACAGAGACTCTGGAATGCCCAGCCCGTAAGAGCGAATGAAGACGCGATTGGGGGCTTCCATCAGGTCGGCAAAGCGTTGGAATGTTGCGATTCCGTCCTCACCGTAAATGGCTTGAGATGTCGAGGAATCAATGACCGAGTGATAAGCCGGCATACCCTCGAACAATTCGGGATGACGCGTAATTTCACGGAGCAAGTGATAACAGACTTCAGGCTGGGCTGCGTGAGCGAAGATAAAACCACTTGTTGTGTAAAACGAGATGGGTGTTGTATTCGTCCCAATAGGAAAGGTTACCAGACTATAACTATTTGAACTATTTGCTGAGTTCGGATCACTCAGTTGCACGACCATCAGCGGAGGAGGAGAAGAAGGTGATGCCCCGTTGCCAAAGAAAGTCGCCATTGGCACATACCCGATAAGTCCTGATTTAGCTAAATCAAGCACCTGCTGTGCAACCGATACAACCTCTTTATCGATCAGTCTCAAGGTTGGTGGCGAAGTCGTATAATCCACCGGTGCCGCACCGTAAGCCGCCATCAACAGCTCCCAAGGTGTCGAATAGTTGAGTTCTAGAAAGAGAGGTGGGTCTTCGGTAATGGCATCCAATTGATGCAACGCATCTATGAACGCATTTACCGTCCATGTGCCGTCCGGTTCAGCTATACCTGCGCGGGCAAAAAACTCGTGGCTGTAGCGTAAGACGTAGGGTGACACCGATGCAGGAATACCATAAATGTTTCCGTCACGCTGCATCTCCAACATGACATCGCCTATCACATCTGCCGAATCAAAGTTAGGATCCGCATTTAGTAAGGGATCAAGCGGCAGCAGCTTATCGGTTGTGTATTCAGTATAAGGGTAACCAAAGGTGCAATCTTGCTTTGGAATTTCGTCCCAATAGCCTGCGCTAGAAGGAATGAAGTTGAATTCGATCTGGCTGACCTCAGGAGTCTTGGTGACAAATTCGTCCATAACAGCTTGCCATTGGGCGCGATTAGATAACCCTGTGCCACCTGTAAACAACCCAAATTTTGTCGTCTTCCCATCGGTAAGTGTGGGCAGTACAGCGGCAGGAACCTCAACGCGTATGGTCGCTCGAATGGCCTCTGCATCTCTTAGGTTTGTGTTAGCAGTAATTTGTGCATCTTGTAAGGCAGCATCTACAGGTTGGCCTGTGGCGATTAACGTTACCGCTTGGTTAAGATAGTGACCGAACTGCAAATCAGCAGGTGCGAGTGCATTTTCGAGGGCCGTTTGACGCAGGGCAAGCGCTTCTACAGGCAGCGATTCTTGGCTGTCGATGTATTGATTTTGCACGCTGTAACGGACAGGCAGTACCGATGGCGTAATGGTCGCCAATTCCGGAACTGTTGTTAAATACACGGCAAGTTGATAGGCGGCATCAGGATCAAGTGTACCGCTACTGATTGCCACACTAAATACATCTGCACCGGCCTGTCCCGCAAGCAGTGATCCGCGCAGGGCGTGATCTCGCAGGGCATTGATTCTTGTGAATTGCAGTGAAATGCCTTCGTTAAAGCCGGAAGTTACCACCCCTTCTTTTTCAAGGTCAGTCCACTGCTCAACGAGGCTTTCGAGTTTAGCAATAGAAAAGTTGGGTTGTGCTACGGAACTTTCGTCTGCAAAACGTTGACCAGCGAGGATGCGGAAAAATGCCGGTAGATCAAAGGATGAAACCTGCATCCCCGGAGCATTATCGTGTGCTAACAGCCGGGCCGCGTGAGCGAAATCATCCAACGTCCAGCTTTCGGTCGGGTAAGTGAGAGCCGCCGCATCCAAGGCAGCAGGATCGTAGACCATGACAATGGGCATCACCAACACAGGTAAAGCCCACTGCCCGCCATCCCATTTAAATGCTTCTGTCATAGAGGGGACAAAATCGGTTGTTTGTAAGGAGGCATCGGTTGCAACCAAGGGACTGAGATCGAGAAAATATCCAGCGCGTGTATTTTCAGAGCTCATGATATTTGGATAAAGGAAATGGACATCCGCCCGACTGATAAGATCCGCGGTGGCATCCAGAAAGGTTTTGAGCGCATCTGAAGATGTCGGGAGTTGTAAATCCCGATATGAATCATTGCTGACTATCCTCAATTCAACATAGAGATCGGGATTGCTTTCTTGGAAACGCGGCAGTACCACATCTCGAAAGAGAGGCACTAAACTTTCTGGTACGGCAAGTGAGATCGCATGGCTTTGGACAAAGGCATTTGAAGTCTGAAATCCACCGGTCATAAGGATTGTCAGTAATGAAATAGTCGCTACTAAGCGCGTATAGTTTAGGGAAGTTAATCGCTTGCATACCCATTTACCACCCGATAAAGTTTGCAGATGCGCCATGAAATTGGGTCCTTGCTTCATAGATAGGCCTCCTGCTGAGCTATATTCCGCATATTAGTTTACACTTGATTTAAGAATTACAAACTTCGGCTTGTATTATTCAAAACAGCCTCGAAACTCCTGTTATCCGGTCGATAGAGCGACAGATTGACACGGATGTACCCCTATTAGAAGTGCACCTCATAGGCCAAGTTTTAGATCGTTCACTCTCGTTTTGATCGGGACTCGTCGGATATAGCTGAGTATGTGCGTGATGATCTTCAATAATTAAAATCAGCGTTTACTTTTCAACCTCAATTTTCACATGATATTCACCTTTAACGCATAGTTTTTTGTAAGGGAAGTGGTGGTATGATCCATATAGATCATATTATGCACACTGTCCTTATGAGGAATTTCGACCGATGGAACCCAACCAGAAAATGCAGGCTTTTAAGACCCAAACACAGGAAAAAATCCGCAAACTCATTGCGGAATTCGCCGAGGGCATGGTCAGCCGCGAACAATTTCATGTGATCTACGAACGATACACCAGCCAGTTAGCAATGGCTGATATGGCGGCTGCCAGCCGCAGCCCGGACGCAGTGATGGGGATGCTGAGTGATATGCCCGCGACGATTGCCGTGCGCGAGGCACACATGGGCAAGGCGGTTGGCATGACCATCTATAACAACCGCAGCGGTACGCTTCTGGAAACATTGGGTGACTTTGATGTGTCTCCTGAAAAACTCGCGCCGATCCTGAATGACTTCACCATGATGATGCAGTCCGGTAAATCGGTCGAGCGCGAAACGCGAAAGATCAGCGCCAAGCAGTGGCTGGTGTTCGCGGGTGGCACGTTCACAACCGTCATCACCTTGTTTCGCAACGAACCGTCGGAGGCGCAGTGCCGCGAAATTGAACGCCTGCACCGTGACTTCGAGGAAGCTAACCGAACCTTTTTCATGAGCAACGCGGTTGATTCGAACAAACTCGCTTATCCTTTTATGGTGTTTGTCCAGCGTAAAGTACGCGGCTAACCACTTTTACTCCTTATCCCTCTACATGCGGTATGATTTTTATAAGGGTGGACAATATGAAACTTTCCACCCTGCTACAGCACCTCGTCTTTTTTCGAGTATTCGCGCCGTCTGTCTACGCCTGAATTGGACTTTCATTATGATTTTGACATTGACCCCCAACACCACCATCGACCATACGGTTTTCGTTTCCGGCTTCCAGATGAACCGTACCATACGGGCCACCCGTTCAGTCTTTGGCATGGGTGGCAAGCCAACCGATGCCTCGTGGATACTGGGCGCGTTGGGCATCACCAGCCATGCAATCGGGTTTGCAGGCGGGGCGATTGGGCAGAAAGTCGAGGATATGCTGCACAGCCGCCAAATCACCACCGAGTTCGTGCAGGTGGAAGGCGAGTCACGCATCAATACCGTGATCGTGAGTGAAGACGGCAGCGGTCAATCAACCATTACCACCTCTACATTGGAAGTCCGACCGGGGCATATTGACGCGCTGCTTGGTATCTATAAGGCAGCTCTGGATAAGGCAAGCTGTGTGGTCATTGGCGGGTCACTGCCAAAGGGTGTAACCCCTGATTTTTACACAACAGCAATCAAAACCGCACGCGCGCGGAACATTCCGGTGATTTTTGACGCGGGCGAACCGAACCTCAGTGCAGGATTGGCAGGTCAACCGACATACATCAAGCCCAATCAGGATGAATTGGCGGGGTTGGTGGGTGCGCCCGTCCCCGATATGGCTTCGGCCTATGCGGCGGGGCGGCGTATTCTGGATCAGTACGGGACAGCGCCGATTATGACATTTGGCAGCGAAGGCGCACTGGTAGTACTGCCGGAGCGTGCTTACCACATCCCTCCCCTGAAGATCGACGTGGTCAGCGCGGCGGGTGCGGGTGACGCGGTGCTGGCAGGGTTAGCCGCATCCATCGAGCGCGGGCAGCCGATCGAAGAAGGCTTGCGTCTGGGCTTTGCGACGGCGACGGCGGTATGCTTGTTACCGGGAACGGCGGACTGTAGACCGGAAGATGTGGAACACTTTTTGCCTCTGATAGCGTTAATCCCTTACGTTTGATTGTTTGCAGCCATTGATCAAGACACAATTTATTCGCTGCGGCGACAGTGCCTTATATTGTCGGTAATGTCGTCACAGTCTTCAGTGACAGTAAATGGCTTGCGGTTCAACTTAGCGTCCTTTTGATATGCGGCGGTGGATAGTTGTTCACCGGTTTTGATTCGGAAAATTCTTCAGATTCGGAACTGCATTTTGTGTCTATGTCGTCGTCGTCGTCGTCGGAAACGACACAAATGTTGTTAAAGTTGCAGTTGTTGCAACTGTTTATGGTTTTTTGCAACGATTACGAGAGCAATTGCAAAATGCTGTAAATGATGCAACTGCGACAAGCCAGTTTTATAGTCACAACAAGCGGCGCAGGCGGCAGCATTTTTTTGTGCATATAGTGCGCGGTGATGAGGTGTTAAGGTGCGTGGAGGTGAGTCAATGCAACTGCCCCGATCAACAGCATAGCAGATGTGCGGGGCTTAGGGGTGACATTTTGGTCGGACATTTGGTCACTCTTAAGGACGGCTGGCACTAACTCTACAGGGGAGAAAATACAGTATACTATTAGGCTGCGGTTAGGAAACGGTTTGCCGACAAACCTGATTTAAACCTACCTCATAATAATCACATTTAGTAAACTACTCCGAGAGATCCACAGTATGGCTAAAACGGTTTTCTTCAACATTCCGGCACAGGGGCATATCAACCCGGCGCTGCCTGTTATCCGCGAGATGGTCAAACGGGGCGAGCAAGTGATCTGCGTCAACAGTGAGGACACGCGGGCGGCACATGAGGCGACCAGGGCACAATTCACGGCCTACCCATTCATCCCGACGATGGAGGGGCTTATTAACAATGCAAGCGGTGGCAATCTGGCTGATAATGCGTTGTCGCTGGTGAAAATTGCCGAGCAGATTATGCCGTGGGTACTGGACATGCTGGAACGCGAGAAGCCGGATTATGTGATCTTCGACTCATTGTGTTCGTGGGGGCGACAGGCCAGCGAGAAGCTCGGCATCCGAGGGGCAGCGTCTATCAGTACATTTGTGGTTGCCGCTGGAACTATGCCGCGTATTCCAATTTCGTCTTTAGCCCAAATGTTAGGTAGTGTGATGCTGCGAATGCCGGCTTATTGGCAGGTGGCGGCACGGATGCAACGCAATTATGGTGTGAAGGGTGTGGGTCTGACGGGGGCACTCAGCAATTCAGGCGCGTTGAACATTGTGTACACATCAGCAAAATTCCAACCGGGTGGTGAGAATCTGGACAGCCGATTCCAGTTTGTCGGCCCTTCTCTGGCAGCACGTCCAGCAGAATCCGATTTTCCGTTTGATGCCATTACCGGCAATCCAGTCATTTATATCTCGCTAGGGACGATTAATAACGACAATCTGGATTTTTACCGCCAGTGTTTCGAGGCGTTTGGCGATTATCCGGCGCAGTTCATCCTTTCGGCAGGCAAGCGCACGGACATCAAGGCGTTGGGGAACATTCCACTGAACTTCATCGTGCGGAACTTCGTGCCGCAGTTGGATATTTTGCAGCTGGCTGATCTGTTCATTACACATGGTGGCATGAACAGCGTACACGAGGGGTTGTATTACAACGTGCCGCTGGTGGTGATTCCGCAGCAGTTTGAGCAGGCAATTGTGGCACAGCAGGTGGTCAAACACGGTGCAGGGGTGGCGCTGGCGGATACGCTGCCCTATGGACAAACGAATGCAGCGGCCTTACGGGCGGCAGTCGAGCAGGTGTTGAAGGCAAAAGCACAGTATCAATCAGCAGCCATTTTGTTGGGCGAGTCGCTGCGGGCGGCAGGCGGGTATGAACGCGCAGCCGAAGCATTGATCGCTTTCGGGCAGGGTAAACCGATATGAGGGGGACATAGGTTTAATCATGGAATTATCGACGCGGAATCTGGTATTGGATGCTGAGAGCAGCATCGACCTGCAAACACATACGATCTTCAGCGATGGGACATGGACTCCTGAAGCGCTGATTGATTATGTGAAGAGCGAGCGATTTGGTTTGGTTGGTATCACCGATCATGATCGGGTGGATACGGTGACGCAGTTGCAAGGGTTGGCGCTGGAAAAGCAGCAGCCGGTACTGGTGGCTGCCGAAATGAGTACACAATGGAAAGGACAATCTGTTGATGTGCTGTGCTTCGGGTTTGATGCCGATGCGAATGCCCTTCGTAGGCTGACCGAGAACATCCGAAAAATCCAACACGACAGCAGTGTACAGGCTTATGAAAAGTTGGTCGCAGGTAGATATTTCCCCGCACAGGCAGATACCCTGAAGGCTATCCTCGAAAAGCCACCGGCGCGGCATCCGCATGAGTTCATGGTACTGTTAAGAGAAAATGGTCATGGTACCGAGGAAGCCGTTGTCTGGAAAATCGCCAATGATGCGGGAGTCATTTTTGCCACGAACCCGATTGCAGCGGTGGTTGAAGCGGCTCATGCCGATGGGGCAGTGTGCTTGATCGCCCATCCGGGACGCGGGCAATATTTCCCGAAGTTTGATGCAGCGATGCTCGATGAAATCCGGCAGGATGCGCCACTTGATGGGTTTGAGGCGTATTATCCGCTGCACACGGCTGAACAAACGACTATGTTTGTGGAATATGCCGAGCAGCATGATTTACTGGTGAGTTCAGGCTCCGACTCACACTTTTATAACAGACAGCCCATTCAATATCCGGCGCGCCTGAGCCGCAAACTGCTGGAACGAGTCGGGATCGAGATTCGGTAATGGGGTTTTGAGTGCGCCAAAAGCGGTTACTTAATCACTCGTCCCATTGCGGTTGAGAAGTGCTTTGAGCAAGGAGCGCAGCTGCTCTACGCCCGAACTTTCCAGAATAGAAGCATACTCAGCTTGAATTTCCCCCATAATCGTAAAGGCATCGGTCAGGAAAGTAGTGTTGGTCGGCACCAATTTAATGAGAACGGCACGTCGATCATGTGGGTCGGTTGAGCGTTCGACGAAACCCTGTGTTTCTAACTCACGGATGAGGTCACCCATAGACTGCTTGGTCATACCTGCACGGTCAGCCAGTGTCACAATACGTGAACCAGTGGGATCAATATAGGATAGGATGGTGAGGTGGGTTGCAGTGAGCTGAGTATATCCGCGTGCTTGCAACTTTTCGGCACAGCGGGTTTGAAAATCGCGCAAGGCGAGACTGAGCAACCGTCCAATATTATCTTCGTAAGAATCCGAGGATTGAGTCATTAGATTTACCTGTTGACAAAATAGACAGTCAGCCTTATTATATTGGTAAGTCAGCCTGACCAATTGTAGCGAACTGCGTTTCGTAAGTATACCGCAATCCATATATCTCACTGGAGAAGAATATCATGACTCAAACCACCACTAAACTGATGGTAGGTATGTCTGCGCCTGCATTCAAATCGGTTGATCTCTTTGATAACCCGATTGACTTAGAGGACTTTAAGGGGCGCTGGCTGCTGCTGTCCTTTTACCGTAACGCGGCCTGTGCATTGTGCAATTTGCGTGTGCATGAGTTGATTGGCAAACACGCCGCCTATAAAGATGTGGGATTGGATATGCTGGCAATATTCGAATCGCCACGCGCCAATCTGCAACAATACGTGGGTAAACAAGACGCGCCATTCCCGATTGTGGGCGACCCACAGGCTCAAATCTATGATGCCTACGGCATCGAGACTTCTGAAAGTAAAGTGAAGGCAACGATGGCTGCTGCGGAGGGTCAAGCACGGGTGAAGGCAGCAGCCGACGCTGGTTATGCTCTGACACAGGAAGAGGGCAGCAACTTTTACCGTATGCCAGCCGACTTTCTGATTGATCCTGACGGTATCATCCGCGAAGCCTTTTACAGCGAACTGGTGGGGCAACACCTGAATCTGGAGCTGGTTGATGCACACCTCATAGCCAAATCCCCGACTATTAACCCCTAAAATCTTGACTGCATGAGGCATATTCATTGCAATATGCCTCATCGCGCCGAATAATTATTATTCTCACCCTATGTCCACAGTATAATAAGCCTTATGCGATGTGAATAAGCGTAGGGATCAATACGCTAGCGCCCATCAATAAAGATTATATTGCCTTACGTTGTTATTTTTCTTTCTGTGATAACTGAAATTATGCATGACTCGCCCTGTTTTCAACTGAGTGATGACGACCTCCATCAAATCGAACAGGTAATGCATCTGGCCCCGCATGGGGAAATGCGCCTCCGGGCATTGGCGATTCGCCTGCTGCATCTGGGGCACACGGTTGATTCGGCGGCGGTAATCGCGGCTGTGCCACCTGCTACCATCCGGCGCTGGCGACGCGCATGGCGACGCGGTGGTTTATTCTCCCTGAATGATCCTGAAGCGCACCGTCACAATCCTGATACCTTTTTAGCCCGACTGACAGCATTACAAAAGATTAGCCTGAACCTAACGACATTGGATACGTTTGACGACGTGTGCTGTAAAGCGATTGAGATGGGTTTGGCACAGTTGGGGTTTGACCGTTTGGGATTGTTTTTTGTCACTGATGATCCTGATCGCTTTATTACATCCTTCGGTACAGACGAATATGGAAAGCTGCAAGATGAGCGCCAAGCCGAGCCGGTTAGATGGAATGATACCGCTGAATTGAATCTGGCGATTGCACAGCAGCAGGATCTTATTATTCGCTATGACTGCAAGCTCTTCAACGAAGCCGGAAAAATCGTTGGAATCGGCTGGCATGTGATGGCGGCGTTATGGGACGGCAATAAAATCATCGGATTTCTAGCAGCGGACAACTTGTTGAATCAAAATCCGCTGACAGATGCAGACATCCAGCTATTGAGGCTTTACGGATTAACCATTGGTTATTTATGCAGCGTGAAGCGGGCAGCAGAAGCCCTGCTTAAAGAACGTAATATGCTGCGCGGGGTGATGGACAGCACGTTGGACACAATTTATGTCAAAGATACACACTCGCGTATCATCATGACGAATATGGTATCCAGCGAAGACCTTCTGAACAATACGCCTGAAAAAAACAGGATCGGCCAAACCGATTTTGATTATTTGCCGCAACATCTGGCACAGCGTTTTTACGAGGAAGAACAACACTTAATGCGAAGCGGTATGCCGATTACAAACCGCGAAGAGCCGGGTTTTGATAAAGAGGGGAATGCGATTACTTACCTGACGACCAAAGTGCCGCTGCGTGACGCACAAGGGGCGATCATCGGTTTAGTAGGGGTGAGCCGCGACATCACAGACCTGAAACGAACCGAAGAACAAAATTTGCGGCTGATGCTGGAACACGACCGTGTTGAATTGATGGGACAGTTGGTCAGTAATCTTTCGCATGATCTCAAAACACCGCTGTCTATCATCAAAACCAGTTTGTATTTGCTGGAACGGATTGATGACCCCGCACGACAAAAGGTGAAACTGACGACGATAAAAGAGCAGTCAGAACGTTTAGAGAAGCTGATTCAAGATGTGCTGACCATTTCGCGGTTGGATCAAACCGCCAAAATGATGCGCGCGCCGGTGGATATGACGACGCTCATTCAAGATGTTGAGGCAAACTTACGACCACGGGCTGAAGCGAAATACCAGACGATTAATCTGCTGCTGCCCACATTTTTACCGCCGATTACCGGTAACGAGGAAGATTTGTGGCGGTTGGTGGCAAACTTGCTGGAAAATGCGATTAACTACACCCCGACCAACGGACAAATTACGGTTGAGGCAAAATCTCAAGTAGACGGGATCATGACGATTGTACGGGATAACGGGCTGGGAATAGACAAGGATCATTTACCCCGTATTTTTGACCGTTTTTATCGGGCGGATTCAGCACGTTCGATGCAAAGCGGCGGCACGGGGTTGGGTCTTTCGATTGTCAAGCTGATCACCGAACAGCATGGTGGGCAGATCAAAGTCGAGAGCGTGGTCGGCAGCGGTACGTGTTTTCAGGTATGGCTGCCGACCGCCTGAGTTAGCTTTCGTAACCGACCACTGCCGCGATCTGATTATTACGCATACCTTCCGGTAGACTCTTGAACAAGGCATTACGCACCGCACAGGCGATGGGATTTGACCACTGACCGACCTGCCCGATTCGCCGTGACTGGACGATGATGTTATTGGCGCGTGCTAATCGCTTCGACTGATATTGCGCCAAAGCCGCCGTGATGCCGGTGGTTGATTGCAAAGCGCTGCCTAAAGCCACCGCGTCTTCTAGTGCCTGACAAGCTCCCTGCCCCAAATTGGGTGTCATGGCGTGAGCTGAATCGCCGAGCAGAGCCACCCGACCATCCACCCAATTCGTCAATGGCTGGATGTCATAAATATTGTTGTGGAGGATAACCGACTCGTCAGTCGCGGTCAGTAAACCGGCTATGGGATGATGCCAACCAGCGAAGTGCTTGAGCAGATGGGCTTTATGACCTTCTGCGGGTTCGGGCGCGTTTTCCGGGGCATTGAGGACGGCGAACCAATAAACGCGGCCTTCGCTGAGGGGCGCGAGGCCGAAGCGTGCGCCTTGCCCCCAACTTTCACCCCAATAGGATGCATCCGGCGGATAGTCGAAGGAAACCACAGCCCGCCACGCGGTATAGCCGGAATAGCGGGGGGTGCTGGTAGGGAACATCTGCGACCGGACGGCGGATTTGATTCCATCGGCACCAATGAGCAGATCAGCGGTGACTGATTCGCCGTTTTCAAAGGTAGCAGTCACACTACCGGCATCCTGAGCATAATGTTTTAGGCGCATACCGAGGTGGGTTGGAATATCGTGGGCGGATTCGCTCAAGAGTGTCAAAAGGTTGGCACGATGGGCGATGATGATGGGCGCGCCGAATTCACGCTCAAGGAAGTCGGTGGAGGTTAAGCTGATGACCCTGCCGCGCCAATCATGGATGCCACCATCGGCCTGCTGCTGGCTGATGTTTTGGAGGGCGCTGGCAAGACCGAGCTTGCTGATGGCTTTGGTGGCGTTGGGCCACAGGGACAAACCCGCGCCGACTTCTCGTAGGACGGAGGCTTGTTCATAGATGACAACGTCTACACCGGCATTCCGCAGGGCGATGGCTGTGCTCACACCGCCGATTCCCGCGCCGATAATGATGGCTTTCATGTTGAGGGGGTATCCTTCCGTGCGGTCAATAGTAAATGCAACATCAGGGCGACGTTCCAGGCATCATCATCACCACGATGATGGGTGCCTTCCATCGGAAGCCCTAATTTTTCCATCGCCTGCGCCATACTGACATCGTGGCGCAGCGTCTGAATGAGCGTGAACAGGGTTTTGATGTTCAAGTGCGAGGGACTAAAGGGATACTTGATGCTGCGTTCCCGGCACTGTTTCTCAAACTGCTGACGGTCATAATCACCATAACTCGCCCAGACGCGCTGACGGGTTTTGAATTCTTTTTCGAGGATAGCGCAGGCATCTGCAAACGGCATCCCTTTATCGACCTGCGCCTGCGTGAGCGAGGTCAGTTCGGTACAAAAAGGGCTGACGGTGGAACGCTCTGGCTTGACGATCAGGCTGCGTTTTTCAATGCGTTCACCGGTTGAGGGTTTCAGCCGACAAATGCCAATCTCGATGATTTCGTTTTCCTGTCCGGGCGGGGCATGATGTTCCCAACAGGTACATTCAATGTCGATAACAATAATCTGGTCGTAGTGACGCGTCAAAATGGGTCTATCGCTATTATTTGGTTGGCTAAACGTTTATATGGGAATTGTAACAGAGGTTGGAGAAATTATTAAACGCTTTTAGTCGGAGATTTTGATCGGTCTTTTGGCGGACATGTTGTCGTTGATGTTGTTGCTACAAGGTGGTTTTGTGTCTGTGTCGTCGTTAATCATCAATCGCCAGTCTACAGTCACAACAAGCAGCACAGGCAACAATTAGTGAGAGCAAGAACATATCCACTCAACATTGTTGAAATAGCATGTTGCTGTTTTATCACTTGATGACCATTGGTATCCATCAGAAATATAGAAGCCATCTTGAGACGTGGTGACTATATTATTGTCACAATCTTTATCGAGTGAGGACTGAATATACTCAACGGCTACGGAAGCTTGTAGCTGGAATAGAATCTTGTTCGACAAACCCACTCCAATAATTAAACAAACAACTGCCAATGTTACCAGCGTGAGAATCTGCCAAATCAGACGGACTTTCCATTTAAGATGGATGAATAGCGCAAAAATAAACGTCCAAAACGCTGTGAACACAAGTCCACATAGAAGCCCGAACGGTAAATGATAAAAGACTGGCATCACTATTCACTCTAAATTTGTGTGCCCGATTACACCAAGCCGTACTCTAGGGCGGGATTATTTTCGCGTTCGACCTGATCGAGATTGGTGACGGCGAGGTTGCCATGTTCGTAGAGGTATTCGACGTGCGCACCGACTTCTTCTAGAGCCAGCAGCACATCATAACCGTGAATATCGGGATACATATGCTTGGAGATGGCGCTGATGGTCAAGGGCTTTTCGGCTACTTTGATGGCATCCAGCACGCGACCGAGTTTGCGCTGGTGGCTGGCGCGGATGGCGATGATGCGTTCGTAAACATCGGTAACGGGTTCTTCGTGACCGCCGAGTGACAGGCGAATATCCGGCAAACGGGCGACTTTTTGCAGCGATTCGAGGTAATGCCCAAGTCCCGTGTAGTGGGTGATGCTCTCCGGCGCTTGATGGGGCGTGGTGCGGGCGAGGATATGATCGGCAGCCAGCAGGACATCACCGATGCGGATGCAGACCTGACCGGGGCAGTGACCGGGGGTGTGAATGAAGGTCATGCCGTCGATGGCGGTCTCTTCTTCGAGGTTGATGCTGACCTTGACCGAGTTGACGTGCTTTTTGGAAAAGCCGTACATCTCGATGACTTTGGGTAATAACGAGTCGCTGACCCCTGCCCGTTCGAGATACACACGCAGGTCTTTGGTGGCGACGATGACGCGCTCCTCATAACTGGTGAGGATGCGGCGGTCAATCTCGTGAACGCCGACCTCCGCGCCGGTTTGCTCGACCATGAAAGCCACGCCGCCGAAGTGGTCTATATGCCCGTGCGAGATGAGGATGCGCTGGATGTCCTTTTCGGTGATGGTTTCACCGAAGTCGGTTTTGAGGGCGCGGATGCCTGCCAGCACATGCTCGTTGCTGTTGCCATAACCGGAGCCGGTATCGACGAGTGTGGGTACACCCGCGCCGAGCAGGACATAGACATAGACGATGAAGTTGGGAAAGGCTTCGGCTGGAATGCGGTATATGCGCACGCCGGTATTCGACTCAAAACGCTCAATCGCGGGTAGGGACATGGAAATGACCTTTTGAGAGTCTATTTAGGTTTTAGATAATCACGTAAAGGTAGCTATAAAAAGTGATTTGTTTATTCGTTTTTTGGAAAATCGTCGTTGACTTTTCTTAGAGGGAACATAGATTGAACAATAGCACCGTTTGGAATTCGCAAAACGCTAATCACCATAAAGCTGTTTCTGTGCGCAGCCTGATTTCCAACCAAGTAATAAATGTCGCGCTTTGGATCAGAAAATCCAGCGTTTTTCCAAACTTGATCTTTCTGCTCGGGGTTTTTGCGAAACCATTCGTAAAACCCCCATTCCAATATTTGCTGATCATGTTTCTTTTCGGGAGTTTCACTCTCTGGACAGGTATATATCGTTCGCGGCTCGTATGGGAAATCCCGCTTTAATTGAATATCATTGTGTTCTGTAAATCCCGGTAAAGAAGATTGAAATAGTTCAAAATATTTGCGATTTTCACCGAAATAGGTTTTTAACACATGTGGCTTGACGATACCGAGGCTGCGTTTTTGGTCATTAATATAAGTCACTGAAGTATCACGTAAATTTCCTATCAAATTTCTACGTTCTGTAGGGTCATCAATGCTTCCAAGTACCTCTATCTTTTCCGATAAGCTTCCCCATTCCTCTTTTGACCCGACAATCTTCCAGCTTTCATGCCTTGTGTCACGAGAATTCGCCTCAACTTCAACACGGATAATATCCCATTGTTTACAGGGCATATCATACCGAGTTGGATATAAACGAATAAATCCCTGTTTCTCTGACCATCCAGCAAGGCATACAGTTACACGTCCATCTTTCATCGGTTCTGGGCAGGCT
>JBBSBS010000048.1:0-23334 GCA_038251045.1 Aggregatilineales bacterium | reverse complement strand
GGCGGCACAGTGACCGCATCTTTCAGCGGCTTGAAAGCCGTCATCCCCATCCAGATAACCGGAATCAACATGACCAGCGCGATAATGACTGCCAGTATCGCCCGTGTGATGTTGCTAGCCATGGGTCGCCAGCCCACTTGGTCTACCCGTGTCGAATAATTCACAACCGGCATTCGTGAGGGTGAAGTTTGGGTTGCCATGTGTTTATCCTCCCCTCGCGTTGTTCAGCGAACGAATATACAGGTTACTGACCGCGATGATGACGATCAAAACAACATAGGCCAACGCGCTCGAAAGCCCGGTGTTATACTGCCCCTGAAACGCTAGTTGGAATAACCGCACCGATACGGTCTCAGTCGCGTCACCCGGCCCACCGCCTGTCAAACCCTTGACCAGATCAAACTGCTTGAACGCCTCAATCGACCTGAATAACACGGCGATCAACAGCAGCGGCATGACCTGTGGCAGCGTAATCCGCCGGAACTGGAACCACGCGCTTGCCCGATCTATCGAAGCCGCTTCGTACAAATATTCAGGGATGGCACTCAACCCTGCCAAGCAGAGCAGCATCACAAATGGACTCCACATCCACACATCAACAATAATGATGGCCCACATCGCCCGCGTGGGTTCACCCAACCATTCCGGCGCAGTGTTGATGTTGGTGTAGCCCAACAAATAATTGAAAATGCCATAGGACGGGTTGTAGATCAGCTTCCAGAAGTTTGCCACCACAATCGGTGACAGCATCATTGGCACCAGAATCACCGTGGTGATGATGCCACTGCCCTTGAATTTGCTCCGCAGCAGCAGTGCCAGCGCAAAACCGATCACCGTCTGCAAAACGACCGAGATCAAGGCATAACGTCCTGTGACGGCGAAGTTTTGCCAGAATCGGTTGTCAGAAAGGATAGTGACGTAATTTTGCAAACCGACCCACTCTGGAGCCTTATCAGAAATAACGGAATAATCGGTGAAGCTCAAATACAGGCTGTATATCAGCGGGAAAATATTCATCAATATCAGCAGGATCATCGTCGGCAAAATAAAAAGCTGCACGATCCGTGTGCTGCTCATCTGCCGCTGGCGTGGCTGCTGATTGACCCGTGGTTCAATGCCTGAGAGCTTGCTGCTGGATTGGGACACAAGCAACCTCAAATCATGTATTAGAAAAGAAAATCAGCTTAGGATGACTTTCTTTCGCGAACATTGTTCACAAAATCGAACCGGAAAGCAGTTTGAATATTCGCTATGTTTGCTAATCAAATCGGGATATACACCCGTAAAAGTTAACTAATAAGAATTTTTCAGACCGCTTCCAAACATACTTTTTAAAATCAGGCAGGAGCGTTTATTCTCCTGCCTGATGGCTTACAGTGACCGGCTAGCGCAAAATCTTATTTGATTACGCCTGAGTCAACCAGTACCTTGTCGTGTTCTTCTGCCATATTGTCCAATGCTTCCTGTGCAGTCCCTTCACCGCCTACGATGAATGCGTGCAAGTAGCGTTGGGTCGGCTCTAGCAACTGACCGAATTCCGGAATATTCCAGAAATCCTTGACGAAGGTCATGGTCTGTGCGAATGCCGCGTTATAAGGAGTCTGGTTCAAGAATGTATCTGAAGCCAGCACGTTGATATTGCAGGTGTAACCGCCGTAGGCTGCCCATGTGGCCTGAACATCTTCCTCAGAGAACCACTTCAGGAAATCAAAAGCTGCTTGCTGACGGGCATCATCGACATATGCATTCACGCTCATGCCCTGTCCACCCAAAGCCGCGTACTGTTCCCCATCGGGACCCTTGGGCATCACGAAGTAACCCGTATCTTTTGCGAAAGGATTATTGTCGCTGTTCAGCGCAGGGAAGAAAGCGAAGTAATTCATAATCATCGCGGCTTGCCCGTTGGTGAACGAGTCATTCATTTCTTGGAAGAACGAGTTGGTGTTGCCGGGAGGAGCAAACGAATACAGTTGCTGGTATAGATCAAGGGCATCGACGCACGGTTTGGCATTGACCACACCGAGAACATTATTGTCCGCGTCCTGCCAGTTGCATCCATAACCAAAGAAGACATTCTCGACACCCATCGTAATGGCATCATAATCTTTTTGGGTATAGACATTCACGCCGTACAGACCAGTGTCCGGACGGGTGAAAAACTCGGCGATGTCGCGCAGTTGTGCCCATGTTTCCGGCACTGCCAGATCATAACCGTATTTGGCCTTGAAAGCCGCCATCTCATCGGGGTTTTCAAACAGATCCTTACGATAGGCAAAACCATTGGCATCACCTTCGGTCGGGTAAGCATAATATTTACCTGAACCAAATGGATATTCGCCGTAGTATTGCAGAGTCGCAGGGGTAACCGTCTTGTCGATTCCATTGCTGGTCAGAAATTCCGTCATATCAACGTAGTGACCCTGTGTCACACCCTGACCAACCCACTGGCTGTCGCCAACGATCAAGTCATACGATGTACCCTTGGCTGCCCATTCCGTACCGACGCGGGTGTAAAAGTCACCCCACGGGGTTTGTACGACATTCACTTTGATGCCGGTTGCCGCTTCATAATCATTACCAATTTGCTGTAAATAATTCGCAGGATCCCACTGTGCCCACCAAATTGTGAGTTCCTTAACGTCCTGGCCCGCCACCGTTGCTACGCTGCCCAATGAGGCAACCAACATGATGCCGAGCATGAATAGAAGACCGCTTTTCTTCAACATCTCTTTTTTTGCTCCTTAACAAAGAACTGTAAAAACTTGTTGTGACCGAGTCGATATATTCAATTCAGAGTTAGTCTCGTGTTAATGCTCCTTTTGCTATGTATACACTCTGTATACAACCAGTCTATATAGATTATCACAGATGCTGCAACTCAGCTACGCATCCTCACAAAATTGCTTGCTCATGTTTCACAACAGAAATTTTATCCATCGCAAAAGCGATATTCAGACGGGGCACACCGCTGCCAAATAGACTCGAGGCGCGATCACACTCCAGCACAAATTCAACCCGGCTGTTCACAGATATATGATTTTTGCCACAAGAAAAAGAACAAACAGTGTCTTGCATAACACAATTGAACTATTACTATCAAAATATATTCAGGCTAAAGTAACACAATTCGCTACTGACTGTCAATAAATTATCATTCACAGTCTTTGCCCCTGCATATTAACGGACTTTGTGCACTCGTGCTTAAGCCCTAATGTCAGCTTTTTCTCTGCATTTTATACAACCAGAAATAACTAACTTAAGCAGTCAACGGTTTCTGTACCCAGCAACACACTGTTATCCGGTGCAGGTTGTCCATGCTGCACCATCGGCAGTTGCTCGCCACCTGCGATATACATCCCTATGGCAAGTTGACGAATCTTGTCCACATCCGTTAAATGATAGGTGTCTACCAACGTTTGCCCTGCCAGCCAATCACGAGGCGCGTACTGCCCCTGCAAAGGTTGACCATCGCCCTGCGCCACCAACCCGCCGCTTACGTCCAAGCCATGTACAAACACCTGCACATTGTCCAGTGCCAGCGGTTTCAGCACATGCCAATATAAATTCAGCGTCAGCCCGTCACCCTCATGGTTGACCGATGCACACCACAATTCGACGCTGTCGCTAATCGTCACATCCAACTGCTTGTTTGCCTTCACTCCCGCGCCCACCACCCGCACCCGCGCCGGTAATATCAGCCGGTCAGAACCATCCGGCAGGAGCAGCGCCGTTTTTGCTTGAGCATCCTGTAATTGCACACTGACCAGCCCGATATACGGCGGTGCATCATGGTTAATCGGCAGCTTGTAAGTATCCGAAATGAAGTAATCCGGTTGGTGATTAACAGCCGCCGCGCCGATGAAAAAGGTGCTGCTCGTCCCCCATGCTTCGCTCACAGCGGGATTCACTAACTGCACCGTCGGCGCAAACGAACCTTGTAGTGGGCGCAAGGCACGCCAGTACAGGGTGATATTCAGTGTCTCATCCGGCGCAACCGCATCCTGACCGAGCGTATAACCCAACAATTCATAGGCAGCGCCAAAGGTTGTATGTACAGGGGTTTGCATACCAGCCGGATCATCCAATGGTGATCGCTGACGGAACCAACCGGTTTCCGGCTCAATGTACAAACGGTTGACCAGCGCGAATACCACAACTGCCGCCGCCATCATCAGCGCCCAACGCGCCGACAATCTTCCATCGGGTGGTTTCTCGATTACTTGATTTCCCGTTGGCGCAGTAATTCGGGTCATCAACCAGCCTACGATTACCAGACTCAGCAATGAGAACAAGGGCGCGATATTCTCCACCAGTGTCCCCGGTCGGGTGAGCGTGACGACATACTCACCCGCAGGCACATTCAGACTCAGGAGTCCATATTCCGGATTGGGGAACAGATTGGCTGCCGTACCATCCAGCGTGACCGCCCAGCCGGGGAAATAAAATTGGCGGAAGTGCATCTCAAATGGCTGCGGCGTGGTCACCTGATAACGCATCCCGCCTAGCGCCGTAATCACCGCGCCCTCAACATCGGGTTTCATGGCATTTATATGCAGCGGATCAGTCGCATAACTATCCAGTTCGGGCGGAGAATCATAGGGGATACGTTCCCCCCAGATTGGCTTGAACTCATCGTAGCTTGTGCCACCAAATGAATAAGTCGACTGTTCATAATGGATGAAATCGACTGCCGAAAGCTGGCTGAAATCCAATAATTCCCGGCTGGGATACAGACCCGGCAAACTGGAGGCGATCACCCCCACGCACACCACCGCCGCGCCGGATGCCAGCCATCGACGCGGCAGCACCAATAAGCTGCTCGCACCCAACAACCCGAAAAACACCGCACCCAGCCGCAGCACTCGCCCCGGAAAACGCAACTGCCCCAACAGCGGCACATTCAACCAGAAGGCAGTCGAAATCGGAAGCAGCAGGAAAATAACGAACAGAGTCGCCACACCCCAGCCCATCGCCAGCCGATACTGCCGTCGTAATAACAGCACCAGCCATCCCACGCCTGCCAGCAACCCCGTCACCAATCCGATGCTGTCGGGTATGCTGCGGTTGAGATCACTCAAATCGGGGGCGGCAGGTGGTAAAAAGAGTTGGTAGGGTTGCAAGAAGCTGGCAGCTAACACGTTGGGCAGGTTCGTCGCCTCTTTCGATACTTGAATGGACGACAGTTCGAGCGCCATCGGCAGCAGGAAGATCATCGCCAACCCCGCACCCAGCACAATTCCGCTGCCCACGCTGACCCATCGTGCCAACCAGCGTTTATCGTGTCGGGCATACCATAGGCACAACAGCGGCGCACCGGGGGCAATGAACAAGCCGACCAGTACACTCGTCGGTTGGTGAGCCAGCAGTACCGCCCCGAATACCAACCCCAACAGGCTAACCCGCCTCCTGTCTGGCTGTTCCGCCGCCCGAATCACCGCCAAGAACAACCACGGCACCAGCGCCGAAGCTGTCATCTGGGAGATGCTGCCGATGTTCCAGACACCCTGCAAGGCTGAGGGTGCATATGCCCACAGCACAGCCCCGACCAGCGCCGCCGGAGCAGGCAACCAGCGCCGACCGAGCGCATACACACCCGCACTCCCCAACATCCAACCCAGTGCTACCAGCAGCGTAAAGGCCAGCGGGGCGCTCATCCCCAGCACACCCAATACGCCACCTAACCATGTGGCTAAAGGCGCATAAAAATTGAACACCGGATAACCATAGCCGAGGTGAAAATAGGGTATCCAGCGCGGATACAGATCGCCGTGCTGCATGAGGGTGGTCATGGCGAAGATACGGTGAACGTGGAACACGCCATCAGCCGTATTAATCACCTGATCGCCATTTAATGTGGGGAGGATCGCTACCAGCGGCATCAGTGCCGCCAACAGTAGACCACTATCCAGCTTCAATAGTAATTTCCGCAGCATCGTCATCCGGATATTTCCGTTCCCAAAACCCGCTTCAGTCTACATTAATATGGTCAAATATCCCCGTATTAAGCGTATATTGCAGCCTAACAGCCTTTACGCTACACTTCTGCGCTCTAGCAAAAGTGTTCACGAAAGTCCAATTGTGAGTTCAACCATCACACCCGACTCCGACGTACAACAGGCGCTGGAAGCCGCCATCGCGGTTACACGGCACGCCTATGTGCCCTACTCGAATTATCCGGTAGGGGCAGCCCTACGCGCATCAAACGGTATTTTATACAGTGGTTGCAATGTCGAAAACGCATCGTATCCGGCTACCATCTGTGCTGAACGGACGGCACTGGTCAAAGCCGTCAGCGAAGGACAGCAGTCCTTTGACCTGCTGGTGGTCGTCACCAAAAATGCCGGTTCACCGTGCGGAATCTGCCGCCAGATGCTGTACGAATTCGCACCGGACATGCGCGTCATTCTAGCCGATTTATCCGGCAATATTACCTCCGACACTACCCTATCCACTTTGCTGCCAGACGGTTTCGGCCCGGATCGTTTACCACGTTAAGCCCTATGCGCTTGAGCATCCTTTTACCGCTCCCTGAATCTTCGTTGTTGGTAAGATTACGCCATTCCATCCTCGTCTATACAGCAGCCCAAATAATCCCACCAACACGATCAATTATTCTCCAACCAAATTCTATGTTCAATGTTTCGTGTTCAGGCAGTTCCGGCTCCTTTGCAGCGGGTAGTGTTATGGCGGTGTCTCAACATGGCACGACCTGATCGCGCTTTCCGAACGCAGGCCATCATCCTTAAGCGCCGTGACTTCGGTGAGGCGGATCGCATTTTGACGATCTTCACACCTGACCACGGCAAGCTGGATGTGATCGCCAAAGGGGCGCGTAAACCCACCAGCACCAAAACCGGTCATGTCGAGTTATTCACCCGCAGCGACATGCTCATTCACAAAGGGCGTGATCTCGATATTGTGTCACAGGCCGAAATGAACCAGCCGTATCTGGGGGTACGCGAAGACCTGACGCGTGGCGCTTATGCCAGTTATATCGCCGAGATGCTCGACCGTTTTACAGGCGAGGCCGACGAGGGTTATGAAGAACTCTTCTCGCTGATGGATGACACGCTTGACCGCCTGTGTTCCGACACAGACCCCCGATTAGCCGTCCGCTATTATGAGGTACAGTTGTTGGAACTGGTCGGGTTTCGACCGGAGTTGAGCGAATGTGTGGTCAGCCGCGAATCGATCACCGCCGAGGATCAGTTCTTCAGCTATCCGATGGGCGGGGTGGTTAAACCGGATTACGCCCACGAGGGGATGGGTGTCGTGCCAATTAATGTGCTGACGCTCAAGCTGCTGCGCCATATGCAGCGCAGTGCATACAGCCATGTGAAGACGCTGACGATCACGCCAACCCTGCACGATGATGCCGAACGGGTCATGCTGGGGTATATTACCTTTCTGCTGGAACGTAGATTGCAAAGTGTGGATTTCATACGCCGTATCCGGCAGGTCTAAACTTAAATTTACTTATTTGTCAATTTGACAACTCTATTTAACCTCTATACTTTTGGAGACAGGAACGAAGTAGAGTCAGGATTATGTTAGTCACAAATGGGGAATCAGCCGTGAATGAAGGGGAACTTAAGCAGAACGTGTCGGAATTACCGATAGAGGCGATCCAGACTGCACTGCAAAATGATACCGAAGTCGCCCCGGAACTTCGTCAGCAGTATGCTGAACGCTTATTAGAATACGCGTTGGAAACGCGCGATCCAATCGCCAGCGCTTTCATCGCTCAATTGATGGACAACGACCCGGCGCTTGATCCGGTTCTGGAATCACGTTTGTATGACGATTTGAAGGAACAACCGGACGCGGTGTATGCATTCATCCGCGCTCATCTGGTTGACCAGTGTACCGATTGTTGGCTGGAACGGTTGCAGAAAGCCGCCGCTGCCGCGTTGGAAGTGGCGACCACCAATGCTGCCGCATCAACCACTGCTGATTGGCTGACGTTGATTGCCCGTGAACCTGCCAAATATGAGTTGGGCGAGGTGCTGCACAAAGGTCTGTTAGCGGCTCAAACACGCGCCCACGATGATCCGGATTTGGCACGGGTGCTGATCGGGCTGGCAGCCAAACGGGACGCGGCTGCGCTGGAAGATTTTTTGAATGACCCCGAATTCATGACCGCACTTCCGAATAATGTTGGTCTTGTGCTGCGCGATTTCGCAGGCGATCCATTGGCGCTCCTGCAAAATCGAGGGCTGGAACTGTTCATGGTGGGTATGTCGCGGGCAGCGCGGGCTTGTGCCAGCGGGTTATTCACATCGGCAGCGATTGCGGGAATCTGGGAATTGTACGTGGGCGCACAGCCTATCGCAGCCCTGCCACCTAAATATCAGGCCGAAAATATCATCCAGACGTGGCTTGAACGCGGCGTAAAGTGTTTGAATATCGACGCGCTGGAAACGTTGGCGATCCAAATTCTAACCAGCCGCCGTGATGACCTGTTCATTGAACTTTTGCATCAAGAAAACGGGGCGAAAACACTGCTACCGCGCCTGATTTTTATTCTGGAACGCAGCCACCGCACTATTGACGATGCCATGAACCTGATCGGGCGCATCGTGGCGGCGGGCGACATGCAGCCGGAAGAAGTGGTCACGACTTATACCCAGATGCTGATGGGGTTAGAGTGGCAGCGGGAAACCCTGCCGCTGATGCAGCAGCTTGCGCGAACCCTGATTAAGCATCAGGACATTACCCTGCCATCCGAGATTCTGTGGCGGCTGGTTGAAGTCGGCAGCGAGCTAAAAGATGAACTCGTCACCAAAACGGCTTTGAAACGTATCCTTGCCAGCCTGACACCGGTCGAAGATGAAGCTGAACTGGTGGAATATGTACGGCGTTTGATGACGCAAACAGCGTGGAGCACGGCGGTACACGAAATCTTGATGGATTGGTGGCGCGGCTTCATCCGGCATCAAACGGTTTCGCGTTTAGGGCGGTTGGATAAGGCGCTGGACGGCAAGCGCGGGTTGGAAGAAGCCCGCAGCATCTTGCAAACACTGGGTTCGATTCGGCGGATGATGGGCGGGCAGAATATGCCGGACTTTGCCGAAGCGGTTCAAAAAACTTACACCGTCTTAGAGGCACTTTCGGACGCATTCGAAACCGGCAGTAAGCGCAACATCCTGTTTGACCCGGAAACGGCGCGGGCTGAACTGGAAGCACAGGCCGATATGCTGCCACCACAGCAGCGACAGGTGTTGGCGAACAACCTGCGCGAGTTGGCGTTGATGATCGCCACGATGGGCGACAACCGCACCCGCGCCAATCTGATGCGGCGGGGTGACGAGGTTGACCGCGAACTGATGAAGGGCGAAGAACTGCCGCACAGTTCAGTGGATGCCATGAAGTGGCTGGCGGGTTATTGGGGCGGTACACAGGTTGATGACGATGATAATTCCCCGACAGCGGCGCTTGATTCACGATAATCAGGTGTCAGTCGCCGGTCTAAAGACCATAAAATGCGGGAAGGGGCGTGAAAGCGCCTCTTTTGATTCGGAAGCTCAATTGTCGTCTGTGTCGTCGTCGTCGGAAACGACACAAATGTTGTTGTTGTTGTTGTTGTTGTTGTTGCAATTGAGAATGTGGTTTTTTGCAGATGATTACGGGAGAAAGCTGCGAATACCACAAGTGCAAAATGTCGGAAATGTCGTCACAGTCGGCAGTGTCGGAGTGACATTTGGCAAAATTGGCAGCAAATTCAGCAATAATAAAAGTGGGTTTATGTGCCTAATTTGCCAAGATGTTAAGATGCAGTGGGGAGGCCGATACAGGTCTTGCCAGCGGCAAGCTCCTACAGCTCATATTGGCACCCTTGCGTAAACTCAGTCGCCAATAGATATGATATTCGATTTGGGGGGCTTAAGGGTGACCATTTGGTCGGACATTTGGTAACTGTTAAGCTTGGTCGGCGCTAACCATTTTGAGGGAGCGGGATTGTTAAGCAGGTTGGTGGAGGGTTGGAATCCGGTAGAGTGGGTTTGTGGATTCAAACGGAGGTCATAATACTTGATGCGAAATCTAAGCATAGAGGGCAGCTATAACGTTCGTGATTTAGGGGGTTATGCGACAGGTGATGGTCAATCTACACGCTGGCATACATTCATCAGGGCAGGCAATTTAGATAAGGTATCGGCAGCAGGCAGCAAACAACTTATAGATTATGGGGTGAAGACCATCATTGATCTGCGGGATGAGTGGGAAGTGGAAAGCTACCCTAATGTTTTCGCGCAGGCATCTGACGTGCAATATATCAATTTACCGCTGATTGGAAACCGGTTGTCGTGGGATGAAAATTGGAAAGCTGCAAGTGAAAAGTACAGCCAATTACATGAACTTTATTCCACTTATCTGGATGAGTGCCAGCCACAAATCGGGGCGATTATGGCTGCGATTGCCGAAAGCACAGCGGGAACCGTTTTTCACTGTCACGCAGGGAAAGACCGGACGGGTTTGATCGCGGCGCTGGTGCTGGGGGCGGTGGGGGTGGCTGACGAGGCGATTGCGGCGGATTATGCCCAGACCAACGACCAGATTGCCCCATTGGTGGCAGAGTGGCGCAGTTATGCTCTGAAACACAATCGTGATATGGCTGATTTTGAACGAGACAGTGCATCCGCGCCGCAAACCATGATTGATACCCTAAGTCACCTGAGGGCGCGTTATGGGGGTGTAACCGCCTATCTAGCCGGATGTGGGGTTACGGAAGGTCAACTAAAGCAGTTGCACAGTGGGTTCGTGGTGAATAACGCGCAAAGTGACGATTGAAAGGTTTATTTTATTACCTTTCTACGTTTTAGAGTTTTAATTAATTTTTCTAGATGAACATTGTAGTCAGTTTCGCAAAAATCTATGAATTGTTTATCTCTAAGCCGGTAATGAATGTCCTTTTCAGGAGTGATTTCAAGTAAAATGGGAATAATTGGTTTCTTTTCGTGAAGAAAATAACGCCATTCTTGTTTTACATTGTCTGAGGCCATCGAATCAGGGGTGATAATAACGATAATACCATGGCATGTTCGTAAACCCTCTTGGATTGCATCATCCCATTCCATACTAGATGGAATGTCTTTTACATCTAACCAAGCATTAATTCCATTAGCGGACAAAGAGTCAACTAATTTCACAGCGAAGGCACGGTTTTTGCTGGAATAGCTAATAAAAACTTCAGGAACGGTATCAAGAATTCCGCCACTGACCCTTTTGAACTGATAATAAAGGCGCGAATATACGAAATCATCTTTTCCGCGCACCATTCCCAGAAATCCTATCTTGCTACCCACAACAGCCTTGAATGAAACGGGCTTATTGTTTCGGTTATAGTCACTTCGATGTTTTTTGGCATACTTCGTTCTAAATTCTTCTTGAGCTTTATCAAATCCAAACTTACGCCAAGCATATAACATTGCTCTAATTTGGCTTATATAACGACGTTGAACATTAGGGAACTCATTAACTGTAATACCCGTAATTTCCTGCCGCATATTAGTCGTTTGCAATCGAATTTTAGAAGGATTTATATCAAAACCATTTGCTTCAATAATTTCTTTTAATTCTGAGCCAACGTTCAATTGATGTCCCGTGAGATCTGTTTTCAAAACCGCTAATGCTCGCGGGAAATTGGGCATCGCTGTGGAAAACGTTATATCATCCGCATATCTGGTATAGGTACATCGGTGAGTTTTAGCAAGCCGGAGTAGTTGTCCATCCATTCTGGCACAAATCATATTGGCTACAATTGGAGACGTAGGTGCGCCTTGTGGCAAACCATTTTTAAAGCAACAAATTTGGGCGAGTATAGTTGCTACCGTGTCTGGCAAATTATAGGGGTGCGCCATAAACAACCCTCGGACACGACCAAAATTGACTGAAGGGAAAAAATCTTTTAGATCAATATTGAAAACATATTTCCGCTGCCTCGACATATGCGCTTTCACATTGGTCGAGATACTACGATCAACAACAAATCCGTGCACAGGGGCTTGTGGTTGATAAACTGCTTCCAAGACTTGCTTCAATTTAGATTGGATTATTTTTAATGAGTCGATTGGAGCAGATATTTTTCGTACACCACCTGATTTTTTAGGAATTTCAAAAATCGTATATCTTTGTTTAGGTGGTACACGATAGATATAATAAATTAATGATCCATCAGCAATATCGAGTAAATCAGCAATGTCTTTGCGTGTTTCTAGCGCAATGAATTTCTTCTGTAATTCTTCGGGATCTAAATCTAGTTTTAGGCTCATATTAGGTGAATATTGAACTAACAAGATAAGGTGCTTGCAAAGGAATTTTACTTACCCAGCGGAGACAGTAAACCAGTTAACTCGTAGTCAATACATTGTCAACGAGCAAACAGGCGTAAAGATAATCTCATTGTTAATTGCTGCGGATCGCATGCAAAAAGTTAATTGCCTTTTACAAACACCTATCTTAATTATATACGTACTTATTATTGCCAACTAACCCCCAATGATTAGGGCTACATGCGGGTTTTCATGTTCTGGGCGAGGAAGTGGGCGGTTGCCATGATGGACACCATCGGGTTGACCCCGCTGGCGGTCGGCAGAACGCTGCCATCCGCCACGAACAGGTTACGCACTTCGTAACTTTCGCCGCTTGGATTAAGCGCCCCGATGGCGCTATCCCCACCGATGCGGCAGGACGACATCTGATGGGCGCTAAAGAGCGAGTAGGCGTTGCTATGCAGGCCGCGCTGCTGGACATCACGCAGGAAATCTTCGAGACTGCCGCCATCCGCCGGACGATACAGCATCTGCCGGTTATGAGGGCTGGAGATTTCTTTTGCGCCGGCTGCCAGATGTACCCGCAGCGACTCGACCATGCCTTTGAGCATATGGGCCGCGTCAAACGGATGCAGTTTGTAATGCAGAACCGGTTCGCCATGCGCGTTGAGGGTGACACGTCCACCGTAACGGTCACGGGTGAGGGCGATGATGTTGGTCATGTTGGGTAGGTCGTGCATCATACGTTTGTGACGCAAGCCGGACTGCCACGGAAAAGTCGCCGCCGCTAAACCGGGGTGTACGGGCGCGGTTTCCATCCGCACGCCGTAACCATGACCATCGAGGTTCGCAAATTGGTGGCTGAGACGAGTCATGGGCGGCCCCTGCCAGCCGATAACCGGTTGGTCGAACAGGCCGTAGGTGACCGTGACCGGATGCAGATGCAGATTCGCGCCGATGTTGGCATTGGCGAGGCCAGAACGCATGAGCAGCGCTGGTGTGTGGATTGATCCGGCGGCGACCACCACCCATTTAGCACGGATCGTAACCGTATGTTGTGCGCCATCGGCAGCCTGTACCAGCAGTTCCGCGCCGAGCGCCACGCCGCGTTCGATCAGCACTTTTTTGACGGTGGCGTTGACGACGATGCGTGTGCCGCGTTGGTAGGCATCCTGCAAGTAGGTTTTGAGTGTGCTCTGCTTGGCACCAAAGGGACAACCGAAGTTGCAGAAGCCACATTCTTCGCAGCCTTTGACATTACGCGGGATGCTGGTTACCTCATAACCGAGTGCATGACATCCCCGTTCCAACATGGCATTATTCACGTTGACAGGCGTTTCTTCCGCACCGGCGTTAATGCGTTCGAGGACGGCGTCCATGCTGCGCTGGAAATCCGCACCGGACGCGCCAGTGAAGCCGTAGTCATGTTCCCATTCGTAAAGCACATCGTCAGGCGTACGGAGCGAGGCCGCCCAATTGATGGTCGTGCCACCGCCGAGGGCGTTCCCCGCCAGTACGCTCATGCTCATGTCGCTGGTGGTCAAAAGACCCTGCTTCTCGAATAGGCTCTGGCTGGTCAGTTCGCGCCCGCTGAATTCATGGTCGGCATAATACGCACCCTTCTCGACCACGATCACTTCTTTGCCGGATGCACTCAATTCACCGGCGACAACACCACCGCCCGCACCGGAACCGATGACCAGCACATCGGTATAGAGGGTGGTCGGTTCGTCTATTACAAGCGGTTTGATGGGTACAGGAACCGGCGCGGTGTGAGGCGATTGGTCAGGATAACCGAGACTTGCCCAAACCGGATTGGGTTCGCCGTGCGGCATGGCAGCATAAAACAGGAACAATCCTAAGCGTTTGAGACTCTGAAAGACCTGCCGTGCAGCGGGAATATCACTGTCACCCCAGCTTCGCAGCACATCGGTGCGGTCGTCGAGTGTCATGTCCGAAAAAGCCTGATCTTTACCGGTGGTCACACGGTTGAACAAGCCGCTTTCGAGCAGAGTCAGCACGATTTGTAACTGCCCGCGACTGCTGGCATCAGTCACTTGCAAGATGCTTTCTTCCAACGCGTCCGCCACATTCAACTGTGCGGCACTCACATTGAACAAACGCGGATCATCACCGCTTTCGGGTGTCAGTGCCGGAACGAGTGTGTCACAGATGAGGGTGAGGGTGTGTTTTTGGGAGGGTGATAAAAAGGGCATGGGGATAACAGTTCTCTGGTTTTAGTCGATAGTCGTTAACCATTCAATATGGAGTATAGCAAATTTTAGACGGGCGGGATAAAGGCACAACGGCAATAGGCGTGCGAAGAATTTATGAGCACCCTCCATATGGCGTTAATCTTCTACACCTAAAGGCGGATGACGGGCGAAAGCGCCACTCGTAGACTGAAAATAGTTTCGTCATTCAGGAGGATTTTGCCATGATTCGCAGATGGATTTTGTTGGTTTTCATGCTGGTGATTGGTGGGGGGATTGCTGCTGCCCATGAAGAAGGAGTGGTGCGCCAGAACTATTATGCGGCGGCGGATGCCAATGGTGTTCAACAGGTGTATCAGGTGCGTTTGGATGATCTGGATCATGCGCGGCAGATTACCCATGCTGCAAGCGACGTGCTGACGTTCGGCGTGGCTCATGATGGCTTGGGCATCGCTTACATCAGCGGTGGGCAGTTATGGTTGCAGTCGGTACACACCGAAGAAGCTGAAGCACTAGCGCCCATTAGCGCGACCCGGTTCTTCCGCAGTCCGGTCTACAGCCCCGACGATCAGTACATCGCCTATCCCAACAACGGGGTGTGGCTGTTGGATTTACCCACGCGGCAAACACGACAGGTCTTGGCTGATGTGCCGCTTGAACCACAGGGCGCAAACTCGAATGAGTTCCGGTTATATTTGCCCGAACAATTTGTGGTCGGGGCGGATGGCAAAGCATCCAAACTGATTGTTGATGTGGGCATCTGGGAATGGAATACAGTAGGCGTATACGACCTCGCAAGCGGCGACTTCCAGATTTTGGAAGGACAAATCCACACAGCGCTGCTCCCGTTACAGGATGGCAGGGTCTTACTTTACGGCAATAATGCCATCTCTGGTGAACCGGCGCTGCATGTTGCCGACAGTCTGGACGACATCGACACCTATACCAACGTGATGAATTTCGGATCGCTGACGAATATCGGGCTTTTTGCCGAACAAGCGGTGGAGGTTCACGAAGGGGTTGTGCGGATTTTCGGGCAGGGTATTCCGGCCTTCCCGGATGAGGTCAAAGTGTTTTACTTTGACTACGACCTGACGACTAATATCGTCGGGCAGATGCATGTCGTCACGCTGCGGAATGAGGACGGCACGAGTGTCTATTTCGGTAATCTGTCGCCGGATGGCAGCCAAGTTCCGGTATACCACAATGGCCTTTACAGCGATTGGGGCACACCCTACGGCACATTGGACATCCTGAATATCGTCAGCGCTGAGACAAGCCCGATTGCGGGCACGACGGGACTGTTCCGCTGGCAGCCATAATCAACTGATTATGTTCGCTATTCGCCCACTTTGGGGCAGCGTGTGCGCGGGCTGACCAGCGGCTTCACCAGTGTGGGCGGGTCAGCCTTAACGTTGGCGGCAGGCAGTTCACCGATGAGGATCAAGGTTTGACCGCCGATTGCAGTGATATCCAGCGATTGCAGGAACGGATAGTAATCACAATCGGCGGTGGGCAGTTCGACTTCGAGAAACCCTTTTTTATCCGGCGTGCGGGTGTATTGTGTCGTGACTGTATAAACATCCAGCACAGCTTTGCCCAAAGGGAGTTTAACCGTCACATCATCCAGCGTGTTATTCCAGACGACATACAAGCGCTGGTCGGTCGCGGGACGGTCAAAGGTGATGAGGGTGGCGCGGTTTTCGAGTATGGTGACTTTGGGATTGGCTAACTCACCCGTGCCGAATAGCTGCGCGACCCGTTGGTAAGCCTGCGCCACCGGACGGGCTGTACCTGGTTTGGGATGATGGCTGAAGCAGACTGATCCAGCTTGATTGCGGAACAGGCCAAACGCATCGCCGCTGCAAGTGCTGCCGGTGCAAACCGGCGTAATGTGATAATCGAAGTCGGTTCCGGCGGGTTGGTTGCCGCAGTCGTCAAACAATTGGTGGAAGAAAATAACCTCTGCGCCTTCGGAAAAGGCATAAGCGGCACTCTGTACAAAGAAGTTGGCCTGCTGCTGGCTGGTGGCACGTAACTCTTTTTCTGCCGGCGTATGCGCCCACAATGGGCCGGGGTAATCATCCCAGACAGGCACACCGCTTTCATTGAGCCAGATGGGGCGCTTGAGCTTGTAGGCAATCAGGGTTTGATCGACCACATTCACCAACCAACCGCTGCGCCACGGATAACTGTAGTTGTGGACGGCGACCATATCCATGTACCAGTTGTAGGCTTCGTGGAACGGATCATCCTGATAGATCGCCAGCACCCGCGCCAGCCAATTATCCTTTGAGCCAAACAACAAGCCGCCGAACATCACCTGTGAGTCGGGGTCAACCTGCTTGATGACCAGATAGGCACTCTTTAACAGGCGGGCATAATCAATGATTCCGGCTGACCAGAACGGCAGATAATCCGGCTCGTTCCAGATTTCCCAAATGTGGATGCCTTTGTCTTTCGGCCAGTTCTGGTTACGCGCCAGATCGCCACCGGGCTTATATCGTAAGACGGCCTGCTGTACAAAATTGACCCAGTGGTTTTTGGGGTTGAGCTTTTTGCCTTGGCTGGGCGTATCGCTGCCATCAGCAAAAATCGGTTCTTGCAATCCTTGAATACGCTCACCATCGGCATAGAAAGCGGGTCGCCCTAATAAGATGGCATTGATACTTAAGCCCTGCGCTAGATCGTCGGTCACGAGGCGGTCATAGGCCGACCAATCAAACACGCCGGTCTTGGCCTCTACCCGATCCCAATAAATAGGCCAACGATTCCAGCCCGCGCCGAGTTCCAGCGCCTTCTGGTAACGGTCAGCGGTGGTTACTTCTTCTACGCCGCTGATGTGGTTGATGCCCAAACGCGCCGAACGCAAATAATCGTCACTATCAGGGGGGGTCGGTGGTGTATCCTGTGCCCGTATAGGCATGATGCCCAGCAGGAGCAGTGTCAGCAGCAGCGTCAGGGCGGTTTTCATGCGGTGTCAATCCTTGGTGGGTGGTGTGTTGAAGATGAGCCTGTTTTCAACTCAGTAAATTCTACCATCGTTTAAAAGATGGATTGCATGAACGTCAAGCGCCACAGCAAAGCACCTGACTCTTGCGAGCAGGAACTTTGATGCGGCTCAGTTGAATTATGAAACGGTGAGGCTTCAGGCGGGGGTGATGCCTGCGGCTGGCTTACATCCCCAGATAAGCAACCAGTGCAGGCAGGTAAGCACTATGATCGGCAATCAGATGCGGCATGTCATCCAGCAAATCGACCCAGTGAAAATCAAACACAATCGTTTGGGTTCTTGTGGATGCGTTATCGGGCGTAAACTCACCATGTTCCCATGATTCAGGTGCATCTTCGTCACACCACACATGGAAATAGTAACGGTGGTGTATTTCCTCTAGGCCAAAGTCTGACATATCCCGTTCGAGTTCACCCAGATAAGTGTTTAAGCGCAGTCCTGCCAGACCTGTTTCCTCAATCGCTTCGCGCAGTGCTGCGTCCTCAACCATCTCGCCCGGTTCAACCGTTCCGCCCGGAACCTGAATACCGGCTTCAGGCGCGTCTGGATGGGTAAATACCAGCAAGCGACTACCACGGGTAATGTAAATCAATACCTTTTGCTTCTCAAACATCATACGCAATTAACACATTCCGCTGAACGGAAGCGTTCTCCTTAATCAACTGACGCGACAACATAAAAAATTCCCGTGGTCGGGTGATGTGGTATCGCTATGACTGAATTTGATCTCGAAATCTTGAATGTGGTGCGAAGCGTTGAAGGACTATACAGTGAAACCCTAATGCGTGGGCAATCTATACAGTGTGGATGTGAAGCGGTGTGTTTTCTGCGCCAATTCTGAGAATATTACGATCTTAATAAGGTCATTATGCATGAATGGGTGCGGGTTTACAACTGTAAAGACTCTTACATAGGGCGAAAGTAGGAGAAACGAAGGATGCGCGAAGCAGAATTTTGGGCGTACAGCGAGTTCGCACAAAAATACTTATTGCTCGGTATCCTGTTCAGGCGCTTGAACAGCGGGTATCGATACGGTGACGGTTGTGCCTTGCTCGATCTGGCTTTGCAGGTGAATAGACCCGCCCAATATATCGACCGCACGTTTGACAATCGCCAACCCTAGACCTGTACCCGTCACCTGCCCGACATTCGACCCGCGTTTGAAGGCTTCAAACAAATCTTGCTGATCGGTTTCAGAAATACCCACACCTTGATCTTCGACCGTAAAGAGAAAGGCATCGCCCTGCTGACTCAACTGAATTTTTATCGTACTGTGCGGCGGCGAATACTTAATGGCATTCGAGATCAAATTATTAGCGATTTGCCGCAGCAAGCGCACATCCGCCAGAACGGAATCGGAAACCAGACTTTCGTATTCGATCTCGTAATTTTCGCCTTGAATCATGCGAAACTCGTCCACAACGGTCTGGAAACAATCGGTAATATCAATCAATGCAGGGTGAAAGTCGAGATTTCCGGATTCGACCTGAGCAATAAACAACATATCATCCAACATCTGTGTCAATTGAACGACCGATGCTTCAATACGATTCAAATGTTTAAGACGGTGTTCCTCATTAATTTGGGTGGCGTAGTCCCGCACCAGATTATTTGATGACAAAATAGTCGCCAGCGGATTGCGGAAATCGTGCGAAAACATGGCAACCAACTTGACCTTGAGCAAGCTCTGTTGGTGCTCCTGCATCAAGGCATCTTGTAACTGCTGAATCTGTTGATAATGAAGCTGCTCGCGGACAATATGTTTCTCTAATTGGCTTTTGACCGCATCTAACAATTGGACACGGCTAAACGGTTTGGTGATGTAATCGTCCGCACCCAGATTCATCCCATAACGAATATCATCATGGGCGGCGCGGGCTGTGACAAATATAAATGGGATGCGGGCTGTCAGCGGATTCGAGTGGACTTCCAAGAACACGCCGTAACCATCTAATTCGGGCATGGTGATGTCACAGACGATCAAATCCGGCAGCCATTGAATAGCCTGAGTGCTGCCTTCTATGCCATTTTCGGCGCTGATAACCTGATAATCCTCAAATATCAGCCAATCCACCATTTCATTGCGCAAAATGGGTTCGTCTTCAATCACGAGTATTTTCACCATAAGTTATTCCTTACTCGTTCATCACTGGAATAGTGACAATCATAGTTGTCCCTTTATCGACAAAGCTGGTGGTTGATATGGTTCCACCGTGTAATTCAACTGATTCCTTGGTGATGACCAGCCCAAGACCCGTACCCGAAATGGTTCCCACGTTAGCAGCGCGGTGGAATGGCTCAAATAAATGTTTGAGATCAGATTCGGGAATACCAATTCCTTGGTCACTTATAGTGAGCACTAGATTATCATCCTCATGTTTCAATTGAATGGTGATGGGCTTGTCCTTCGGTGAGTATTTGATGGCATTCGCCAATAAATTATCGATGATATGGTGCATCAGCTTCTTGTCCAGTTTGGCGACAGGAGGCCGGGTTAAACAGGTATAGTCCAACCGCTGATGAACATCTGACCGCAGTTGGAACTCGTTTATTATTTCTTTACAAAATGCGTTGAGATCCATATCCAATGGGTTAAATTCCACCCGCTTGGCCTGAATACGTGCCAGTTGCAGCACATCATCCATAATATCTTTGAGTCGGTCTACCTGACCCGTAATGTTGTTCAGACGATCCGCAATCTGGGTATCCACCATTTTATGACGGTAGTGAGTCAAGGTTTCGGTCATCGCCAGAATGTTGGCAAGCGGGGTACGGAACTCGTGCGAGGCCATCGAAACAAAGCGGGATTTTAGATCACTTAATTCTTTTTCTTTTTCAAGTGCCTGCCGGACAGCTTCTTCGGCACGTTTGCGTTCGGTAATATCCCGAATAGAGGCGATGAACTCATGAAATTCGCCGGTATCGCTGGAAAGGATCATTTGCCCAACGGCTTCCAGCCATATGCTGTGACCCTCTTTATGCTCAAAAGGAAAGGATAGGGATGTTGTCCCGCCGTTTGTAATAAATGCCGCCATCAGTTCAGCCAGTGATGGGATTTTGGCGTTCGGATCTATGAAGTCACGCCCTGAACTACCAACTAATTCTTCCGGTGTATAACCCAATACGATCTCGCTCGAAGGGGATACATACTCCACTATCCCGGTGTTGCTGGTACGTACGATCACATCACTGATGTTGTCGGCTAGGAGGCGATAACGGGCTTCGCTTTCACGCTGGGCAGCCTCGGTCTGTTTGCGTGCTAACAGGCTGCCAATGGTCATGGCATATAACGCTAAAGTGTCCAGCAGCGGCTTAGAAGCCGGACGTTGGTAGATGTAATTATCCGCCACCAACCAGCCGATATTTTGTTTGCCGTTCAACAAAACGGCAGCGGCATACCAGCCCACCTCAACTGGCTCGTTGTCATGAAAGAAGGTGACATTCTCCTCAACATTGAAGCGTTCTGCGCCATTTAACAAACGGCTCAGCATAGTATTTGGTTTTAGGTTAATGATTAAATTATGTTCATCGATAATGTTGCCATCGGTATCGGTTCCATAGGTTCCGACAGCCGCAGCATCGGATTCATTGTAGAGAAAAATGGCAATCCGTTCGAAACCTAAACGGCGCAAACCAAATTCGACCGCACGCCTGTAAAAATCATCCAGTTGGTCAATTTGAGTCAGCTCGATGCTGATATCATGGAGTTCTTTCAGGTATACCTGAAATTCCTGTTCGGCCTGCTTGCGTTTGGTAATATCGCGAATGACACACACGACACCCTGTTCGCGGTTCTCGTCGGTACGCATGTATCCAATGCCCAATTCAGCCCCAAAAAATGTGCCGTCTTTGCGCAGGGCAAGCACTTCGATATTCTCGCCTTTTTGGGTGGTGATGACCGACTGAATGGTGGCGATCAACTGGTGGCGATCTTCCTCGCGCACCAAGCTCTCCAACGGTTTCGTCAGGTAATCTTCATCCTCGCAGGCAAACAGGGTATTAAACATGGCGTTTGACTGCTGGATACCGGTTTCGACAAAAGCCAGCAAAATGCCATCGGTACTGTTATTGAGAATGGCCTCAACCCGATCACGGGACGCACTCACCTCGGCGGTGCGCTGGGCAACCCGCGATTCTAGAACGGCAGCATGTTGGTTGATTTCTTCATAAAGCTGTCGGTTCTCGATGGCAGGAGCTGCCCGTTCGACATAGGCCAGTAGAATACGTTGGTCACGGTCGCTAAAGGCATTAATTTTTGAACTTTGCAAGTCTAAAACACCCATAATGCCGTTGGCTGTTTTCAACGGAATCACAATTTCGGATTTAGTACGCGCATCGCTGAGAAGATAGCGAGAGTCTTCATCAACATTTGGCACATAAATGGTACTGCCTGTTCGCAGCGCCAGCGGCACTAAACCCGGTCCATCCACGGTAAGGGTGCTTTCCGGCTGGATGTCGTATGCACCCGAACGCGCAAGACGTATGATCTTGTTTTGCGTTTTATCCAGCAACATCAACCCGCAGTCAACCTGTTCAAATTCATGAATGACTGCCGCTACGATCTGCCGCCCCAACGTTTGGAGGCTATCCGCCATGAACAGATAAGAGGTGGCATCATAGAGTGACTTCAGTTCGCGTTCATTAATCTTGTGTTCGGTAATATCGCGCCCGACGGCCTGATATTCGGCAATTTGTTCGGCATCGTCCAGCAGCACACGACTCGTCCACTGAATCCAGCGAATAGTGCCATCCGGCAACAGGGAACGATGCTCTGAAGTGGTTACAGGGTGGGACGCGCCGAGTTGGGAAATCTTATCAAGGGCTTCAATGCGATCTTTATCGGGCATGAGATCAAAAAACTTCACGCCCAGAAGTGCCTCCGAACGGTCTTTGTACAAATCTTCATAGCTGTCGTTGACAAATGTGATCGTAAAATCGGGCTGATAACGACAAATGAAGTCGGTTTGATTTTCGACCACTTCCCGATAGCGTTCTTCACTTTGGTGCAGCGCATCCCGCAGTTGCAGTTGGTGGATAGCAATAGCCAATTGACCGGCAACCTGTGTTGCAATCTCCTGATAGTCCGCCTTGAAGAAGCCAACTTCTTCTGCCATCAAAGTTAGCAATCCCATCCAGTGTCCCTGAGCGGATAACGATACTGTCAACAGCGACAATAATCCCTCATTAATGCGTTCTTGATACAACGGGTAAATGACTGGTTCTAAACGGAAATCGTCAATTAACGTTATTTCGGCTTCTTTATAGCGATTTACTCTTTCAGGGACTATTTTTATTCGAGAACCTTTATCGAATGCCAAAGATGTATTCTTATCAACAGCATAAATAATGGCTTCATCCATTGTTTCGTTGATTAACAGGATGTTTGTTGCTTGGCATGGAATCAGGAGTCGGATATTTTTAAGAGCGGTTTCGACAATAACCTCGGTCGAACTGGCATTGATGATGCCCATGTCAATCTCATGCAGCACTTCCATGCGTTGGGTATAGCGCCGAACCGCAATTTCCGACTGTTTACGTTCGGTAATGTCGAGAGTCAGAATAAGAATACCTTCAGGGACGGGTTGAATACTCAGTTGGAACCATCCGGAACTACCATCGGCGTAGAAAAACTCCGTTTCGACGCGCTGTTCAATACGTTCTTCCATCGAGCGCTTTAAATCCGCGTATACCGGAGTATTTTCAAAACCGGGAAATACTTCAGTTATCTTATTTCCCTGTAACTTGCTGCGTGGGACACGTGCTTGAAGGGCATTGACTTCGTTCACGAATAGATAACGCCACTCGTGGCTCAGAATCTGACAACCTTCGAGTAGATCAT
>JBBSBS010000047.1:0-23653 GCA_038251045.1 Aggregatilineales bacterium | reverse complement strand
GTTGTGGTGCTTCGGAGAACAAACCCTTTTGCGACAACTCGCACCTCACCAGCGGTTTCGAGGCTCCCGATACCGTTAATGACCCCCAAACGACCATTACTCCGGATGCCGGTGGTAAGTTGCATATCGAAACAACCACCAACGGCTCACTTCATCTGATAGGTAACTTCACGCTGGTGAATGAGCAAGGTGAAACGGTGTATCAGGGTACGGATGAATGGCTTTGCCGCTGCGGAGGTTCTGCTAACAAACCCTTCTGTGACAGTACCCATGCCCGGATTGGGTTTATCGCGGACTAGCGAACAGCAACCACCAATCAGGCCGATACCGCTATCTCATATTGTAGTGGCAGCCTCAAGGTGAATATACTTCCATTATCCCCGGCGCTGGTTACATTGACCATACCGCCGTGGGCTTCAATAATCATCTTGACAATGGTCAGACCCAGACCCACACCACCCATTTCAACGGTTCGCGCCTCATCGCCACGGAAGAACGGTTCAAAAATGTGGTTTGCGGTTTCTACCGAAATTCCAGCACCGCTGTCTTGAACCTCAATAATGGCTTCATCTGTAGTGTGACGGGTGTAGACATTGACTTGACCCGCGTTAGGCGTGTGCGATAAAGCATTCGCAATCAGGTGGCGAATGGCTTTTTCAATTTTAACGGCATCAATCCGCAGCAGAGGCATAGCATCATCGGCTGTAAATGTGAGGGTGATTTCTTTTTGTCTGGCTTTATAGATCTGATCACCAATGATTCCGTTGATCAGAAAATTGAGATTAGAAGGAATCGGCGACGGCACGGTCAGGAACGAAACCATATGCAAATTTTCAAGCTGCGCGGCTAAATGATTCACAGAACGTTGAATCGACTCTAACTTGGATTGTACTTTTGGACGTACTTCGTCACCAATCAACCGCTCTGTCAGATAACGACTGGTTTCTATGGTTGCCAATGCGGTACGGAAGTCATGCGACAGCGCCACGACCAGATGGCTGACCATCGAAAATTGTTCTTGTTCCAAGAGTAGCTTCATTTTTTGAGCTTCGACTTGCTTGTGTTCGGTTATATCACGGGCGACTCCGTAATACCCAACAACCCGTTTTTCGTCTTCATCCCAAACGGGCTGCCGTACCAGAGTCAACCAGCGAATCGCGCCCTGTTTGGTGATAATCCGATAGTCATTCGTTACCGATTCGCCCGTCAAGATACGCTTGCTATCGGCATTGAGCAAATCGAGGCTTTCCGGATGGAATAAAATGTGCGTGTCAGTTCCGCTGATTTCTTTCGGATCGTAGCCCGTGACCCGCAAAAATGAGTCGGTAATCCATTCGCGCTCTGTCGTGCCATCCAGATTCACACGGCTATAAAACGCGTAATCTGAAATGAGTTCGGAGATTTTGCGGTAGCGCTGTTCACTTTCCTTGAGCGCCAACTCAACTTGTTTGCGTTCAGTGATATCTTGCGCCACGCCGTAATACCCAATAACATTCTGATGATTTTCATCCCACACCGGACGGCGGAAAACATTCAGCCAGCGTAGCTCATGCTGCTTGGTATAGATTTGGAATTCGCGGTTCAACGGCGTACCCTGATGAATCTGCTCGATATCAGCTTGGGCAGCGTCATAATCGCCCAGATAATTGCTGTCCGCAAGACCCTTGGTTTTTTGTGGCATTTCGGAAGGTGAGTAGCCCGTGACCCGTTCCACCGAGTCCGTTATCCACTCACGGGTTCGGGTTCCATCCGCATTGAAGCGGTAGAAATAGGCATAGTCCGAAATGAGTTCACTGACGATCCGGTAACGTTCTTCGCTGGCCTTGAGTGCCATTTCAGTCTGCTTACGCGAGGTAATATCGCGTGCCGAAACGATAACTTGTGTGACCTTGCCTTGCGCATCTTTTACCGGATTAGAGTAAGCCTCAAGCCACAAATAGTTGCCCGATTTAGTTCGCGCACGATACTCAAACCCTTCAATTGGCGTGCCACCAGTAACTTGATCCCTAGCGGCTAATACACGCACTAAATCATCAGGATGAATACGATCGGTTCCATTGATTTGATTGATTTCATCCAGCTTATAGCCAAAGGCTCTTTCGTACGGCGGACTGATGTAAAGTGTTTTTCCGCTGGTCACATCAACAAGTAATACGAAATCAGAAATTGTTTCGGTCAACAACCGATAGCGTTCTTTACTTTCTTCGAGCGCTAATTCAGCCTGTTTACGCTCGGTAATGTCTTGGGCAATCCCGTAATAACGGTTTACCCGCTCTTCATTGGCATCCCACACCGGAAGCCGCGATATTTGTAACCACCGGATTTGCCCATCCTTGGTGCGTATGCGATGCTGCCCGCTGGTTGGCTCATTGCGCAGCGTTTGTTCGAGTTCGGCTTGCAACACGGGTTCGTCTTCAGGAAAATACAAGGATAAATTGACGTTATCATTCTTGTCGAGTTCAGTATGGATGTAACCCGTCGTTCGCGTGAACGAGGCATCCGTAATCCACTCGTGCCGCAGTGAGCCGCCCGGCTCCACCTGCAACGAAAAGGCATAATCAGAAATAAGTTCGGTCACAATCCGGTAACGTTCTTCGCTGGCGGATAATTCTTCCTGCCGTTCAGTTGCGGATTTTCGCTGCTGATAAAACAGCGACAACATGAACAGCGAGAAGAAAAAATTGAAACTGAGCGGCCCGGTCAGAATTGCCTTTGCCGAAATGTCCGGGAAGCTGGATTGCAGGGCAAATAATAAAATCAGTTGTAGTAAGGCGATGATACTTGCCGTACGAAGCCGCAGAAATACGCAGCCAAACAATGTGACTGCGAACAGGTAAAACAAGCTGTTATAAGAACCGCTGCCACCCACCATGAGGGCTGGCACATAAATACCGACATTGCCCAAAATCAAAATGATCGTCACCGCGAACCGGAAATGACCGTTACGGGTAAAGTAATACGCGCCGCACATCACAACCAATAACAGCGTGCTGGCGATTAACCAGATGCCGCTTCCGGCAAGTTCGGTGCTTGTTCGTAAAGAGAGAATGATCTGGAAAAAAACGACCACCATTCCAGCAAGCAGAATGGAGGCTAACAAGCGAGATTGTTGCCGCGTTTGGGGGTCGGTAACCGCTGCCGAGGGGCGTGTCATAACCCCCCATAGTCGTCTAATTACTTGCTGTAAAGACTCGGTAGATGTAGACAACATTCTTATACAATTTTATCCATATATTATTTTTCGAGTATAGCATGAACCTATTCTACAAAGCGTAAACTTATCGCGGGCTTTTTAAGGCCATCTAGTGGCATTAAGGCGGCATAGACGCTTTTGGCGGGATACAATAGAGGGATTGTATCGACAAAGAGGCAATCGAACATATGACCATTTTACCCCCCAAGAACCTTCTGGTTATCGCTGCTCATCCTGACGACATTGAGTTTGGTGCGGCAGGCACAATCGCACTATGGGCAGCCGCTGGCGCACAAATCACCTTCTGCATGGTGACCAATGGCGCGGCGGGCAGCAATAAACCTGATACCGATCTTCAGGCACTCATTCAACAACGGCAGGAAGAACAATGTGCCGCCGCCAAAATCCTCGGTGTAAACGACGTGCGCTTTCTGGGTTATCAGGACGGCATATTGCAGCCGACTCTCGAACTCCGCCGTGATTTGACGCGCATAATCCGCGAACTCAAACCTGACCGCGTCATGATTCAAGACCCGACGATGTTCTTCGCCGGAAATTACTACATTAATCATCCCGACCACCGTGCCGCCGGTGAAGCAGCGGCTTATGCCGTGTTCCCCAGCGCCGGTACGCGCCCCATCTTCCCTGAGCTACTGGCGGAAGGGCTTGAACCGCATGACCCCATGCAGATGTGGCTCATGTTCGCCAACGATGCCGAGGCCGTGGTTGATATTACGCCGCATATTGATCAGAAGATCGAGGCGTTACTCTGCCATAAATCGCAGCTTGGCCCGGAAGTTGTGGATATGGTTAAGTCATGGGATCGGGAATCCGGCAAGACGCAAGGTTATACTTATGCCGAAACATTTCGTGTGATGATCCTCAAACAGGAAGAGGAAAACAAAGAGCAGACGGGCACAGGTGTGTCGCTCAAACCTGCGGATGAAGCTGCCTCATAAATTGACGACCACTCTATCTAGATGTATCGGGGCGCACCGTGCCGTGCCCCGATACCCTGAAATCATGACGATTTTTTAGACCTGACTTTCAACTTTAACCCTTTAACTTTATACTGCGTGCCTTACACATAACCTTTGAGTTGTGATGAGCCTATGAAACTACTTGTCGTTTGTGCATCGCTCGACCTCACGCAGCCCTTCAGTGCCACCCCTGCATGGTGGCAGCTGCTAAAGGCATTTTATGAAATTGGTGTGGATGTCGTCGCCACGCCTTATCAGGGGCCAGCAATCGAGTCGCCGTGGTGGCGGGCTGCACCTAATCCGGCACAGCGGCAGGGCGATACCTTCAAACTACTGCGTGACCAGATGCGCAAGATAGCGACGCGTCGTGCCGCATCCACCCAACCCGCCAATGCCTCTGAATCCACCACCGACAAACTAGTTCGCAAGACCGTGCAGACCTTAATCACCCCTTTGTGGGCGCGGCATCTCGATAAACTCCTAACCCAACAGCCGGATGTGGATGCGGTATTGATTCTGACCGCACCTCTCAATCACCTCGTTGGAGTCGCGGCGGAAATCCAGCGCAGGCACCATAAGCCGGTGTTTTATTATGATGGTGATGTCCCTGCCAGTTTGCCCAGCATGAGCGGCTTTGCCAGCGGCTTCCGTATTTATCAGGGCGGCAATCCCGGCGAATACACCGCCGTCATCAGCAACAGTAAAGGCGGTGAGGATGCCCTCAAAGCCCTCGGAGCGCGCGCTGTACATACTGTTTATTACGGCGCAGACCCCGATATATTCAGCCCGATAACCGTTCCGGCACAGGACTTGGATGTGCTGTTTTATGGGCATGGTCGTGAATATCGCTCGGAGTGGGTGGAGGATATGCTGGCGCAACCGTCACGGCAGATGCCGGATGCACACTTTGCGGCGCGTGGCACAAAACTCGATGATGTCGGGCGGACGGAACTGCTGCCTTACCTGAGCTTTAGCAAACTGCGCGAATACGCCTGTCGCAGCAAGATCAACCTGTGCATCACACGGCAGGCACATGCCACCGTCTATGCCTCATCATCATCGCGCCCTTTTGAATTGTCGAGTATGGGCTGCTGCGTGGTTTCCAATCCGTATTTAGGTATCGAGGAATGGTTTGAGCCGGACAAAGAATTGTTCGTCGTCAATTCCCGCGAGGAAGCGATTGACCGCTACCGTTATCTCCTGACGCACGAAACAGAACGGCAGGCCGTCGGTGCGGCGGCACGGGCGCGGGTGCTGAAAGAACACACCTTCCAGCATCGCGCCCGTCAGTTGGTCAGTATCATGCAGGGATATATGTAGATGTTTCATATGGTAAATCCTTGATTGTCATTGGAGAATAAATGTTCTATAATTCACTTTATTGTCGAATTTAGCGAAAACTATATAGGTAAGATAATATATGTAGACTTACATTGGTTTGATTGTGATTAAGAGGTTTTGACAAATGTCAGATATTGATAAGGAGCGAGCAGATGAACTTAGCAAAATCCACAAGATTATAAATGAAGACGTTATTTGGCGTACAGAACATAACGGATATAAACTGCGCGTTAGAGTGTTGGCACCGGATGTACGAGAAGTCCTTGAATTGACGGGTGTAGTTGGTAAAACTAACCGTAGTTTCACATTACTTTTTAAGCGATTGCCGATCCGTAGATATTGTAATCAGGGAAGACACACGGGACCAAATGGGATCACTGTAATGGGACATCATAAACATACTTGGGATCAAATTTATGAGGATGGATTTGCATATGTGCCTAATGATATAGATCCGAATAATGATCCTAATAGTCAATTTTTCCAATTCTTAACTGAGCAAAACATTGTTTTGAATGCCATATACCAACATATATTAGTTGGAAAAATATAATGAGCGACAATGTTGACTGCCGAAATTTGGTGCAAAAGTATATTGAATATTTGTCTCAAGATTTTATCATTTATGACTATCTTGATAACGATTGTCATATCGTAACCCCATTTTGGCGACCTGATGGAAATCACATCGAAATATTCGCTCTTACAAACAAGGATGGTTCTATATCCCTTACTGATGAAGGTCAAACTTTTGATTGGTTGTTCTCAATTGGCATGGAAGTGAGTGGCAGTAAAAATCGTGAAGATTTAATAAATCAATTAGTAAAAAGATATAATATTGAACTAAAGAATGGCACCTTTAGCCTACAGCTAAATCCCGACAGTGTCGGGGCTGACATTCATAAATTTTTGACCGCATTAAAAGCTATCAGTTCAATGATACTTTTGAGAAAGCCATATGGAAAACCGACTTTCAAAGACGAAGTGGAATTATATTTAATTGAGACGCAACAAGAGTATAAGTCAAACTACCTAATAACAGGCAAAACTGTTGAACACAGAATTCCTTTTTACCTAAATTCAAACCGTAATTGGTTGATTGAAACTTTGAGTGCAAATACAATTGGTGCGGCGAAGCCTGCTTTATATAAAGTTACATTTGAGTGGATAGATATAGGAGCGAGTGGGCAAAATTATAAAAAAGTAACCTTAATTGATGATACAGATAATAAATGGGAAGAAATCTGGAGTAATAATAGGATTAGGCTCCCCTTAGAGGAATATTCTGATCAAGTAATTCGTTGGAGTCAACGCACACAATTACTTAGAATCGCTGGCACATAAAGTGAAGTTAGCGCTAAATGGATAATAGTCAATTATGTCCCAAAAATAGAAAACATACATCAATTACGATTTACTGCCAAATGACGGTATTCTTGAAGTCACTTGTATTCAAATGCCGGAAAATCAGCAATCCGAGTTGAGTGATTTACTAGCACTCAATCGTGAGGACAGACTTACGACCGATGAGCGCAAGTGTTTAGATGAACTGATGCAAGTGTATAGACAGGGTATGGTTCAGAAAGCCGAAGCGACGAAAATAGCCGTTCATCGGGGTCTCATTTCGCCGCTCCACTGATGCTACACGCCTAACCTGCTATACCTTAACCACCACCTGCCGCAGCCGGAATACACAAAATTTGCCCCGGAACAATAAGGTTCGGGTTCGTAATCTTGTTGGCCTCCACGATAGCCTGAATAGTCGTCCTATATTGGTCAGCAATCTTACGCAGCGTTTCGCCGCGCACCACCGTATGCTGGTTGGCGCAGGCTGATGCTTGCGCTGTAGGTGCTGCCGTCACCGTTGAATAGGGCACAACCGTCGCATCGGATGCGGGCGTTTCTGTGACCGGTACAGTAACACCCGGCTCATCGGCATAACCACGCGGCGGCGTAATAATCTGTTCGCCCCAGCCGTTGGCAAGCGCCAGCTTATTGATGGTCGATTGCAGCTGTAGCCCGCGCTGATACTCGCGCTCACTGATGCCCCGCAGATCATCCACCACCACTGTCCCATCCGACTCAATATGAATATCCACCGTTTGGTTGGCGAGCAGTGCCGCTTGATCGGTACCCACGCGCTGGATGATATTGCCGCGATGAATCGTGCAAACCGAAGGCGTAATCGTCAGGAATGTACCGGGACTCATCTCCGTATCCACACCGTTGAGCATAATATTGACCGCGATGTTACCGGGTGTCTGGATGGTCAGCGTCGGTTCGGCTTCGTAGCAGCCTTTTTTACCGGGGCCGGGTAGAAAGTAAAACGATTGGAAGGCCGACTGCTGCGTGCTGCCAACCGGCACTTCGTTGGTCAGCTTGGCATCACCCGTCAGCATAAAAATGACAGCCTGCCCCGGCAGCGTATTCGGCACATTGGCCTGCACATTCAGCAGAGCGATACCGAAACTGCTGCCGGATGCATCCAGCGGTTGTGGATGGATTTCGCGCAGCTTGAGCAGTTCGGAGCGATCACCGGGAGCCATGAAGAAATCCGCCGGACGCGGGTTGTCAAAGGTGACGCTGTCAACCGTCTTTGAACCATAGCAAGCAGCATTGCGGCTCAGTGGATTGCACACCTCAGAAACCGACTTTAAGGCCGTTTCAACCGCCGCCGGACAATCGCCTGTTTGCGCGTGGACGATGGCAACCGTACATAGTAGTGAAAATAAAGTGAGGAAAATTCGTCTCATCATGTTTTTATCCCCCGATGATGGATGGTACACCTAACCAAACTATCTTCATCATATGGGGAATTTATCAGTAGGGCGAGTCAGCCGATAGATCGGTATATCGAAGTTACTGCTGGACAACTTGTAAGCCTAGTGCCACTGCTAGCCCGATGCCTGCACACCACACCGTAACACCCAATCCCATGCCGATGACCAGTGCGCGCGGTTTCACCCCCAGCGATAACCCCAGCAGTGCGCCGATTTGTGCCCCCAGCGTGACCGGAGCCAGCAGTGATAAACCGATCAACCCGTAGCGATCCCATACCCGCCAGATCAGCTTATCAGGATCATGGGTGGTGCTGACGTTGAAGCGCTTCGCCATCCGTTCGCGCAGTGGTGTGCCGATCAACACCACCACCAGCACACCCGCCGTATAACTGACTCCGGCGGTCACTGCTGCTAACCAGACCGGTAACTGTAAAGCCACACCTGCCGGAATAGCGGCAATAAAGTAGAAGAAGGCCAGTCCAAATGTGCTGATGATGGCAGGGAGCATAAGTATCCATTCATAGTTAAGGCAGGCAAGGTTAATAGGTAAGAGTTGAAAGCGAAAGGTGGAATCTGCTGGCGCTTCTCCATTGCGCCAATAATTGTGATTGACAAAAAATGATGAGTCGGTATACGATATGTCGAGTTACGACATATCGTGATGTGACATATAGGATGGTGTAATTCTGGACACAACAATGGCGATCCGTGTCAGCGGGCTGCACAAGCAGTTCGGGCGCGGCAAAAAACAGGTGAAAGCGGTACAAAATCTCGATCTAGAGGTTAAAGCCGGGCAGGTCTATGGATTTCTGGGGCCAAACGGCGCGGGTAAAACGACCACCATTCGGATGCTGCTCGATCTCATCCGTCCGACCAACGGCGCGGTGACGCTCTTTGGTCAGCCTGTACTGCACAGTGCGGATGTGTTGAAGCGGGTCGGCGCACTCGTGGAAGGCGCGACTTTTTATCCCTTCCTGACCGGACGTAAAAATCTGGAAGTGTTGGCACGTACCGGCGGCTATTATGATCCGAAACGCTTGCAAACCATCCTCGAACAGGTGGGTATGGACGACCGTGCTGACCGGCGGGCGAAAGGTTATTCAACCGGCATGAAACAGCGTATGGGGTTGGCGGCGACCTTACTGGGTAATCCTGACCTCATTATCCTCGATGAGCCGACCAACGGCCTTGATCCGGCAGGCATACAGGAGATGCGTCTTTTCATTCGTGAACTGGCGGATAAGCAGGGCAAAACCATTTTCCTATCCAGCCATATGCTCAACGAGATCGAGCAAGTTTGCGACCGCGTAGCCATCATCAACAAGGGCAAGCTCCTGCGTGAAGGCACAGTCGGTGAGTTACTCACTGAACAATCACGCTGGTCAGTCGAAGCCGCGCCGCTGGACAAAGCACAAAACATCCTCAGCCAGCATTGGACGCTGCACGTCAACGGCGGTGTGCATCTGACGGTTGAAGCCGGACGCGAAGATGTACCGGCGATTATTCGTAAGCTGGTTGAAAACGACATCAACATCTATGAAATCGCCGCCCAGCGCCAAACACTGGAAGAATATTTCTTGGCGGTCACGCAGCAGGAGGACAACAATGGTTGAGTTATTCCGCGCCGAGTGGATGAAGATCAATGGCAACCGCTACTTCACCAGCTTCACTGTATGGATTTTCCCGATAGGAGTCGCGACTTTCCTTACGTTGGCAATCATACCCGCCCTGGCCTCAGAAATGTTCCGCACGCAGGTCAATGCCGCCCCGCCGACATGGTCGATGCAAACCCTGCTGCCGTGGACGGTCATTAATTCGATCATCACGCGTATGATCTTGGTGGCTTTCGCGGCGGATGTCTTTGCCGGAGAATACCAGCGCGGCATGTGGAAGAACCTGCTCCCGCGTCGCAAGCGCACCGCCCTGATCCTGACCAAATTCTTCACCATGACCTTTATGCTTCTGATTGCCTTCATCTCAACCTGTATATTGGCCGGACTCATCAGCGGATTAGTCGTCAAAATCACCGGCGCACCCTATGACCTGACCATGCCCGGTGAAACCCTGACCGACTTTTTCAGCAGCTTTGGTTTGCAGGCTTTTGTCGCCATCAGCTCGGCCCTGATTGCCGCTTGCTTCGGCGCATTAGGCGGCATCCTCACCCGTTCGATACTGGGAGCAGTCGGTTTCGGTGCGGCCTGTACATTAGCTGAACAAGCCATTCTGCTGGTCTTGTTGTTTCTAGGAAACATCCTGAATATCCCCGGACTGGTCGCTTTGTATCAGTACACGCCGGGATATAATCTATCTAACATAAGCTCATGGGCGACCAGCGGAACGACCTATATTCTCCCGAATATGCAGCAGTACATGAGAGACATGAGCGCAGCCGAATCATTCGTTATACTAGCGCTGTGGGTCAGCGGTTTAATCGGGCTGACCGTCTGGTTGTTCCGGCGGCAGGATATTCTCAATTGAGCAGGGCTGAAAGTTGAATAGTGATGACCGATAAACAAACACGCAAACATGAAAGCCTGCCCCTAACCGAGGCGACATTCTTTATTCTTTTGAGCATCGCCCACAAGCCAAAACACGGTTATGCTATATTAAAGGATGTCGAATCGTTGAGCGGTGGGCGCATCAAATTCAGCACCGGCACACTCTATGGGGTCATCAGCCGTTTGCTGGAGCAGGAGTGGATTGAGCAGATCGAGAATGACCAACCACCGGATGCTGGTCGCCCGCGCAAAGATTACGCCCTGACGGATCGTGGGCGCACTATTCTCAACGCCGAAGTCGGGCGTTTGGAAAGTGTATTGGCCTCTGCCCACCTGCGCTTTGGGGAGGAAAACAGATGAGAATCGAGAGCTTTCGCATAAAACCTCAAAAAACTAATCCTGCACCAGCACAATCACTGACGGTTGAATCGCTGCTGATTCGCCTCTATGTCTACCTGCTGAAATTGTATCCGGCGGGTTTTCAGGCCGCCTTTGCCGATGAAATGCAGGGCGTATTCATGATGACCCTGCGCAATGCTTTAGTGACCGGCTATCTGGGTTTGTTGATGATCATATGGCGCGAAATACGTGATTTACCGCTCAATCTCATTCGCGCACGTCGGCAGGCAAATAACCAACTGCCACCGGCGACACAACGTGTGCTGCGGATACAATGGTTCGTTCGCATCGTAGGTGGATTGTTGGGTCTGTTTTTGCTGAATACGCTGACGATCATATTGTCCCCGTCTTATAACCTTTATAGCCAAGCGATCCCTTTTGTCGTGATGTTATTTCTAGCGTCCACCAGTCTGCTAATCGCGCTGCGTTGGGGGCGGGTAGGCGGCCTACTGACCATCACCTTCGGCATAGGCATGGGCATCTGCATCATTCTCTACCTCGCCTTAATGGCTTGGGCAGAAATTAGTGTGCTGCTCACCTTATTCATTGGGGTACTCTGGGCGCTTCCCTTTGTCATTTTTGGCGCGTTATTCTATAAACTCAGCCAACATCCGGCGCGGCACGCGAACACAGCCAAACACCTGTCCAATTGACCACCTCTATTTCCGACTTTCGCCCGATGCACATCCAGTGCTGTATCTTGTATGCTCATCATTGAACATCAGCGCCACATCTTGCGTTAGAACAAATAGCGGTCGAAAATATCAAGCAAACGCTTGACTGCGACGACCATTTGTTCTATAATAAGGGTTCGTGCAGCGTTGGATAGTCTGATCTTTCCACCATCAAAACGGCACTACTGAATTTGACGAATTTTGCGAATTTTCTCCCGTGTAGGCCGAATTATCTTTCGCGGTTTTCGCAGTATTCGAATCAATTTCTTGTGATTACTGTTACAAAAGTAGGCGATTCTCAACAACAACAACATCAACTGCAACATTTCAAATATTGGATAAAGGGCTTGCCCGTCTGCTTCGCCAAAAATGTGCTTGACGGGGGATAAATGATCTGCTATGATCTTTATTGACCCCATAAATTAGCGAGTTATCGGGTTTTTGAACCACTATTAAGACAACTACAGACCACCCCGAATTGACACAGGAATGAAAGGCTGGTTAGATTGATGAATGTATTGCTTCCGGATTTATCCTAAACACGCTGGTTGATTCCGTCGTCAAAACTTTTAGTTGAGATCGAAACGACCCTGGGCGAATACTCGCCGAGGGGTTCTATTTGTCTGGGGAGGGTACTGTGACAATACCGTCACAATCGTACACTTACGACCTACGTAAGAGTCTTTCAAAAAATCTATTTCGTGGTTTCTGGCGCATGATGACCGGATTCCGCCATTTCTATTACATCGCGGTCATTATGCTTGCCATCTCGGCATTGCTCAATACAGCGTCCTTTCTATTGATACGACACTTTGTTGATAACATCCTGCCCACGCCCGATTTGACGCGTTTGGCCCCGCTGGTTGGTTTAGGCTTCGTGCTGCTAGCAAGCGGGCAAGGGTTGTTCAGCTTCTTAAGCGGGCGTTTTGCTGCCAAAACAGCCGAAGGTTTGGCGCTGCGGCTGCGGGATGCGATGTACGATCATATTCAGCGCTTGAGCTTCACCTACCATGACAACATGCAAACCGGTGAATTGCTCTCGCGTGCCACGTCGGATCTGGATGCCATTCGCCGCTTTTTCTCGGAACAGGCCATCGGTGTCGGTCGTATTTTGCTGCTGTTCTTCATCAACTTCGCCGCTATCTTACTGCTGAATGTGCAGTTAGCGCTCATATCGGTCATCGTTGTGCCAGCCGTTGCCCTGCTGTCCCTGTTTTTCTTCGGACGCATTTCTCGCCTGTATGAACGCTTACAGGAACAGGAAGCCAAAGTCTCGACCACCCTTCAGGAAAACTTGAGCGGTGTGCGTGTCGTAAAAGCTTTCAACCGTCAGGATTACGAGCGCGAGAAGTTCGAAGTGCAAAACTTCGAGCAGTACCGGCGCGGACGTGTTTTTCTGATCATGCACTCGCTCTTCTGGCCGATCAGTGATTTGCTGGTTTTCGGGCAAGTCATGGGTGGTTACCTCGTGGGTGCCACCTTGGTCATCAACGGTACTATGTCAATCGGTTCGTATCTGGCCTATGTCAGTTTATTAGGGCAGTTGATTAACCCCATGCGTAATCTAGGGCGCTTGATTGTCGATATGTCCACCGGCGTGGTGTCTTATAAGCGCATGATGCAGGTTATTGGCGAGGAACAAGAGTCGCTGGTTGAGGGTAGCCATCAACCGGACGGCGACCTGCGCGGCGACGTGGAGTTCAAAAATGTGAACTTCCAATACAACGACGATACACCCGTGCTGTACGACATTAATCTGTCGGTGAAAGCCGGACAAAGTGTGGCGCTGCTCGGCTCGACCGGTTCAGGCAAAACCTCGATGGTCAGCTTGATACCGCGCTTCTACGAATATACATCGGGCAGCATCACCATCGATGGTCTTGAACTGCATGATATTCCGCGTGGTTATCTGCGCGGGCAGGTTGGTGTGGTGGAACAGGAACCGTTCCTGTTTTCGCGCAGCATTCGTGAAAACATCACCTTCAGTGTCAGCCGACCTGTGACCGAAGATGAAGTGATCGCGGCGGCAAAAGCGGCTGCTGTTCATGATGTGATTATGACCTTCCCCGATGGTTATAACACCTTGGTTGGTGAACGCGGCGTGACGCTTTCAGGCGGGCAAAAGCAGCGTGTAGCGCTGGCTCGAACCCTGCTTAAGAACCCGCGCATCCTGATCCTCGATGACGCGACATCATCGGTGGACAGCGAAACCGAGGATGAAATCCGGCAGGCATTACTGCGGCTGATGAAAGGACGGACATCGTTCATCATCGCCCACCGCATCCAAACGGTGATGCATGCCAATTTGATCGTGGTGTTCGACAAGGGGCGGATCGTACAGCGCGGCACGCACAGCGAATTGATGAGTATGCCCGGTATTTACCGTCAAATCTTTGAATTACAGTCCCGAATTGAAGAAGAAGTCGAAAAGGAGGAAGCTGATGTCCTCGGACTTCCAGTTTGAAGAAGAAGATTTCTCAGATAACAGGGTTAATACCAATACCCTCTTTCGTATTGTAGGTGCGCTGCGTCCCCATAAGCTATGGGTCGCTGGCTTCCTGTTTTGCACCGGAGTCGTTTCGATTTCGGAAGGGTTCTTTACGTTCCTGAGCAAACGCATCGTCGATGAGGGTATTATCCCTCAGAATTCGACGGCGGTCGTGCAAACACTCGAAGTCTATGGTGCGCTCTCGCTGGTCTTTGCAGTGATGGTATTCGGCTTCATCTACTTGGCAGGTGGTTTGGGGCAGCGCGTCCGCTACGACTTGCGGAAGCAGGTCTTTGACCATCTGCAAACCCTGTCGTTCTCGTACTTCGACAAAACACCGGTCGGTTGGTTGATGTCCCGTGTGACTTCTGATACCGAGCGTATGGCTGATCTGGTGACGTGGGGTATGTTGGATGTGACTTGGGCCATCATGAACATCATCACGGCTTTGGTTTTCATGGCGACCATCAACTGGAAGCTGATGTTGATTGTGCTGGTCATGATTCCGGTGCTGCTGCGGGTAGCGATGTGGTTCAAGAACAAAATCTTGGTGGAATATCGCGCCTCGCGCAAGCTGAACAGCCGCATCACCGCCACCTATAACGAGAACATCACCGGTGTGCGCGTGGTGAAAGCCATGCGCCGCGAAGAAGCCAACCGCAGCGAGTTTGATACGCTGGCGGAAGAAATGTACCGCCGCTCATTTCGTGCGGCATGGTTAAGCGCCCTGTTCTTGCCTGCTGTGCAAATCCTGAGCGCGGTCGCCATTGGTGCGATCATCTGGTACGGTGGCTTGCAGGTCAATCTGGGTGATATGACCATCGGCGGGCTGATGGCCTTCATCGCTTACGTCACTTTCATGCTGTGGCCGGTGCAAGATTTGGCGCGTGTTTATTCCGAGATGCAGCAGGCCGTAGCCAGTGCCGAACGCTTCTTCTCGTTGATGGACTCAAAGTCTGATCTGGTCAACAAGCCGGGTGCGATTGACCCCGGCACGATGCGCGGCGACATCGAGTTTGAAGACGTGAACTTCTACTACCAGCCCGAAAAGCCGGTACTGAATAACTTTAACCTGACCGTACATCAGGGCGAAACGATTGCGCTGGTCGGCCCAACCGGCGGCGGCAAGAGTACGACCGTTAATCTGATCTGCCGCTTCTATGAACCGAAGACCGGAACAATCAAGATCAACGGGCGTGACTATACCGATTACACGTTGGAAAGCATTCACTCCCGTATTGGTGTCGTGCTGCAAACACCGCATCTGTTCAGCGGTACGATCCGCGAGAATTTACGTTACGGGCGCTTGGATGCGACTGATGCCGAGATCGAAGAAGCCGCCAAACTGGGTGGTGCGCACGACTTCATTATGGAGTTGGAAAAAGGCTACGAAGAGCAGGTCGGTGAAGGCGGTGTGCTGCTTTCAACCGGACAGAAACAGCTCATCAGTCTGGCGCGTGCGGTGCTGGCGAAGCCCGACATCTTTGTGATGGACGAGGCGACCTCCAGTGTGGATACCCTGACCGAAGCACTGATCCAGCGCGGTATGGAAACCTTGATGAAGCACAGCACCAGCTTTATCATCGCCCACCGTCTTTCGACCATTCGCCGCGCCGACCGCATTCTGGTCATTGAAAATGGCGGCATCAGCGAGATGGGCAGCCACGGTGAGTTAATGCGCCAGCGTGGGCATTACTACAACCTGTATATGCAGCAGTTCCGCGAAGAACTCACCGCCCAGTACGATCCGTTTGCGACAGGCGAACATCGTACAGTCGGTGGCACAGGCAAGGTCGCCGCGCAGGTCTTGTCAGCAGGCGACTAATCCGCCGGACTATTGACCGCAAAATGCATTTCTGTAGGGGAGGACCTATGTGTCCTCTCTTTTTATTTCCTTACTCAGTTTCATCCCCCGACTCGCACATAATGCGCCCAATAACCCGCATACTCACCGTAATGATCGCCCAACCGCTGCACATCAGCATGAGTTAGGTCATCCCGTCCGTACACCCGCTGCGCAGCTTCCAACACAGCCTTTTCATCCAGTGGCACGCGCTCCATCCGTCCCAACCCGCGCAGCAGCACGAAGGTTGCTGACCATGCGCCGATCCCCTTGATTTCCAGCAACCACGACTCGACCTGCTCGTAAGGTGCGTTTCGCAGCCATGACTCGTCAATCGTCTCGAAAGCGCGGGCTGCCGCCAGAATACACTCGGTTTTACGCGTGTTGCGGATGACCTCATTTAAGTCGTTCGCGTCTAGCCCTGCCAGTTGAGACGGCTGCGGGAAAGCCAGATAGCGTTCGCCCTCTACGGTGATGCTCTCGCCGTACTGTTCGGCTAAACGGGCTTTCATTGCCAGCGCCACATTCCACGGGTTGCGCTGCGAGAGAATCGCCCAGCAGGCATTCTCGAAAGCGGTCAGGCTAAACTTGACCTGATGATAACCGTAGAGCTTTTCCACCACCGGCATAAACTGGGGGTCAGCCTCTGCCAGCGCATAAAACGGACGCAGATCGTCCTTGAGGCTCAAGAAAAAAGTGATCTCATCTTCGGTTTGGCGCTGCTCATCAGTTGTGAGGGCTGCTTCTGACCACAGTTTATAGACAACCTCCGGCTGGTCGGCGCTGCCGGTTGAGTGGACTTTGAACAGGGCGATGTGCTGGCCTACGAACATGGCTTTTGTCAGCGTTTCATCTTGGATCGTTTGCTGCCCCATCATCGGGCGGAACTTACCGAGAAAGCGCAGCGCGTGGCTAAAGTCGAAGGGGGCAGCCGCAGATAATGTGCCAGTGACCGTATGCAAAGACATGGTAGACCTCATTTCAGGCGAGTTGATAATCGTAGTTTACCAATCCCCTGTGACACCATTATGGCAGCATGTTTATTAGGAGTTATTCTCCGCCTGCACTTCACGCATCATATCCGCTGTACCCCGCGCCAGCGAGTCGCTGCTCTGCGACAGATGTTCAACCACATGGTATTGGTCGGCCTCGCTGCGGTTTTGACTGAGCTTATGCTTGCCTTCCAGCCGCGTGATGGTCATCTCAAAGCCCACAATTCCACCTAGCAAACGCCGCACATGCTCGTCGGCGGATTGCACCGTCCACGGCTGCTCATAACTGCCTTCATGCGCCTGCACCAATTGGTCGAGCATGGCATAGATGGCCTCCGGTTCCTCGACCACCTTCGGCACACCATAGGCATGAACCGCCGTGTAATTCCATGTCGGGACGTTGACTGTCGGGCGCTCATACCATGACGGCGAGACATAAGCATGTGGCCCGGTGAAGATCACTAATGCTTCCTGCCCGCTGGCGAAGGACTGCCACTGTTCATTGGGACGCGCCAGATGGGCGATCAAGGTGCCGTGGTCGCCGCGTGTGCGATCCAGCATAAACGGCAGGTGGGTTGCTGTGATTGTGCCCGCATCTGCCGTTACCAGCGATGCGAAGTTGTAATGCTCCATAAATGCGGCGAGTTCGGCGGGATCATCCATCTCGAACTGTTTAGGGGTATACATGCTGTTCCTTCCCTAACGGATAAAGTGATGTTTACAGTATGAATAATTGGGGAGGCTGGAGCTATGTCCAGTTAGGCCAGCGGCTTCTGGCTGGGCATACCCGGCTTGCGGGGATAGGCGCTGGGGGTCGGGGCAATTTTCTGGATGGTTATGAGGTAGTGCAGGTCGACGACTTCCGGCAGTTGCAGCGATTTGATATGCTCTAACTTGCCACCCAGAAGGACAAGTGCCCGTTTGGCATCTTGGGTTTCGGCAGCAGCAGTTTCGCCCTTCATTGCCACACAGCGCCCGTTGACCTTCGCCAGCGGCAGCATATATTCGACCAGCACCGGCATCCGCGCCACTGACCGTGCCACCACCAGATCATAACGATTACGGTGTTCGCGCATCTGTCCGGCTTCTTCGGCACGCGCATTCAAGGTATCAACACCCTTCAAATCCAGTAGTTTAATCATGTGGTCGAGGAAAGTTACTTTTTTGCCAGTGGCTTCCATCAACGTGACTCGTATATCAGGGTAGGCGATCTTTAACGGCAGACCGGGGAATCCCGCACCTGTGCCAATGTCAATCAAGCGCATGTTGGGGAAGGGCTTGACGGCCTGCACAATCGAAAGCGAGTCGAGAAAATGCCGCACCTGTACCGCTTGTGGCTCGGTAATGGCGGTCAGGTTCATGCGCTCGCTCCATTCTGCCAGCTCACGCGCGTAGATTTCAAACTGCGCCAATTGTTCTGGCGAGAGCGTAATCTGAAAGAGGGCGGCTGCCTGTTCAGCGAGGGTTTGCATATTTTTACCGGAAAAAAGAAAACAGATTAAGAATTGTACGATAGGGGAAGCCACCAGCCTCCCCTACATCTCATCATATAGATTTTTAGCGGACGCTGTAAATGTTGTTATATACAGGCGCTACGTCATCAGGATTACGGTCCACCGTGAAGCTGCATGTAGCTGCTTGCTCCAGTGTAGTGGTTCCGGGGCCAAACTTCTTGTAACCGTCAAAGGTTTGCTCTGACCAACTGAGCTTGTACTCGACACCATATTGACCGGGCTTCAAGTTACCAATGTTAGCTGTGAAGAATACCCAGTAATTGCCACTAATCAACTTGATGGGGCTGGTCGCCACATCCACCAATGGGGCGCGTTGGAATTGAACCGAATACTGCGCTTTGTCGAGATGATCTTGCACCTGCGCGGCAGTCTTGGCATACCATGCCCAAAAGATCGTGATGTTGTCGTTATCATAGACGATACCCGGTGCGGCAGCGGGCAGGAAGTTGTCACATTCGGCAAAAATCATACCCGGTGTGGATGACCGCTGCGGGTTAACGAACTGCCGCGCACCGATCACGACTTCGCCTTCGGGGGCAACCAGTACTGCACTGTTGATGTAGCCGCCAAACGGTGAACGGATGCGTACGCCACTGCTGGCGCTGCTGGTATCTGCACTTGCGCCAGCGCCGGTATCAATGCTGCTTGAAATGGGGTTCTGGGCATTGTTACAACCGTCTTGAACGTCATCGACCACAAACACATCACCCGCAGGCGTGTTGGGGGCGCTTTCACGGGCAATGTACACTTTGACGCTGCCTGTGCCGCCTTCTGCAACCGTGCCACCGCTATAAGGGACAGCTTCGCTAAATGCGTAGGTGCCATCCACCTGTACCCGGCGCAGGTTGGTCAGGGTTGTGCCGCTGCCCTGCGAACCGGAATAAACTTGATAGTAAACATCATAGGCTGGTTCCATCGTCCCGCTCAGATTGACGACTGCTTGGTTTTCACAGATCACCGCGAAAATCGTCACGCTTGAATTAAAGCCTGTGCTGCCGCTGGGGGTTGAGGTTGCCGTTTGTGCCAGACTTACACCGGTTCCCAGACTCATCATGAGTAGAGCCATCACCAGCGTCGTCAGCACGAGGATAATCTTTTTCATATTTACACTCCTCTAGCTCATCTTTGTCAAGATATGACGACGATCATACCCTAAAACGGGGTAAAACTCAGCCCTGAAATAAGTCCGGTGGTCAGTCGTCAGGTTTTGCACATCATCTCGCCTTGATGCCTGTTGATGACCGACTATCTAGCCCGATTCCGTTTTTGTACGCGCTTACAGCGTGTAGACCTTACTCAGAAAACCCAACACCATCTCATTGAACACGGTTGGATTCTCCATATTGGACACATGGGCAGTCCCGTTAATAATGTGTTTCTGTGCGTTGGGGAGTGCTGTCTGCATCATATCTGCTGCCCGCAAAATTTCAGAGTTATCCAGTGCGCCCGCGATAATCAACACGGGTACGTTGATGCTGCCCAACCGTCCGACCGCTGGCGGATTAAGCGGATTTAAGGGCTGCGAGTCGGCCTTTCCCCATGTGCCATTTTCCACCGCGATCTTGTTCATCGCGGCGGCGTGTTCACGTACACGCTTATCCACTGCATCCGGCTGGCGGTGCGGTCCATCTACCCACAGGCGAATTTGGAGAGCGCTCACCTTTTCAGCATCACCTACTTGTAACGCCTCAATCATTTCCAGTATTTCGTCGGGTGGCTTTCCCTGCATCTGGAAGCCGCCGGGAACTGCGGAAACCGCGATGAGCGATTTCACCCGTTCAGGATGTTCAAGTGCGTAATCAATGACCATTTCGCCACCCATCGAGCAGCCGAGCAGATGTACTTTGTCGACATTCAGATCGTTGAGTAATTGGTGCAGATCGTCACGCCGGACGATGGGCGCATCCAGCACCGAGGACTTCCCGTAACCGCGCATATCGTAACGGATAACGCGATACTGCTGCGCGAATACTTCCCATTGGGCATCCCACATGCCGCAGTCTACAAAACCAGCATGTGACAAAAGCAGTGTTTCACCTTCACCCGCCACTTCATAATACAGCTTTCCACCATCATGCAGTTCGACATACCCTGTTTCAATTTTCATGCCATCTCCTTAGCGAAGTAACCTTAACCTGTAATCATGATAAACTGGCTTGGGTGACACCTTATGTCACCCAAAAACGGTAGTGAAAAAAGGTGAAAATATCATGCGCGCGGATCGCCTATTAGCAGTGGTGATGCTGCTTCAAACACGCGGGAAAATGACCACACAAACGCTGGCTGATGAACTGGATGTCTCACGGCGTACCATCCTGCGTGACATTGATGCTTTATCAATCGCCGGTATTCCTGTGTATACCGACGGCGGGCATGGTGGCGGGGTCGCATTGGACGAAAATTATCGGGTTACCCTGACAGGGCTGAAAGAATCAGAAATCCGCAGCCTGTTTATCTCGAACAACAATCAACTGCTCAAGGAAGTGGGCTTAGGAGCAGCTGCCGAAAGCAGTTTGCTCAAACTCTCGGCAGCGCTGCCCAGTGCCCATCAACCATCGGTCGATTACATCCGCCAGCGTATCCATATTGACCCGTTGTGGTGGTGGCACGAGGCACAGCCGTTATCCTTCTGGGATGATTTACAGCGGGCAGTATATGAAGATTTCTGCATACAGGTGCGCTATGAGAATTATGAAGGTGAGATCAGCGAACGGGTTTTAGAACCGTATAGTCTGGTGGCGAAATCCAGCATCTGGTATTTGATCGGCAAGCGGGATTGTGAACTACGAACGTATCGTGTCTCGCGGTTTCACAGCGTCCGTGTGCTGGATGCCCATTTTCAGCGTGACGCGCATTATGATCTGGGGCGTTATTGGGGCGAACATTTGCAAGAGTTTACGGAAGTGCTAACCGAATATAGTTTTACCCTACGGATGCACAACAGCCGTTTGATGTTTGCGAAGTGGCTGACTCCGGGTCGTTTCAAGATTATCGAAGATGTGGGTGATGATGGATGGCTAACTGCCCGAATACATCTGGAGTCGCTTGATCTAGCCAAGATGTTGGTGTTCGGCATGGGCACACAGGCCGTTGTCCTCGACCCGCCCGAACTCCATGAGGCCGTGATTCAAACCGCGCGTGACCTGCTGGCTGTCCAAAATCAATCAGAATAGCAGCGTAACTTATCGGTGCAATATGCATTTGAAAAGGGTGCAGCCGATCACACAAGCCGCACCCTCGATAAATATACGTGTACACGCGATTGACCACTAGATTTTTACGGGTAGTGCTTCCAACCCGCGCAGCGTTGCCCCTCTACGCCATACGAGATTATCCGCAGGCACAGCCAAACGCAGGTTCGGGAAGCGTTCTATCAGCCGGCTGAGTGCAATTCCACCTTCCAGCCGTGCTAATGGCGAACCCACACAGTAATGCGCCCCCTGCCCGAATGATAGATGGCGGTTGGGGTCACGGCTGATGTCCAACACATCCGGATTATCGAACACGTTCTCATCCCGATTAGCAGAGGCCAGCGCGGCGAATACCATTTCTCCTTTGCGGATGGTTGTGCCAGCGATGCTCATGTCCTCGCGGGCATAACGCTCGGTCGCGGTTTCTACGGGAGACGTGAAGCGCAGCAGTTCTTCTACGGCTGGCTTAAACAGGGCTGGATTTTCACGCAGGCGCTCCAATTGGTCGGGATGGCGCAGTAGTTCCATTGTGCCGCTGCCGATCAGGTTAACAGTGGTTTCATGACCGGCAATCAAGAGGATGAACACCATTGCCAGCAGTTCGTCTTCGCTCAACTGGCTGCCTGATTCCTCGGCCTGTACCAAGGCGCTAATCAGATCGTCCTGCGGCTCGGCACGGCGCTGGGCAAACAACTTGCGCAGGTATCGCATGAAGATCAAGAGAGTCGGGGTTGCCAACAGGGCTTGAAAGGTGGATTGCATCGATACCGCTTTCGTCGACCATTTATGGAATTTATGACTGTCCTCCTTCGGGATGCCCAAAATTTCGGCAATGATCCTCAGTGGAATCGGCAGGGCATAATCGCGAATGAGGTCAATGTCACGCTTGTGCTCCATTTCATCCAGCAGTTCGGTAGAAAGGTGTTCGACCCGCGCCCGCATTTGCTCGACCAATCGGGGTGTAAAGGCTTTATGTACCAGCCCGCGCAAACGGGTATGATCGGGCGCATCCAGATCAAGCATGGTGCGTTCCAGCGCCTTAAAGGCCGCCGGAACATAGGGCTGTTTCTTAAGCTGCTCCGGTGTCATGACATTGCGGCGATTTTTGGCGAAACGCTCATCTTTGAGGGCTGCCAGCACGTCATCATAGCGGCTGACAATCCACACTTGTCGCTTGTCGGGTATGCGGATGCTCGTGCGGAAAACCGGTTCTTCTGCGCGCAGGTATGCATAAAATGGGAACGGATCCGCCTTGAATTCGCGGCTCGAGATGTCTACATTTTCATAGGGTTTGAGGGTCACATTCATGATACTTACTCCTGTTGGATGCCTTTGAGCACCATATCTGTTATCACGTCGGGTAATTGTTCCCACTGTTGTTCGACAGTGGGGTCTCCCATTAAACGCAGCACCAGCAAGCCCAATACCATAGCTGTCATGGTGCGCATCATGAGGGGCACGTCAAATGGTTTGATACGTCCCTCATCAATCCACTTCTGGAAAAACTTCTCAGCCAGCGCGAAAGTTGGTTCAATGATGTTCTGGTAATACATTTCGCGTAACTCGGTATTGACTAAGATTTCGGAAAGGACGATTTTCACCACCTGTAATCCTTCCGGCCCGATGACCTGCAAGCGCTGCCGGATGTAAAACCGGCAGTAGGTGTCGATGTCCATTTCCGCCGATTGTTCGAAATCCTGCTCGCGTTGATCTGACTCGTTTAGGCGGTTGAGGATTCCCAGCAGCAGCGCCGTTTTGTT
>JBBSBS010000046.1:0-23899 GCA_038251045.1 Aggregatilineales bacterium | reverse complement strand
GGAATCCGCGAGGCATACAAGTCATAGATGAACGAGATTGGCTGCCCTGCCACCAGCGTCACCTGCACATTTTCGAGGTCTTCTTCCAAGCGGTTGTCGAACAAGCCCCAGCCTTGCAACAACGCTTTGCCCGTTTCGCCTGTCCCTTCCGCATCTGTCTCCGCCACCAGCCGGTAGCTGACACGCCACGTCGGGCTGGGCGCGACATAATACACCACCAGTTGATGTTCACCCGCACTCAGCCGCACATTGACCGTCCGCCGCATATCCTCGCTCATACTGGTGTCGAGGAAGTACGTCAGATCATGCGTGGATTGTGCATCCTGTATCTTCAGCGCCCGCAGCATCCCCAATCGGAACACCCGTATTTGCCCATCTGTCGCCAGCACCGATACCAACTCATCTGTCAGGCCGCCATTGGTCGTCTGCACATCAGGATGCGGCGGGTTATCAATGCCGATGATCCGTCCGCGAATGGCTTCGGATGTGCCGGGTGTGGTTTCAAAGCCTAGTTCAACCTGCCGCCCGCGCAAACCAACTAATAAGCTGCGCAGGCTGGCATCATCCGTCAGGCGGATAGAACTGTTCGCCAGCCGATCCTCTTTATCCATCGGTGTCTGGTAATGGATGCCCAGCACCTGACCACCGGCTCGGTCAAACACAGCTAAACTTTTCAGTACATCGTTGATTTCATCCTGCCGGAAGGTCAGCGCCGCGCTCTCGCCGGTCACGCTGCCTTCGCGCACGAAAAAACCCACCCCATGCTTATATAACACCATCTCACGGACGGGTAACGCTGCCATATTTATTCCTTTATTTGGGTCATAGGCCGATCATCCCAAGCCCCTGTGCTTACGGTTTTATACCACCTTCACCGTGTTCGTCAGCACACCAATATTATCAATCGTAACCGTCGTCACATCACCCGCTTGCAGCGTGAAATCACTCGGCGGGACGATTCCCGTTCCAGTCAGCAAAATCACACCCTCCTCGAAGTCGCTGCTCCGACCCAAATACGTAATCAGTTCATCAATCCGCCGCTTAATCCGTGCCGTACTAATTTCATCGCTGAACATCAACTGTCCGGCACGGGTAATATTCAGCCATATGGTCGTTTCAGGCCATTCAGCCGATGGACTCAACACAATCGCCGGCCCTAACGCGCATGATGCTTTGTAGACCTTTGCCTGTGGCAGATACAGCGGATTTTCGCCCTCAATATCACGGCTGCTCATATCATTGCCCACCGTGAAGCCCACCAGTTCCATCGCCGGATTAATCACCAGCGCCAACTCCGGTTCTGGCACATTCCAAGTGGCATCTGCGCGGATGCCAACCTCACCCAGCGGCCCGATGACCTTCGCCCCTTGCGCCTTAAAAAACAACTCTGGACGCTCGGCGCTGTACACACGCGCATAAATATCGCCGCCGTCCTGCGACTCTTCCTGCCGCGCGGCACGGCTGCGCTCATACGTCACGCCGGATGCCCATACCTCTTGCAAATCCGATGGAGCCAACCAATGCGGCACAAATGCCTGTGGTGCTGCATCAAAGATCGCCGCCGGATATACATTCACCGCCGCATCAGCCACCGCCTGCAAACCTTCAATCGCCAACGCCACATGACCCACGCTGTGCCGCAAAAATGCGCCGATAGTCGGGATATGCTCCGTCACTTCATATACCGTGTCGTCTAACTGTACCCCGACGCAGTTGCCCTGCTCCGGATGATAAAACCGTACTAATTTAGGGGTAGCCATAAAAATCCATTCCTTATTTAGATAAATAGGTCAACTATCTTGTACCGCCAGCGCCTCAAAATCACTGACGATACCTTTCAAATATGCCGTATCCACACGAAAAGCGAATTGTAACGTATTCAGCAGCGCACTTTCAGCCTGATAAATCGTCCGGTTGAGCTGTCCCTGCACCACCACATGGTATTTCTTGCCGACCGCCTTAAGCTGCATCTGGAACTCGCCGGGACTCATACTGTCCAGAATAACCTCACCTTTCGGCTCTTCCTGAAACGCTTTCAACTGGCGCAAGAATACCCCAAAACTTTCCGTATTGATGCCAATCGAGTCCTTGTGTGCCACAAAACCGTTGGCGTTCACCTTCACCCCGATGTGGAAATCCTCACGTCCGGTTTCCAACACCCGAATTTCTATCATATTATCTTCTGTGTAAATACGCATACTTGCCCCCTTTATACGTCCCCATCCCTGCAAACCACCTGATTTTGCATGATAGAACTGCATTTGGACATAACGTACTTATACAAAAAATGCCTCAATTAAGTCCATAATTTCATCTAAAACTTAGGTAATGTCTGTAAGCAAGTCAGACTGTTTGAGAGGAACATCAAGCTTATACTTTTTCATAATAGAACTAACTACTTCCTTAAACCATCCCAGTGCATTTGGCGCTATAAACACCTGATTAATAAGACTATGCAAATCTACTGGAAAGCAAACTCCCCCGTAATTGATGAAATCTTTGACTACAACTCTTGGGATGTGTGTATCAATTTTCGTGTGGTCATGATTCCACGGCAACAAAGTTATAGCCCTTAACTCATGTTCATGCTGATAACTTTTACCTTTAACAAGGCATTTAGTCATTATGTTTTCGGACTTATTCCTATCTTTAGCGTAATCAATATAATCAACTTCTCCAATTGACACAGGGACAACATTACCATCTGAAAAACGTGGGGTATTCTTGTTAATAAAGAAACTATCACGCAATCGACTGAATGATGATTGGATTGCAATTCCTTCGCTGAAATTGGCATACAACTGCCACATTGCAGCAGACTCAAACTCATTCATGTGCCAGCAATTGACTGCAACAAAATTTTTAGTAATTGATCCTCCCACTTCATCGTAAAGTTGTCTGATAGAAGTTTGTCTTGGGGAGATGTAACCCGTTTCAACAAAATCAGCCAACTCTTCCTCAGTCGGCGTTATAGGAAAGTTTCTTGTTGGCGTTGAAAAAACACCCTCATAGGGATCGCGTGTTTTCAACACTCTAATAGTTGTAAAAAATAATGCCTGCCGTTGTAGAAGCGATACAAACTTAGTTAAGTCCATATATCGCCATATTGTTACGTCCTCATTATTCGGCGTTCTGCACTCTGGATGTATCGTATAAACACTCATAACCCTCGCCACGCATCACACCAAAAAGAACAAGCATTCTACACCAAAATCACATTCTTGATCGTTTGAATCGGGTTTGTCCTTCCAAACCGCGCCTTCATAAATACCCTCAAAACACCCTCTTTTTACCTGCTCCACCTGCAAAGCAGGTACTCCCATGCCAAAACCCGTAATGTTTCTACGTAATGTTACCTGTTACCGCCTGTTTATCACGCCACCTCTGCATATAATTATGGCTAATTATCGTTCTCATCCTCCTCTGTGCCTCTGTTGTAAATCGCATTCGTATTTTCTGTTGACTCTTGACTGATGACTGTCGACTAAAGACTACTCACTAATCCTGTGGCTGCTCACCCTTCACACTCAAGCCACCATCCACGGAATAATTCGCTCCGGTCACGAAACTGGCCTCATCCGAAGCCAAGAACACGAACACACTCGCCACCTCATCAATCTGCCCCACCCGCCCAATCGTTTGCATATCGTCGAACTGCTGCCGCAGTGGTTCAGGATGCTCTTGTGCTGCCAAAAAATCATGCAGCATTGGTGAATCAATCGTCCCCGGTGCCACACTGTTGACCCGAATGCCCAACCGTGCATAATCGGTAGACATCGCCCTCGCCAAACCCGCCAATGCCGCTTTGGTCATCGAATAAGCCGCCACCCCCGGCAGTCCTAATGTCCCTGTCACGCTCGACATATGGATGATGCTGCCCTTACCCACCGCCAGCATCCCCGGTATCACCGCCCGACTCATCAAAAAAGCCCCGCGCAAATTCACCGCCACGCAGCGGTCAAAATCCGCCACTGAGGTTTCATGAAGCTTTCCAGCAGGCATCACCGCTGCATTGTTCACCAGCACCGTCACCGCACCGAAGTGATGCTGCACCCGTTCCACCGCCCACATCACCTGTGCCTCGTCGCTGATGTCCACGCTCAACGCCAACGCCTCGCCCCCTGCCGCTGTAATCTCATCCACTACTGCTTGGCAGGCCGCTTCGTGCAAATCGACCACGCCGACCTTCGCACCTTCCGCCGCAAAACGCACCGCAATCCCTCTGCCGATGCCTCTCGCCGCACCCGTCACCAGCGCCACTTTATCGCTTAATCTCATTTAATTTCCTCAACGGCTACCCAGCGTTTTTCCTTATCACTCTTGACTGCCGCATCGATTAAGCGCTGAATCATCAACCCATCACGGAAATTTGGACGCATCGGCTTATCCTCGGCAATGCCGGTCACAAACTGCCGCGCCATAAAATCCTGTGTCCTGAACGTATCCTTATAGGTATTGTGAACCGTATCATGCCGCATACCGTTCCAAATATGCTCCGGTATCGGCAGTTCATGTGGCACACCCTCACCGACCTTCGCCCCCTTCACCTGCTGTACAGTGTCCCAATCGGTGAAGCTGTATAACGTTCCGTCCGACCCGTGAAACTCAAAGTGATGTGTCTGCCCGAACGGTGTCGCCTCGTAACCCATCGTCGTCACATGGATGACACCCTGCGCCCCGTTCTTGAAGGTCAATGTCAGGATGGCCTGATCGTCCGCCACGTCATATGGATTGCCATCCGGATCAATCGTCGGTCGCTGTGACATGAATCCCAACTGGCAGTACAAACCTACAATCTCGCCATAAAACATCGTCGCCAGATACAGGAAATGCGAACCAATATCACCAACTGCCCCTGCGCCACCCTTCGACTGGTCGAAGCGCCACATATACTCGCCCGTTCGCCCATAACTGGCATAGTAGCGCAAGTTCAAGCTGTACGGATGCCCGATATAGCCACCATCAATCAGCTCCTTGATGTACCGTGCTGTCGGCATATAGCTGTAGGTAAATGGGGTTAGATTTTTCAGCCCCTTAGCCTCCACCGCATCCGTCATTTCCTGTGCTTCGGCATAACTCAACCCCAACGGTTTCTCGCACAGCACATGCAATCCTGCCGCCGCTGCCTTCAACGTAATCGGTTTATGAAACTCGTTGCTGGTCGAAATAATAATCGCGTCGATCTTGCCACTGTCAATCATCGCGTTGTAATCGGTATACACGTTCGGTATATCCCACGTCGCTGCCACTTCCCGCGCCTTTACTTCATTCCGCCCGCAGATGGCAACCAGCTTCGCCTGTGGATGCTCTTTCAAGGCTGGAAGATACATCGCATCCGCCCACCAACTCGTCCCAACGATTCCAATGTTGACCGTCATCTCAAATCCCCTCTGTGTATAAATCTCTGTGTTCTTTGTGTCTTTGTGGTAAAAATATCCGTATTACCGTTCCGCCTTATCAATCACCTGTTGGATAAATTCAGCATGTGCCACCGCGTCGTCAATCGAACACAATGCCGGTTTACGTCCTGCCTGCACATTGTCATAAAAAGCCAGCAGTTCGTTAGCAAAAGCTTCCTCATAATTCACCACAATCCGCTTCTCCCACGCCGTTTCACCCTCATGCCCCTGCACAATCACCGGTGATGGAAAATTCAAGAAATATGGACTGGGCAACTGCATCGCCACCCGCTCATGATTACCAAAAAATGCATATTCTTCGCGGTAATCTTTCAAGTCCTGCAAAAAGTGCCAATCCAACGTCACCCGTAAATCATCCGGATATTCCAACAGCGCATGAATCGACAAGCCATCACGCCACACATTCGCATTGATAACTCTGCTTGGCGCACCCAAAAACCCATATAACGTATACACCTGATGGATGATGCTGCCGTTAAGCTGCCCATAAGCCAGCCGCAGTGCTTGATCATCTTTCCGCGCACCCAGCGCCTCATCCACCAATGACTCAAGGCTGCCACCCGCATCACCTGCCAACTGCGCTTGCACCTGCTGATCCCATGTTCCGGTATCCACATGCCCTTCTTGCACCGCACCATTCCCCCGCAAAATCCGGTGTGGTGATAACCCCAATTCGTTGGCTGGATGCAGCACCGTAATCCGCCCAAATCCCACGTCCTGCATCTGATCCAACTGTGCCTTCGTATAAGCAAAGGCCGGATCATGCAGCTTGTGATACCCCATCTGCAAGATTCGGTTGGATTGTGCAGCCACGGCGGCTACCTCTCGCACTTCCCGCACATTCCATGCCAGCGGCTTCTCCACAAACACATGCTTCCCCGCTTCCAACGCCCCGATTGCCGTGTCTCGATGTGACCCGTTGTGGCAAATCACCACCGCATCCACATCCTGCCGTGCTACCAATTCACGCCAGTCCGTATGCCGTCCATCAACATGATAATGGTCACCCACCGCATCTAATGTCGGACGGTGAATATCCGACAGTGCCACCAACTCAAATCGCTCGTTGTAACGATTGAGATACGGTATATGCGCCACCTGCCCGATTGCCCCACACCCGATAACCCCTACCCGTAATCTACTCATATTTCCTCTTTATACCTGTTCTCTTTGTCACTGTGCTTCAATTGCGTCGCTTTTCTTGCTCAACCATCAAATTGGAACAACGAGCAGCCGCCATCAATGAGCAGCACCGATCCAGTCATATAAGCCGTCATCGGCCCCGCCAGATACACAACCGCCTGTGCAATTTCGGTCGGTGTACCCGGTTCGCCCAACGGAATCACTTTAGATACCCGCGCTGCATACTGCGGCTCATCGCGCAGTTGTTTACCCGCCAACCCCGCCTGCACAATCCCCGGCGCAACCGCGTTCACCCGTATCCCATACTGCGCCAGTTCCCGCGCCATCTGCTTCATCAACATATTCACACCCGCTTTGGTGGTGTTATACGCTGTGTTCTCAGGCCACGGAATATCCGCTACCCAACTGCTGGTCAGGATGATGCGTCCCCGTGTACCGGCCTTTACCATCTGCCGCGCTGTCGCTTGCCCCACGTTGAACGTGCCCGTCAAATTTACATCCAAGTGCCGCTGCCAATTGTCCAGCGGAATATCAAGGAACGGCACCGCCTCGACGATTCCAGCATTGGCACACACAATATCCAACCCACCCAATTCTGTGACCAGTGCCACTACACCTGCATCGACCTGCTCACGGTTGCGGATGTCCACCTTCTGGTACAACACCTTGCCACCCACAGATGCCACCCGCCGTACCCGTTCTTCGGCCTCCGCCTCACTCTTGATGTCCCAGATGGCAACCGCCGACCCATCCAAAGCCAGATGCAGCGCCATCTCATTGCCAAGGTCGCCCAAACCACCGGTGACCAATGCCACTTTGCCATTTAAATTCATAAATTCTGCTCCGTAATAATCACAACCATTTTTCAAGGGCAGTCATTCGCGTTATTATAGCCAGCAACAAAGATTGCCTCAAAAAAGCGCTATTTCAAAAGTAAACCAGTAGCAGGAGTTATAATGACCGAATTAACAGGCAGCAACTTTATCGCCGGTGAAACAAGCCAGATGGGAACATCGACCTTCACCAGCGTCAATCCACGCACCAAAAAAGCCGCTGATACACTGTTCCATAACGCCACCACCGAAGAAATTCACAACGCCGTTACCGCCGCAGTACAGGCCTATGAAAAGACTCGTCACTACTCCGCCGCACGGATTGCCGATTTCCTCGACAAAGCCGCCGAAGAAATCATCGCCCTCGGTGATGAACTCTTGCAAACGGCTGATATGGAAACCGGTCTTGGTCTGCCCCGATTGACCGGAGAACGCGGACGCACCACCGGACAACTACAAGCCTTCGCCAAACTACTGCGTGAAGGATCATACGTCGAAGCCATCATTGATACCGCCTTGCCCGACCGTCAACCTGCGCCCCGTCCCGACATTCGCCGGATGCGTTTCCCGATTGGTCCTGTCGCTGTCTTCAGCGCCAGCAATTTCCCCTTCGCCTTCGCCGTTGCCGGTGGTGATACCGCCTCGGCATGGGCAGCCGGAAATCCAGTCATCGTCAAAGGTCATCCCGGTCATCCCGCCACCTCCGAACTATTCGCCCGTGCCATCAACCGTGCCGTCACCGCCACTGGCTTCCCATCCGGATGGTTCTCGCTCTTGCAAGGCGCAACTGTCGAAGTCGGTCAGCTATTGGTGCAGCATCCTTATTTGCAAGCCGTCGGTTTCACCGGATCGCTTCGCGGTGGTCGCGCCATTTATGACACCGCCGCCAAACGTGAACATCCGATTCCGGTCTATGCCGAGATGGGCAGCATCAACCCGTTGCTGATCTTACCCGGTGCGGTAACCGCCCGCGCCGAAACCCTTGCTGAAGGATTGGTTGCCTCCGCAACAATGGGTGCAGGACAGTTCTGCACCAACCCCGGTGTGGTCTTTATGCTGGATAGCACCGAAACACAGGACTTCATCAACCTCTACCGCGACAAAATGGCAGCCCGCAGCCCCGGTGTACTCCTCAATGAACACATCGAAAGTGGCCTCGAACACGCGGTCGCCGCAACACAGGCACGCAGCACCATCCACACCCTAACAGGTGGATTTGTCGTTGATGGTGAAGCCTTCTCTTTCGCCAACACCGTTATGAAAACTTCCGGCGCGGATTTCGTGGCTGATCTGGGTTTGCAAGCTGAACACTTCGGTCCGGTAACGTTGTTTGTGGTCTGTGCCACAGCCGATGAACTCACAAGCGCCCTGCAAGCCTTACATGGCAACCTCACCGCCACCATCCATGCCGAGGCCCACGAATCGGATGCTGCCAAACCCTACGTCGATGTCCTTCGGGAAAAAGTCGGTCGCCTGCTCTGGAATGGTTTTCCAACGGGCGTAGAAGTCGTCTATGCGCAGGTTCACGGTGGCCCCTATCCGGCGACGACTGCCCCTGCCACCACCTCCGTCGGTTTGACCGCCATTCAGCGCTTTATGCGTCCGGTCGCCTTTCAAAATTGTCCCGATTCACTGCTGCCGGAAGCACTTCAAAACGCCAATCCGCTTAATATCTGGCGCACCGTTAATCATGAGTTGACCCGTTCACCAATTGAGTAAATAATGGTGGCAATCCCGCAAAGCAAAACGGTACAAGAGGGCTGATGCTATGAACAATCTGACACAGTTTTGGAATCGACATCAGTTACGTGTTATCGCACTTTCAGTCAGTACCTTACTGCTCTTGCTGGCCTATTGGGGTGGATTTCCAACTCATGTCAGCTTAGGCACACTGGCGTTCGGCTTGGCATTCCTTGTTGGGGTAGTTTTGTTCTTTGGCTTCTTAATCTACTATTTCTACCTGAGTCCCTTGACCGAACGTGAGCAGCGCACCTTATCTACCACTGCACCGTCACCTACTCTGCGCCAATTAGTCGGCACAGGTGCAACCATCGCCGCCGCCTTTATCACCATCGGTCTGTTCTGGGACGAACTATGGCATCGGTTATATGGCGTGGGTGCGGTCGTGGATGACTTCTTCTGGCGGCCTCACATTCTCCTGTACGCGGGCATGGGCATCAACGCCATATTCGCGCTCGGCGGCATGTTCCTTATTATGCAGCATGGCAAAGGCACGCTCCGTCAGCGCTTCCGTGCCGAGCCGCTGGTCGGTTTACTGACCTTGGCGGCTGGATTTCAAGTGGTGACCGCACCACTGGATCCCATGTGGCATCAAATCTTCGGCTTGGACATCACCGCGTGGAGCTTGCCCCATCTCCTGTTGGGGTTGGGATTGCTGGCTGTGATGCTCGTCGGCAGCAGCATCCAGTATGCGCTGGTGGAACGGCGTGGCTGGCGCTTCTGGAGTGGCCTAAACCTCAACGAAGTGCTAGCAATCATTCTCCTAGCTTTAGCAGCGACCATTTTATTCCAATTCGGCACGACGGAATGGGAAAATATCGGACCGACCATTAACCCGAATTACAGCTTTTTCCAGCGCCCTGAATGGCTGTATCCCGTTGTTCTCATCAGCATGACTCTCTTTGTCGGGATGTTCGCCCTACATCTGACTCGACGGGTTGGTGTGGCTACGCTGGTTTTCGTGCTGGCGCTGCTGCTGCGACTCCTGTTGATGAATATCTTCAATGGCAGTGCCGCCAACATGACCTACAAAACCAACCTACTTTCGTTGATCCCACTGCTGGCGCTCGATTTGTCCTATGCCTATCGCCTGCGTTCCGGTCACATTGACGCAGCCAATACCCCGTTGATCGGCAGTCTGGTACTCGCCGTAACCACTTTTCTCGTTACGTTGCCGCTGATCGGGCAGATGCTTTACTATCCGCGTCTTCTGCCAACAGTCGTCATCGGCATGGCGGTCTTCGGCTTATTGATGGCAGTAGCCGCCGGATGGGCAGGTTCTCATCTTGGCTCATGGCTGCGGTCGCTCGGACAAACTAATGCTGAAGAAACCGCTGTCCAAACCATCAACCGTCAGCGTTTTTTCTGGGTGGGTGCGGCAGCCTTGGTCGCCGTTCTGGCGTTCATGGCACTGTTCATCAGCACTGCCACACCACCCGGATTGTAATCAGCGGCAGTCGCGCGGCAATTAATCAGGTTAGGTAAACAGTACTATTCCAAACTAGGCTAGAGGCATGATGTATCTGCCTCTTTTTCATTTATCGTACTTATGCTCGCTCGGATATGTGAATGTGGGCGGATAAGTATCACGGACGAATATCCTATCGTATCCCACGTCATTAACGTCCAAAATAAATCTGTGCTTGGCAATCAAGCAGTGGGAGTTTAACGGTACGCTCCCCAATCAAAAGTTCAGTGATAAGGAGATCAAGATGCCATTCAAAAATATAAGTGATCTGCCCGGTGCAGTCACCGACCACCTGCCCAAACATGGACAGGAAATCTATATGGCAGCCTACAATAACGCATGGGACGAATATAACGACAAGGCTGATCGTCGCGGAGATGCCACCCGTGAACAAACCGCCCATCGGGTCGCTTGGGCAGCCGTCAAAAATATCTACAAGAAGAACCTGAAAACTGGCAAATGGGAACGCCAACTGCACGAAGCATAAACACGAAAGGGGCGGTCGCACCTGTGACCGCCCCCTTGGATATTTCTTCCACCCGTTGCCTATTCCAAGCGCTTCCGCCTTCCCCTCCACAGGCTGAATCCCACCAACTCGATCACCACAATAATGATGATCGGCATGACCACCTGTGTGATACTTCCCACTATATCAATTAAAACCGAGCCAGACTTCACAATAGTTTCCAGCGCCACGTTGTCGCCGTTCGTGTACCAACAGCGCCCCGGCGTGTAACCAACATTGATATTTCCATTGCCGCTGCCGTGCGAAAAGTGATCGAATTGCCGCTCACTACCTTGTTCACATAATGGCTTGTAGACGACCTGATCCACCACCGCTTTCGTAGCCACCACCAGCGGAACAATCGCCACCGCGAAAAACAGCATGCCTACATATAAAGGCCATGCCCGCTTCCACGCCGCCCGCCAACTATAGGCCTGCACCACATGGGCCCCCATTGGCTCCCAACCTATATTGCTGCGCCAATCAGCATTCTCCCGTGCATACGCCGTCAACACTCGCATAACCGCCATCGGCTTCAGTGTTTGATTTTTGCTCGTCAGTTCCTCACCGGTTTGTGCATTGTGGTAACTCATCACATAACCCGTTTGTGGGATACCAGCCGCCTGCAAGAAAACCCCCTCACTTTCCGATAGGACAATGAATGCCTCAACCTCTGGATTCAAATCGTGCAAGGCATCTTTGACGTCATCCGCATCCGCCGCTTCTGCTACCACTTCACCGTTAATTTCAAGTTTCATCTTGTTCACCACCGCCACTATTAGCGCTCGATGGGGATATTATGGCATAGTTTGAAAACTCGAACCGAACGCGCTTGACTTGATAACACAAATGTTCTAAAATTGATCTAAACACACATTAACATTCAAGATATATTTTCTGACGAGATACACAAACGTTTTGTTTCGTTGACATCATTCTTTACATCATCAACCCAAATTTGAAATAGGTTCTACACAAGATGAATCCGGAAGACATTTATCAGTCAATACGTCAGGAACTCAAATCATGTGCTTTAAGAAGTACCTATAAACAAGATGCTGATGAACGCGATCTAAAATATCAATCATATGGTGTACGCATCCCCCAAGTTCGGGAAATAATCAAAAATCACAGAAAAGAAATACTGCGGCTTTCCAATGAAGGTCGGTTAGAACTTGCACAGAAACTTATTTTCTCTGAACTGGGAGAAGAACAAACCATCGCATTCTTTGTATTGGAATCAATGACCAATTACTTCACTCCTGATAAGTTTCATTTAATAGATGAATTCATTTCGCATATGTTTGGCTGGAGTAAGATTGATGGATTTTCTGGCGGATTTTTACCAGCGATTTTGGAAAAATATCCTGAACAAATTATTGAATTAGTCAATAAATGGAATAAATCCAATAACGTTTGGGCGAAACGGGCAAGTGTAGTTTTGTTTACAAGGAAAATAGCAAAATCAGGAAAATACAACGATGTTGCATTAAGTCTTTGCAACAATCTAGTTCATGACAAGCATGATCTTGTCCGCAAAGGCGTTGGATGGGCTTTGAAAGATATGATGTGGAGTGACAAGAAAAGAATCACAGAATACGTCAAGGACTTGAGAAAACAAAATGTATCCAGTGTGATTACACTATATGCAATGAAAGATCTCTCGTCAGAAGAAAGAATAGAGATACTTCATCAAAAATGAGAATTCTAGTTGCATTTCTCTTTTTGCATTATTTGCAGTTTTTGCAACATTTCCGCAGATCGCTCCCTCACATCCGCTGCAATGGCGTAACGCCGACGACGCGGCAGACATACGCGAGCCTATCGCGGCATTTGTGTCGTTTCAGCGCCATCAGCCGAACCAGACGCAGCGCATATATGTCCCTTCAGCGCCTTGCTCCCGTGTTCCCGCCCACCATTTCAGCGGAACTTCTGCCATAAAAGCAAAAGTGTCCGCCACTGGCAAACCCCAAATAAAAATCCGCTTTGATTGAGTCAGTCACTAATTCACATTCTCAAATATACCAGCCGCGCCCATCCCACCACCGATGCACATCGTCACCATGCCGTACTTGCTATTCCGGCGCTTCATCTCGTGGATAATCTGTACCGTCAGCTTGGCTCCGGTACACCCCAACGGATGCCCCAGCGCAATCGCCCCACCGTTGACGTTCACCTTCTCCGGATTCATTTCCAACGTGCGAATCACCGGCAATGCTTGCGCCGCGAAGGCTTCGTTGAGTTCGACCAAATCCATATCATCAATCTTCATACCGGTGCGCTTTAGCACCTTGGGTACCGCGTTAATCGGCCCTACGCCCATAATCTCCGGTCGCACACCCGCCACATTAAATCCCACGAACCGCGCCAATGGAGTGAGTCCCAACTGCGCCGCTTTCCCCGCCTCCATGATAATCACCCCCGCCGCGCCATCGCTTAAGGGGCTGCTGTTACCAGCCGTCACGCGTCCGCCCTGCCGGAAAACAGGCTTTAGCTTGCCCAATCCGTCCACGGTCGTCTCACGCCGCAAATGCTCATCCTGATCAAATTGGAAGCTGACGATTTGCGGTCGCCCATCCTCACCGATGAACGTGTCCTCCACCATAAACGGGACGATCTCTTGCGCAAATATCCCCGCATCAGTGGCGCGCCCTGCCTTCTGGTGGCTCTCATACGCAAACTGATCCATATCCTCGCGCGTAACGTTAAACTCATCCGCTACCCGTTCCGCCGTGTGTCCCATACTCATGTACACATACGGATCATTCTCCGCCATATACGGGTTCGGGCTGATCTGGAAACCGGTCATCGGCACCAGTGACATCGTTTCCGCACCACCCGCGATAATAATATCCGCCCCATTGGCAATGATGCTCTCGGCTGCCATCGCGATACTCTGCAACCCACTTGAACAGAAACGGTTGACCGTCTGCCCCGGCACTTCTACTGGTAATCCCGCCCGCAGGGAAATCACCCGCGCAAAGTTCAACCCTTGCGAACCTTCCGGCATCGCACAGCCGATAATCACATCGTCTATTTCGTTCGGGTCGAGCTTGCCACCCGTCTGCCGTAGCAAGTCGTGAATCACCACCGTTGCCATTTCATCCGACCGCGCACTCCGCGTCACGCCTTTTTTGGCCTTACCGACTGCCGTCCGGCTCATCGCCACAATCACAGCCTCACGCATGATATTTTAGTCCTCATTTATAACTTACAAGAATTCGACATGGTTTTGCATATCTTCCGCATTGTAAACAAAGCAAATCAACTCTAATCCTCGCACCCAATCACCTATCGAATGATCTTCCTGTTTGCCGAAGATGATACCAGCATGTTGAGTTTGAGTTGATGACATTATCAGAAAATCAGCATCTGACGTAACAAGTACACGTTCCATAGATTTTGCCCGTGCAAGGTGATTTTTATCAACTATCACCTAACATCTCCAGATCACGCACACTGACCACATCAATGCCTCGCAAACGAAGTTGGTTAGCAATTTCAGGACTCAGATTTTCGTCGATGTAAAGGCGGATGCTGGTTGCCAAGCATTTGCTCCTTCAATTGGTCAGCAAGCTGACTACGTTGCTCAATCATTCCGTCAACTTCTGCCTTATGCTCGTAGTAATAAGCCAACGTCGCATGTACCTGTGTGAGTGTCAGCTTGTACTCACTGGCGATTGCTTCGGGTGACTGTCCATGAACAATCGTCGCAATCACAATGGCTGACACTTCAATTGTTGTTCCCAAAATAAACGGTCTGCCACCACGCACATTGGGGTCAATCGCAATCACGTTGATACTCTGAATGGCCTGCATACATCTCACCTTTCCATGTGCATCTGTTCGCTACCCAACTGCGGGAGTTCTCTAATTCCGCAATGGCTTATTGAACTGGAGCATATGGCTGATGCGCTCCATCGTTTTCGGCTCTGTCACCAGACTCAGAAACGCCTCGCGCTCCAAATCAAGAATGTACTGTTCGCTCACCCATTGCGGCTCGCTCAGCGCTCCGCCCGTCAGCACATACGCCAGCTTCTTGCTGATGAGTGCGTCATGGTCAGTCGCGTACCCACCCTCGCGGAAACCCTCGATTCCCAGCAGAAGCGCCGAGTGCGCATCACGTCCTGCCGCCCATACTTTTTCCGGCTGGCGCGGGGTATAGCCATCTGCCAGTTGCAAGGCTGTCTTCTTGGCCTCGCCCAACAGATGCGCCCTATTCATCACAATCTTGTCATCCGCGCTCAAGAAACCCATCTCGCGTGCTTCCTTAGCACTGGTGCTGACCTTCGCCGTCGCAATCTGTTCAAATACCTTTTGTAGATGAGGAAGTGCGTCGGCGTTGGGGTGAGATGCCATCACTGGACTGACGACCCGACGTAACAGTTCCTTACACCCACCACCGGCGGGTATCAGGCCGACACCGAGTTCGACCAGTCCAGCGTACAATTCACCATGTGCCACTACTTTCGTGCCGGACATCAACAACTCCGCGCCGCCGCCCAGCGCCATGTTAAACGGTGCCGTCACCACCGGCTTGCTGTGGTATCTCATTCCCATTCCCAAATCCTGCAACGCCTTGATCGACCCTTCAAGCTGATCCATCAACCCGCTTTGAACAGCCATCACCACCATGAATACATTCGCGCCGATGCAGAAGCGTTCACCATCATGTCCCACCACCAGCGCATCAAAATCCGTCTTGAGCAAATCAAGCGCTTTGTAACCCATTTCTACTAGATCGGCATCAATTGCAAACGCTTGGCTGTGGAACTCGAACAACGCCACACCGTCGCCCATATCCAGCACGCTGCCGCTGCTGTTGCTGGCAACCACCTTATTATTGGCCTTCAGCCCCGCGACCGTGATTTTGCGCTTGTCGATTTCCAAAGGTAGATACTTCTCGTCCTGTGGGCTGTAATATCCGGTTGGTTGTCCCTTTGCGTCACGTTGATAGAAAGTAGCCTTCCCGCTGGCGACCATCTGCTTCACCCAATCCGCCACCGGATAACCCGCCGCCTCAAATGCTGGAATCGTATCGGCTACACCAATCGCATCCCAGATTTCGAACGGCCCCATCTCGTGGGCAAATCCCCATTTCTGGGCATTATCCACGTTCACCAGCGTGCCGGTGATTTCTGGCACGCGGTTCGATGCATATGCCAGATAGAATGCGTGCATATGCCACAAGAATTGTCCGGCACGATCCGGTTCATTGATGAGCAAACGAATGCGTTCACCCAGCGGTTCAACTTTGCGATGCTTGCCCACACTTTCAAAACGGACACTCTTGGGTGCTTCGTGTTCCATTGTTTCGAGGTTCAGAGGCCAAAATTCCTTCTCGCCACCTGCACCCTTCACCATCTTATAGAAGCCGGTTCCAGTCTTGTTACCCAACCACTTGTTGTCCACCATCTTCTGGCTGAGTGCGGCTGTCTTGGCATGGTGCAATACCTCCCGCGCCGGATCATCGGGAATAGCATCGTACAAATTTTCCGCGACATGCACGACAATATCAAACCCTACCAGATCATTCAGCCGGAAGGTCGCCGTCTTGGGATGCCCGATCAACGGCCCCGTTAGGCTGTCCACTTCCTCGACCGTGAAACCGTTATCTACCACATAATTCATGACCTGCATGCCGGCCATTGTCATGAAGCGATTGCCGATAAAGTTCGGCTTGTCTTTGCAGATCACCACACCTTTACCCAGCACCCGCGTCCCGAACTCCACCATATACTTCACCGCTTCGGGGTCAGTTTCCGGCAGCGGAATCACTTCCAACAGGTGCAGATGGCGCGGCGGGTTGAAAAAATGTGTTCCCATAAACCGTCGGCTGAACCCCTCGCCCATGCCTTCGGCAATCGAGTGAATCGGAATACCCGACGTATTGCTGGTGATGATGGCATCCGGTCGGGCGACTTCCAGCAGCTTCGCCATCAAACTGCGCTTAATATCCAGCTTTTCAACCACCACCTCGATAATCCAGTCGGCATCACTCAGCATATCGAGATTATCATCCACATTACCGATGCGAATCTTTTCAATGTCGGATGCTGCGAACACCTGTGGCGGTCTGGAAGATTGCGCCTTCTTCAAATTGTCCAGCACAATCGCGTTACGCTTGTTGGGCTTATCCCCCTGTACTGTCCCTTTCGCCGCAATGTCCAGCAGGGTTGTTTCGACTCCCACTGCCGCCAGCAGGGTTGCAATACCGCTACCCATCGTGCCAGAGCCAATAACCGCCGCTTTACGAATTGAATACGTCATGTTTTATGATCTGCCTTTCGATTGACAATAAATAGAGTTTATTTACGTTGTTTATCGTGTTCTTTGTCACGCCACGTTTGAATAATCCGAATCGCATCATCCCGATCTTGGGCAATCGCGTAACGCTCACCTAACTTTTTGTTAATCATCGTGAATGTATTCAGTAATGCCTTCACCATCGAATTCACGCCGATAAATACCCCACCACCCCAATTTGGCGCGCCCTTCATCGTCCCAATTCTTAACTGAGTCAGCGCTCCAGAAGGAATACCTTTGCTTTTCTCATAAGAAATAATGACGTAGACATTATAAGGAACGCTCGATAGTTTTTCGTTGACCTCTCCCATTGCCACATAAAGATCATCCCAAGTCCATTGAGTAGGAAAATCGTAGTAGATTACTTTTTTATCTGCATCCAACCAATCCACAGGGATACTCATTAGGCAGTCCTTATCGCTATGCGATTCCAAGTTGAGTATTCAGTGTAACTTATGTATCCTATTGCTGGAGTTAAGCACACATGAATATTACACCATGACCTAAGCCAGTTCGTGCCGTGAATAACCCAGAATACGCCGCGCGACCACCAATGTGTTGATCTGTCCCGTACCTTCGTAGATGTCGCCGATCTTCGCGTCACGCATCCATTTTTCAACCAGCCATTCACGGCTGTATCCCAACGAACCGAGCAATGCCACGGCTTTCTGCGCCACTTCGGTAACAACTTTACCCGCCTTAACCTTCGCCATCGACGCTTCCAGACTATTTTGCAATCCCTCGTCCATCATGGCGACCGAACGCAGCGTCAGCAAATAGGCCGCATGAAGCTGCGATTCCATTTCCATCACATCCCGCTGCACCGCCGTCAGCTTATGATAAGGCTGACCATAAGGAATCTCGACACCGTTTTCAGCCAGCTTTTCTTTGACGAATTCCAATGCCGCCCGCCCCACACCCAGCGTGCTAGCTGCGACCAGAGGTCGACTGGCATCAAAAGTCGCCATTGCCCCCTGAAATGATTTACTGTCGCGGCTGGCTTGTACCTCGGCGCTGCCAAGAATATTGTCAGCGGGGATACGCGCATTATTAAACACCAGCACAGCCGTATCACTGGTACGAATCCCATGTTTGATTTCTACTTTACCGATGCTTACCCCCGGCGTTCCGGCTTCCACCACGAACGACTTGATTCCGGCTCGTCCTGCTGCTTTGTTGACGGTCGCCCAGACGATCACCAGACCATTCGACTCTTCCAATGACAGCTTGCCGCTGGTAATGAAGATCTTCTCGCCGTTGATCACCCACTCATTCGTTTCTTCGTCAAACACCGCCGTGGTAGACACAGCAGAATTATCTGACCCTGCTCCCGGCTCGGTGATCGCCATCGCGCCCCACACCGGTTTATCGCCCTCGGCAAAGCGCGTCAACAAGCGAATTTTCTGCTCGGTAGTACCCACCGACTCAATCGCCGCGCCCCCCAAACCGGGACTCGGCATACACAGGTATATACCCGCGTCCCCCCACGACAACATCTCGATCTGCACCAACAATCCAAGCATCCGTGTGCTGGCACGTTTGGGTTTCTTTTCGTCCGCTTCGCTGCTTTGTTCCGTCCGTTGCAGCTTATCGAGCGTCGCCTTCTGCTGGTCACGCAAGATAGGCCACATCTGCTCGATGAACTGTTTGGGGCGCTCGTGTTCGTTCTCGTCCAATTCACGGGCATACGGTCGCATGGTCGTTTCCGCCATCCACTTCACCATCTGCCCCTGCTGCTGAATGAATTCCGGTATTTCAAAGCTGATTGGCATTTTTCATGTCCTGCATAACTGATTGAACCAACTCGAATGAAAGGTTAGAACTACAGTCACCGACTAAACAATCGCCAGCCCATCAAACGTCGGGAAGCCGCGTCCATTCCTTAGCCAGCGCTCGACCGGATACTCACGGATGAACCCGTAACCACCCAAAATCTGCACACCGCTGTCCGTGACTTTTAGCACCATCTCATCAGCGTACTGCTTGGCGAGATAAGCTTCGCGGGTCGCATCTTCGCCATTGTCGATCTTATATGCCGCCTCCCATGCCATCAGCCGTGTACTGTCAATCTCAATCGCCATCTCTGCCAACAGAAATGCAATCGCCTGATTTTGAGCAATCGGCTTCCCAAACTGTACCCGCTGCTTGGCATAATCCCGCGCAAACTCAAACGATGCCCGCGCCACACCCACCGCCAGCGCTGTTAAACCTACCCGCTGACGATTAAGGATGACTTCATAATTGATGCCAACCTCGCCGCCCAACCGCGCCGACAAATCCAACACCACCTCATTGAAACGCACGCGATACGTTGGCAGCGCCCGCAGTCCCATCAACTGCTCGCGCTTCTCGATCTGCACGCCCGCCGTTCCTTTTTCGACCAGATAGCCATCAACCTTACCCGTTTCGCTGTCCCGCGCATAAACCAGCATCCACTGCGCATCTTCCGCCAGTGGCACATAGGCCTTCTCGCCGTTCAGCGTCACTTTACCGTCGTGGTGGGTAGCGATTGTTTTGAGTTCATACGGGTCAAAAAAGATACCGGGTTCCAGCAGCGCCGCTGTTAAGGGCGCAACCTCGGCTTCTAAGCACAGCGGCAGCAGCATGTTAGACTGCTCTGCACTTCCATATAACACCGTTGGATACGCCACCAGCGCCGGAGTCATGACATGCAGCGCCACCGAGAGGTCACCAAAGGCTAATTCCTCGGCAGCTAATGCACCGGTTATAGCGCTCAGTTCACCTAACCCATCCAACTCTTCCGGAACAGCCGATGGCACTAGTCCGATTTGCCAACCGGTATTGACCACATTCATCGGTGCGCTGCTGGCCTCATCCGCTTCGTGGGCAGCTTTGCGCACATCATTCACCGCATATCGGTTGATGGTTGAAATCAACAACTGCTGATCTTCCGTCGGTGTAAAGGACACCATTTCTAATCCCTCCCAATAACCCCATGCGCCATCGCTTTATAAGCCGCCCGTCACTTCTAACACCTGCCCCGATACGTAATTTGACAATTCACTAGCAAAAAACAACAGTGAGCCAGCCGCTTCCGTCGGTGTACCGGCACGCCCTGCCGGAATCATCATGAAAGCCATCTGACGCGTCGTGTCGGGGATACCCAACTTGATCTTTTTACCATCGCGTTCTGTAAAATCACCTGCGTCATCGGCTTGCGTCAGGCGCGTGTCAATAAACCCGAATGCGACCGCATTAACCTGAATATTGAATACGCCCCACTCTTTGGATAATGTTTTCGTCAGGCCGATGATGCCCGCTTTACCAGCCGCATAATTCGCTTGACCGATATTCCCCCGCGTGCCGGTGGTACTGCTGATGCTGATAATCTTCCGCGCCTTCGCCGCACCCAACTGCTCTTTTTCTTTTTTGGCGGCCTCCCGCATATAAGGAGCAGCCGCCCGAATAATCTTGAACGGCGCAGTCAAATGAATTGCCAGCATAGCTTCCCACTGCTCGTCGCTCATTTTGTGCATCATGCCATCCCACGTATAACCCGCGTTATTAACAAGGATGTCGATACCACCGAATGTACTAACCGTCTGCCCGATCAATTCTTCAACACCACCCGACTCCGTCACATCCGCTGCCACAGCCAACGCCGTACCACCCGCTTCCTGAATAGCCCTCGCCGTTTCTTGCGCGGGTTCGGGGTCAATATCACTCACAACAACCTTTGCACCGTGCAGCGCGAACAATTTTGCCGCAGCCGCCCCGATGCCACGTCCACTCCCTGTAACGATTGCAACCTTGTCCTGTAATAGATTCATATTCTAGGAAAACTCCAATTTTCTCAATAAATCCCAGCCCGATTGACCCACAACCAACTTCATATTCAATTAGCTGACGAGACTCTTTACGTTATAGATGTCCCTTCACGGCATCAAGGATCGCAGTAAAGTTTCTGAAATCTGCTCGGCAATTTGCTCGCCGCTCAAACGCCCTTCCGGCTTGTACCAAACGCCGACCCAGTTATGTGCCCCCAGCATGGTTTTCGTAAAAATCCCAACATCCACCGGTCGGAAACTTTTATTTTCGATTCCTTCACGCACCACCAGCCGGAATAAATCCTCAAACTCGTCACGGCGCGTAAAAAATAAAGCACGCCGCTTAATAAAATCAGCGTACGCTTTCTTATCGGCAGCCGAGGCACTACTGGTCGGCTCTTTGGTTCCCATCAGGGACCTTATTTCAAATACCATCGAAGCACCAATCGCCGTGTTCCGCGTTAGGCCGAGTACATGGGCATGAATCATCTGAGAAAGTTTATCGGTACTAGAGAGATTTGAGTGGGCGATAGGTTCGATTTGACCGAGGACAACATCAAGTCCAGCTTCAAGTACAGCGAGTAGCAACGCATCCTTATTGCGAAAATGGTGGTAAAGACTCGCAGCCGTCAGGTTGACAGCCGCCGCAATATCTTTCATCGTGGTCGCGTCGTAGCCGTTGCGTTGGAGCACATCAGCAGCTGCCAGCAAAATATCACCACGACTCACAGATTGGTCTGCTGGTTTGCGTGCCAAATGAAAAATCCTTTGCATAAAAAATAATCTAATATGTATTCGATTATTGAATATCCTCAGGGAGTTGTCAAGTTAACTCCTGCAAAAATGTCATCACATACATCTGCAAATCTGCCGGGCTTTCAAGCCGCTAACATGTATGAATTGCAGTGGGAAAATGGGGTCGGTAGTTCCGCCGCGAAAAACAAAAGAGACGCTTGTGCGTCCCTTTTGAAGTTCATAGGCAGATGTAGCTTACCGGCATCAAGCAATCACGCAGTCACTACGCGCTTGTGCTCGTACCGACTTTCTCGCCATTAGGCTGCGGCGTATGACCGTCCACCAAACCGCCGTGATGGATCTGGTAAGGCACAGTGGTCACAACTACCCGATCCATATGTGATAAGGCGACGTTGAAGATCAAAGCCGTATTCTGGTGCAGCGCCTGCCCCCAGTAAGTATCCATTGCCAGATGCCCCATAATAATGTGGACATAACAACCGGGGTTTTCCTGCTGAATCTGTTCCACATAATCCTGAATAGGTTCAGCTAGCAGGCGATAGGGAGATGAAATAACCACCAGTTCGCCTTCACCAATGCGCTTTGCCCATTTCTGTTCGACCAATTGCGCCTTTTCTGGGCTGATGGCGACATGAACTGCTTTCCACGGATGCCCCAGCGACTTGGCAAAATTCACGAGGCGCACTGTCTCCGCGTGGACATCATCAATGAGAATCACTGTTTGCACGGAACGGGTAGCCGGTTCAGGCGGCGCGCTGTCCCAACTAAGTGCCTTGGCAACACTCTTATAATGACGATGTATGCGGAAGAAAATCCAAACCAGCGTAGGGATCAAGATCACGATAATCCAGGCACCGGACGCGAATTTGGTGACCGCAAAAACGATCATTACGACAAACGTACAAACCGCCCCGATACCACTGACAATCATGTGCTGCCGCCAGTGTGAATCGTACACAAGATCCGTTTCCAGACCTTTAACAACTTCACCCGGTTTTAATTTGCCGATCTTTCGGGCACGCACAACCATACCGGCTTGCGACAGGGTAAAACTGAGGAAAACGCCCACCGCATACAATGGAATAAGCGTCGTGGTATTGGCATTTGCGACAATCACCAGCAGCGAGGCAAACAAAGCCAGAACAAGAATGCCCCACGAAAACACCAACCGCCCGCCGCGTAATGTAAGCTGGCGCGGCAAGAAACCGTCACCGGCTTGCAAAGCAGCCAAACGGGGGAAGTCAGCATAACTGGTATTCGCAGCCAGCAGCAGAATGAGCGCCGTACCTGCCAGCATCAGCAGATAGAAGATACTGCTTTTGCCATAAACGGTACGGGCAATTTGAGAGATAATTGTTTCCGTTTCACTGGGCAGCGCACCAATCTGATGAGCCACCAATGTGATTCCGAGAAACAGGGTAATCAGGATGCTGCTCATCCAAACCAACGTGATTGCCGCATTTTTACTGCTGGGCTGCTTGAAGGCCGTAATACCATTGGAAATGGCTTCAATGCCTGTCAGCGCAGTACACCCGCTGGAAAAAGCTCGCAAAATCAGGAATAAGGTGAGCGAGTCATATGATGCATGTTTAATAACTTCAACATCAGCAATCATATCGAGGCCGCCGGTAAAGTATTTGATGGCTGCTGCACCCAATGTGATGAACATCATGACGAGGAAGAAATAGGTAGGGACAGCAAAAATGCGCCCACTTTCTTTCACCCCGCGCAGGTTCACAACGGTCATCAGCATGATTACCGACACTGAGATAAAGACCTTATAAGGAATCAGTCCCGGAAAAGCCGAAGTAATCTGCGCGACACCTGCCGAAATACTGACGGCAACCGTCAAAATATAATCCGTCAGGAGCGCTGCACCAGCAATCTGGGCTGGCACTTCACCAAAGTTATCGCGCGCAACAATATACGCGCCACCCCCT
>JBBSBS010000045.1:0-24095 GCA_038251045.1 Aggregatilineales bacterium | reverse complement strand
GCCTACGACTTCGTCGATTGCGCCGGAAAATATCCACGGATGCTGATGGATAATCGGTTTTTCGCGATTGGCTTTTATTACGATGATAGGGGAGGAGGTAGTCATTAGTCTCTTATTTCTAGTCGATAGTGGCTGATTACAGGTTGCCAGCAGAAGTTTGGTTTTGGCTGGCAAATAAAGCGTAACACAAGGATGTGGGAAAAAGCAGGGCGAATCCCACATCCAACCCTGCGGGATAAGCGTGGGATTATGCGGGATACTGTGGGTTATCGGGTGGGATAGTGCGGGATACTGTGGGATTCGCATAGACCATATCCAACAATTGTGCTTCATCAATAATGGGTACGCCGAGGGCGCGGGCTTTATCGGCTTTACTGCCGGGGGTATCACCCATGAGGACATAACTGGTTTTTTTACTAACGCTGCCAGATACCTTACCACCATGCGATTCGATAAGTTCTTCAGCCTGTTCGCGGGATAATGTGGGTAAAGTACCGGTCAATACAAAGACCGATCCGGTGAGTGAATCACCTGCCGCTATTTTTTCTTGGTTCTGGGGGTTTACGCCGGCAGCGCGCAATTTCGTGAGCAACTGACGGTGACGTTCATCAGCGAACCATGCGGAAATGGCTTCCGCCAGAATGGGGCCGATGCCTTCAATGTCATCAATGGCTTCGACGGTTGCATTGAGGAGCGCATCGATTGAGCCGAAGCGGGTCGCGATGAGGCTGGCTACTACACTGCCGACACCATCAATGCCGAGCGAGGCCACAAGCTGAGACAGTGGGCGGGTTTTGGCGACTTCAATCGAGTTTATGAGATTTTCAATTTTCTTTTCAGCGAAGCCTTCCAACTTGGATAACATTTCCGGTTGAAGGGTGAAAATGTCGGCCTCATCCTTAATGATGCCTTTATCGATGAGGATCTTTACTGTTTGTGGCCCCATGCCTTCAATATCCATCGCGCCGCGCGATACAAAAAACTCGATACTTCGGAAAATGCGTTCGGGGCAGAGTGGATTGGGGCAAATGTAATCAACGAAACCTTCGGGCTTGATGATAGGTGTATCGCAACTTGGGCAGTTGGTTGGCGGCAAGATTGGTGTTTCGCTGCCATCACGCGCACCAATGACAGGACCGATGACGTAGGGAATGACTTCGCCAGAGCGTTTGACGATAACCATATCCCCCAATCGAATATCCAGCTTGGCGATTTGATCGTAGTTGTGGAGGCTGGCGCTGACGACGGTTACACCTCCGAGGAAGACGGGTTCAAGCTGGGCGGTGGGCGTAACTTTGCCTGTGCGACCGATGTTGGCAGTAACCCCGATGAGTTGGGTGGTCATTTCCTCCGCAGGGAATTTGTAGGCGATGGCACCGCGCGGGTCTTTGCCTGAATAGCCTAATTCCAGTGCTAGTTTCAGGTCGTTTATTTTGAGGACAACACCATCAATTTCGAAACCCAACTCTTTTTTGCGGGATTCCCATGCGGGTAACTGCTGGATAATGTCGGATAATGTTGGATAAAGATCGGAATGTGGCGCAATTGAGAAGCCGAATTCCCGCAGATGATTGAGAATATCCCACTGGGTATCCCACTTTATCCCACTGGCGGCGACGACTGAATAGAGGTAAGCGATTAATGGGCGCGCGGCGGTGATACGTGAGTCTTTCTGCTTTAGCGTACCGGAGGCAGTGTTGCGGGCATTGACATAAAGAGGCAAGCCTTCGGCTTCCTGTTTTTTGTTCAACGCCGCGAAGTCTTTTTTGTGGAACATAACCTCGCCCCGCACGACGAGTCGTTCAGGTGGGGTGGGGCCATTTTTATCGACGGGGATACGAAGGGGCACGTTGCGGATGGTGCGGACATTAGCGGTTACGTCATCGCCCACTTCACCATTGCCACGAGTAGCGGCCTGTACGAGATACCCATTTTCGTAGGTGATGACAATCGACAGACCATCCAGCTTGGGTTCGAGGGTATAACTCAAATCGGTTCCGGCGGGCAGCAGACGCAGATTGCGGTCTTCCCATGCGTGTAAGTCTTCTTCACTAAAGGCATTGGCAAGACTGAGGATGGGCGCGGGATGCTTGACTTTGGGAAAATCTTCGCTGAGGTCACTACCGGCGCGCTGGGTGGGTGAGTCGGACGTGATGAGTTCAGGGTGTTCGGCTTCGAGGGCTTTGAGTTCGTTAAACAGCTTGTCATACTCGCCATCAGTAATAATGGGGCTGCCAAGTACGTTGTAGCGGTAGATGTGGTAATTGAGTTGTTGGCGTAGTTCGCTGGCGCGTTCGGTAAAATCAGACGGCATCATTCAATCCTCAAGAAACTGAAAGTGTTTAGACAGATCGACAAAGACTTCAAGGCACTTTGCTACTTCACGGCGTTATTACTTGAAACAAATCGGTCGTGCCATCGTTTTCGGCAGCCCAGCCAGTTATGCCACGTGCGGGATCGCTGATTTGCCACCAGTTCAAGCCATTTGATTGGCGAGGGCCATCCATTACGATGTATTGTTCGTCGGGTTGTGCCACTATCACGATCCCACTATCAGTGCCGTAGTTGTTGCGGATGTTGATGCCTTGATTGCCGATGATGACAACCGTGCTGCCAATCGTGATCTGTTGGGCAGGGGTGGGCGTGGCAGTGTAGATAATTGGTTCAAGCGTGGGGCCGGATAGTACAAAGCTGCCGCCAGCCGATTGTTGGAATTCTGGCGGAAGGGTGGGAGTCGCCAAGAGCGATGGAATGGTCACAGCGGGGGCGATGCTCGGTTCAGCGCTGAGGACGACAAATTCCGGTGGTGCGGTGGGGGCGGTGCGACCGCCTAACGCAAGCACGGCAACCACCACACAGCCTACCGAACCTGCCACCAACATCAACATGAGCAATACCGACCAGATGGGCAAGCGAAGTGGAGAATTCTTCTTTATTGCTGTGTTATCCGAACGGCGGGTTGGTGGATAGTTTGAGGATTGTTGTGCGCGTTTTGGTTTTTCCGGTAGGGCAGTCGATTGCGGTGGGTTGAGACGGGAATCTTTGACGGGCGGCATATAGCGCGTTTGATCCTGCGGAGTTTGCATGCGGGTAGCATCCTCATCCGGCAGTTCAGGGGGGAGGATGGGCTGCGTCGATTGTTTATCGCTACCTGTCGGTTTATCCGGTTGAGGCGGGTTGTCTTCTGGAATACGCCGTCGCTCTGGCATGGTTAACTTCCCCGATTTTGCGTCCACGTTAGGAAGCGTTCTAGTGACCACGTGTTGATGACAGAGTCGGCAGTTACCCATCCACGACGGGCGGTTAGAATACCGTAGATCATTAAGTCCATGTGATCGGGGTTGTGGGCATCGGTGTTGATTGAGAGTGGAATGCCCATATCAACAGCACGACGAGCAAATTGAGCTTCGAGGTCAAGGCGGCGCGGGTTGGCATTGATTTCTAGGGCAGTACCATTTTCTTTAGCCGCGGCAAAGACGGCATCCATATCCAGATCAGCCGGTTCACGGTCAGGAATATATTGAGCACGAGGATGACCGATGAGATCGACATGCGGGTTGCGGAGCGCGTTGAGCATCCGTTGGGTGATTTGTTCGCGTGGCTGACGCAGGCTGACGTGCAGCGAGGCGATGACGAAATCAAGCTTGGCGAGGATGTCATCGGGAAAGTCGAGGCCGCCGTCGGCGTTGATATCCATCTCGGTGCCATGAAATACACGGATACTGCCACCGAGTTCAGCATCTACTTTGCGGACTTCTTCATGCTGTGCGAGCAGACGTTCAACGGATAGGCCGTTGGCAATACCGAGACTGTGGGAATGGTCGGTGATAACGATGAATTGGCGACCACGCTGACGGGCTTCTTCGGCCATTTCACGGATAGTACGGGTGCCATCACTGGCGGTGGTGTGCATATGCAGATCGGCATGCATGTCGGCAAGGGTGATGAGGTTCGGTAACTTGCCAGCCTGCGCCGCTTCGATTTCACCGCTGTCTTCGCGGAGTTCGGGCGGTATCCAAGGGAGGCCAAGTGTAGCATAGACTTCTTCTTCGGTGGCACACAGTATTTTGGGTGCGTCCTCGATAATTGTGCCGTCTTTATCCACAGGGCTGAAGGCATGCTCGTTGAGGCTGTAACCCTTTTTGAGTGCCAGTTCACGCATCCGAATGTTGTGCGCCTGACTGCCCGTGAAGTAATTGATGGCGGTTCCCCAACGGGCTTTTTCGAGTATGCGCAGATCAACCTGTAGCCCATTGAGCAACTCAACCGAGCTTTTAGTCGGGCCGTGACCAAGGATACGGGCAACCTGTTCCATTGTGACAAAGGCATCCATGATGGGGGCGGCGTTGTCGCTAGCAATAAGCAGGTCAACATCACCGATGGTAGGACGGGCGCGGCGGATGCTGCCTGCAACGGCTCCTTCAATCGCACCGGGTAGAGTCAGAAGATAGTCAAGAATTGCCTGCGCGGCAGGTAGGGCGATACCAAGGGGAGTGCGTCCAGTTTGGCGGCTGAGTGATTCAATGCCGTCGATAATTTTCTGTTCACTTTTTTCGCCCATTCCTGCCAGATTACGCAGTTTTCCGGCATGGGCGGCGGATTCGAGTTCGGGTACAGTGGTGATGTTGAGTTCTTTCCAGAACAGTTTGGCTTTTTTGGGGCCAACTCCGTTGATGTTCACTACTTCGACTAATCCAGCAGGTATTTCGGCAGCAAGTTTTTCGTAAAACTGGAGGCTGCCCGTTTCCAACATTTCAGTGATTTTGGCGGCGAGGGTGTCACCAATGTTGGGGATGTCGGTCAGCGTACCTTCGGCGGCGATGGCATGAAGGTCGCGCGGGAGTTCACGGATGGTTTCCCCAGCGCGGCGATAGGAGAGGATACGATGGATAATCTCGCCTTTGATTTCGAGCAGGGTGGCGACTTTTTCAAATATATCGGCAATTTCGCGATTGGTTAGGGACATAATGATCTTTAGTCTTTAGTTGTTGGTCGATAGTTAATTTCAAACCATTTGAAAGCGTCAATAGAATTTTTGTCTTACAAAGATTATAGCGTAAATTGGACATGCAGGCTAGACAGAAGGGCAAAAATGATTGTTGATAAAAAGGGCTTGCTAGCGGCAAACCCTACGCATAAATTATGCCTCAATCGACTACAGCTCGCTTGAGAGGTCAATCGTTTCGCCGCCATATTCACCAGTTACTTTACTGTTGCTTTCCGCGTCCTGTGAATAGGTTAGATGACCGTCTTTAAGGCCGGTAACGCCGACATCTAGATTGAATTCGTTATCAACTAAAGAGCCGCTGCCGGTCATGGTGAAGCCATTTGAGAAGGCGCAATCGGTGAGTTGGAACTGCTGCCCGTCATCGGCTTCGGTCGGGCTGATTTCAATTGTCCCGCCATACGGACAGCCGATACTGAATGTATCGGAAGTATCGCCATAGTAATACTCAGGCAGATAGTAGATTTCGTTGTAGGCCGAGCCGAGTGCGTCAAGAGGGGTGTCGAAGCTTGAGGCATCAGTAGGCGCAATCGGAACGAAGGGATCAGAAACCACGCCGTCACAACTTGTTTCGCGTTCGGCAGGCAAGGTATCGTTCACAAGAAAGGCGGTCACGAGATCATCAGGGCAGGCAACACCACGACCGAAGATCACATGCGGACCACCCTGCATTGTCACAAGATACCCGTCAGCGAGATGTTTGAATACACGGCGACCATTTTCTACGGGTGTGGCAGGGTCAGCAGTTGCGCCCAATACTAAGGTGGGGATGCCTTCGGCAGTTAAGGCTGCGGGGCGCTGCTGTGGTGGATTACCGGGCCAGAAGGCACAGGGTAAATCACCATAAAAAATGGCTGCAAGGTCAGGAACATTTGCATCGGTTTCATCACCAGCGCGTACATATGAGTCGGCGCGTTCTTCGGGAGTGCTACCCAGAAGAGCGTAATCATTACATTCTACGGCGTAGTAGAGCGCGTCGGAATATGAGTCACTGCTGCCGAGAATGGGTTCTAGGGTTTCGGGGTCGAGGCCGAGCGCGATGTAAAACTCACGGGCGAGGGGCACAAGATCACCATGTGAGGCTGAAGCGAGTGTTCGGAGCAGCATCATGCGGTCGCCTTCACTGTAACCGAGGCTAGTTACTACGGTTTGGAGATCGGATAACGTAAATTGGCGCAGCGCTTGATTATCGTCGGGCAGCGGGAAATTGAGCGTTTCGGATTTGCTGCCAAGTTCAGCTAATAAGGTGTCGTAGAAGTCGAGAGCATCACCACCTTCAAAATCGGCAGCACAGGCTTCATCGTCGTTACAGGCATTGAGGGTTTCTTTGAGCACGTCACTAAATGCCTGCGTTTGCTCGACATAGTAATCCGTTAGTTCATGGGTAAGGTCAACCGTGCCATCCAATATCAGACTCGCAACATGGGTGGGGTAGGTGGCAGTATAGGTTTGAGCATACTGCGTGCCGTAGCTTTCACCATACAGCCATATTTTGTCATCACCGATGGCTTGACGAAAGGTTTCGAGATCAGCTACTGCTTGATTTGTGCCATAAAAGGGCAGCGTGGCGGGATCAACATCCATTTCTGTAATGCAGGTTTCAGTAAAAGTTCGAGCCGTTGCAATTAGCTCTTTTTCTTGTTCTGGAGTGGTTGATGCGCCATCCGAACTGTAGTAAGTGGCGACGGCATTCGGGCATTGTAAATTGCCGGATTGATATGCGCCGCGCTGATCGAAAAATACTATGTCGAAATGTTCGGCGATAGCGGGATTAAAAGCAGAGGTGTAGGAGTCGGCAGAGGCTAAACCAGATGAACCCGGACCGCCGGTCGCAATGACAAACATGCCTTTGCGTTCGCCAGTGGCTGGCAGGACACCAAATACTACATCGATGGTGCGGCTATCATCCGGCGAGAATTGATCGAGCAGTACGGTGAGTTTTACGCAGGTGAAATCGCTATTTGGGCAAGGATAACTCCCCAAGTTAGTGAGGATGTCGGTTGTGGTTGTTTGAGCATAGGTGATGCCCACTAATGAAACGCCGACTATAAGCACCATACTGCACAGCAGGCTCACATTCTTGATTAAGCGCATCTCGAAACCTCTTTTGTCTTAGAACAGGTTAAGCCGCTAAGTCGGGTCGGGTATCCGCCAGGTCTACTTGTTGCCCAGCGTATTCGCCGGTGACTTTGATGTTGCCGTCTGCATCTCTGGTATATGTCAGTGTGCCATTTTCAAAACCGCTTATATTGACATTGAGCGTGAATAGATCGCCGTCGAATGTGCCTGTTCCAGACATTATAAAACCGTTGAAAAATGAGCAATCACTCAGGCGGAACTGGTCACTGTTGTCGGCGGCGGATGCAATGCCGACGACCCCGCTCATGGAACAAGCGGACATAATGAGTCGGCTCCCGTTCCAGTATACATATTCAGGTAGATAATTGATTTCGTTGTAGACATCATCCATTGCTTGCAAGGGAGTATCAAAAAGTCGGACGCTTGGAGGTGAAAGTGGAACATAAGGGGTTGCTATAACACTTTCACACTTTGTTTGCCGTTGGGCAGGTGTCTTACCATCCAGTAAAAAATCTTTGATGATTTTGTCGGGGCAGGTATTAGAACGGTTGAAAATGACGTGCGCACCACCTTCGGCAGTAATCAGATAGCCATCGTCCAACCGACTAAAGACGCGTTCGCCATTCTGAACCGGTGTGGCAGGGTCTGTGGTTGCACCCAAGACGAAAGTCGGTATTCCTTTGGCGACGAGCGGTTGTGGGCGTTCGAGCGGCGCGTTGCCGGGCCAATAGGCACAAGGAAGCCGCCCATAAAAGCCACCGGTGAGCCGTGGGACGATGGCTTCTACAGCGTTCCCTGCTTGTATATATGCAGTCGCCTGAGCTTCCGGAGTGCCATCGGCAATGCGATTATCGGCGCAGGCGATAACAAAGTAGAGGGTGTCGTCGACCGGATCACCTAGTGGATTGTGGCGTGACTCTGTCGAAAAGCCGCTATTGGCATAATATAAACGTGCAAGTGGCACATAATCACCCTGCACCGCAGCGGCGATGGCTCGTTGAAACAACATGCGACCTTGCTGAGAGTACATTGCATCGGATGCAACGGATTCCAGCATGTCTCTGGTTAACGTGCGGTCATCAAGGCGACCGGAGGCCACAGGGAATTTGAAATCAATTGCCCGTCTGCCGAGTTCACTAGTCAGGGTGTCATAGAATCTTAGCGCATTACCACCGACTTCTGCCGAGCAGATTGCATTATGATCGCAATCTTGAAGGGTGGCGACCAAGACATCATTAAAAGCCTGTGTTTGTTCTCGCTGGAAGTCAAGCATGGGGGTGGTCAGGTCAACTGTGCCATCCAGAAAGAGCGCCGCTACATGATCAGGATGGGCGGCAGTATACTTCTGAGCATATTCCGTGCCGTAACTTTCGCCATAGAGCCACACTTTATCATCACCCAACATAACCCGAAATGCATCCAAGTCTTCGACAGCTTGAAGCGTGCTATAAAATTTCAATGTGTCCTTTGGTACGCCTTGCAGAGCAATCTCGGATATGCAATCTTCAACAAAGTTTTGTGGGGAGGCCGTAAAAGCCGATTCGGGCGCGGCCAAGACTGTGCCAGCATTGCCTATGCCATACGTGCTCAAGCTGTTTTTACATTGTAAGTTGCCAGATTGTTTGGTTCCACGTTGATCAAAAAATACGAGATCGTAATGTTCACGGATGGCGGGGTCAAAATCATCAATGTAAAGATCAGCAATTTCGAGTCCCGATGAACCGGGGCCGCCGGTAGCCGTGATGAACATCCCTTTACGGTCGCCAGTGGAGGGCAAGACACCAAAGACGACATCTATTGTGCGTTTGTCACCCGGTGTGAAATGATCGAGTGGAACGGTTAGTTTAAGGCAGGTAAGTCTGCTATTCGAACAGGGGAATCCGCCCATGCTGGCTAGTTTTTCGGCAGTGGATTCTTCAGCGCGGGCTGCGAGATGGGAAAAACTTATTGTAAGACCCATTACGCAGAGAATTATCAGTAAAGTTAGTTTTAGAGCGCGCATAATGACCCTTTATAACTGATCCTTGTTGAAAACCAGTATAGCGGAGAATGTACGGCGTGCGTAACAGTACATAGAGAGCATTAATCTCACGCTCAGTGATGCATTCGTATTCAAGACATAAAATTAAGTGTCTAAAGCCGAACGTAAGGATGCGGCTAAATTACGGACTGCATCAGCGCCATCTTTACCTACACGTACGAGCGCACTTCCGACAATAAAGCCCTCGACTAATCCGTTCATTGCGCGGGCCTGGTCAGGGGTGCTGATCCCAAAGCCCATCACCAGCGGCTTATCACTATGGTCACGGACGCGAGCGATATATTCTTTTATATCGGGGGGGAGTTCCGCACGTGTGCCAGTGATACCGGTGAAGGCCACCAGATAGATGAAGCCTGTCGCGTGGTTGGATACTATTTCGATACGCGGGATATTACTGGTTGGGGCTACCATAAAGACTAAAGCCATACCTGCGTTGGCACAGGCTCTTGCTAAGAGCGCTGCTTCATCCGGTGGTAAATCGGGGATGATTAGACCATCGGCTCCGGCTTCGCGGGCATCATTTACGAAGGATTCGATTCCATAGGTGAGTATCGGATTTACATACCCCATCAGAAGCATGGGTTGGTTCACACCTCGTTCTCGTAGGGTGCGAACCCCTTCTAAACATTTTTTGACTGTGGTTCCATTTTCAAGTGCGATTTGGGTGGCGGCTTGTACGACGGGACCATCGGCCAAAGGATCACTAAAAGGGATGCCAATCTCAAAGCCATCCACGCCGACTTCCGACATGCCTACTATGGCTTCGATTGAGGTTTCGTAATCCGGGTAGCCAATGGGATAATAGGGCAAAAATGCAGCGCGATTTTCACTTTTTGCCTGAGCGAACATGGCGGTAATGGCTTCGGTTCCATATATGGATTTTGTTTGTGTCATGATATTTTCTCTGTTTCAACTTATTGTTTTTGTACTGATTCTATTTCACGGTGTAGTGCATCCATGCCTGAGTCGATAATTTCGTGAGCGATTTGGACTCGGTGTGCCCAGTTTTGGGGATCGGAATCATATTCGGCACATATTTGCTGTTGGCGAAAAGTATCGGCGGCAGTGTTTTGGTAGCGATCCGGTATTTCCCAATCCAGTCCATCCACTAGTAGGTTTTCGACTTTGAAACCAGCCCGGTGGCAAATTACTACCCACTCGGCATCCGTACCGATGGCTCGTCCGGATTGTGTATTGGCTAGTAAATAATCTACAGCTATTCGGCTGAAACCTTTCGAGCCCGCACTGAGATCCAGTTCTTGTCCTAATAGGCGTGAGAATAGACTGCTGGAAATGGCTTCAGTTTGGCGCATGGCTTGCGGGTGGGTATCCCATGCGGCGGTGGTGCGGCCGATAACCAAGCATTCACAGGTCTGAATGCGTTCAACCGTTTGCAGCAGTTCGTCGGGGCGAGTTTCCAACCAACGTAGTAATCTGTCCATATCAACATAATGCACATGGGTAGCATCAGTGTCCTGCACTAATTTGAGTGCCATGTAACGCCCGTGTGACCATTCGCTGTTTACATGCGCGCGCACACCGTCGAGATTTCGAATTGCCAGCGCATCTTCCAGTTGCAAGGTTGGTGGCAGCGAAATAATTATCTCGCCGTAGATGTCGCGAAGTTGCGACCACAGTTGCTGCAAGCGTCCGGTTTCGCCACGGGGGTTAAAGGTGGTTGCGAGTACGATGCTCATAGGTTTCAAAAAACGCCTTAAAGATTATTTCCAGTCCGTAAGCAATTGGCAACGAGTCGATTTCTTCAGCAGAAAATGCCCCTAAACGCTGGCCTTCATAGAGTTTGATTTCGGGCAGCGGACAGGGCAATTTGCCTATATAAACATGATTGGCAACCCTTCGTTCCTGACCCCGTGCGCGAAATTTATGCTCGAAATAGCGCCAGAAAGTTACAGGCGGTGCTGGCTCGATTTCTTCCTTTAACTCGCGGTGCATGGCTTCGTCGGGTGTTTCGCCACTTTCAATGGCTCCGCCAAGTGTTGCCCAATGTGCGGGAAAGAGCAGGCCGGGCTTATTATCGCGTAACTGTATGATCAGCTTGCCCTGTTCATCGGTCAATAGAGCGCTAACCGAGTGACGAACGGGAATGGCGTTAGCTGACAAGGTTCGATTCCTTCATTATCGTCCCTAAGTCTTTATCGCCACGACCGGAGAGATTGACGAGTATGATTGTGTCCTTTGACATGGTGGGGGCACGTTTGATGGCTTCTGCTACGGCATGGGAACTTTCCAAAGCGGCGATGATGCCTTCGGTTTGTGCCAATGTGTGGAGCGCTGCCAGTGCTTCGTCATCGGTTGCCAAAGTATAAAAGGCACGTTCCGTTTCACGCAGATAGGCATGTTCGGGTCCGACAGAGGCATAATCCAAACCGGCTGAGACACTGTGGGTGTTCATGATCTGTCCATCGGCGTTTTGCAGCACGTAGGAACGCGTTCCGTGCAATACGCCGGGTCGCCCAAAGTGAGGATCTGCAAAGCGGGCAGCATGTTCACCACTCAGGACACCATGACCACCCGCTTCCACGCCAATTAAATCCACGTTATTATCATCACGGAAGCCGTGAAAGAGGCCGATAGCGTTACTTCCCCCACCGACGCAGGCAATGGCTGCATCTGGCAACCGCCCTGTTTGGTTGAGCATTTGCTGACGTGCCTCGATGCCGATTACACTTTGGAAGTCGCGAACGATCATCGGATAAGGGTGGGGACCGAGCGCAGAACCTAATAGATAAAAGCTGGTGCGTACATTAGTAACCCAATCGCGCATGGCTTCGTTGATGGCATCTTTGAGTGTTTTGGTGCCACTTTCTACGGGAATAACTTCGGTGCCTAGCAGTTTCATACGGAAGACATTGGGCTGCTGGCGCGCCATATCAACAGTGCCCATATAAACGTGACATTCCAGCCCAAGTAATGCGGAGGCGGTGGCGCTGGCAACGCCGTGCTGACCTGCGCCGGTTTCGGCAACGATACGTTTCTTGCCCATGCGCTGTGCAAGCAATGCCTGCCCAAGCGCGTTGTTGATTTTGTGTGCGCCTGTGTGCGCCAAATCTTCACGTTTGAGGTAGATTTGTGCGCCGCCAAGTTGTTCCGATAGACGCTTGGCGTAAGTAACAGGCGTGGGGCGACCGGTGTAGGTCTGGTGTAAATTCATCAGACGCTGCTGAAATTCCGGATTAGCCATCGCTTCTTGATAGGCAATCGTCAATTCATCCAGCGCGGGAATAATGGTCTCCGGCACAAAACGACCGCCAAACTCGCCATAATAACCGCGCTCGTTCGGAACGTTGGTCACACCTGTTTTGATAAACTCAGATTTTACATTTGTATCTGCCATGAATTTACTACTTTCGTTTGTTCATTTATTAAAGCGCAAGATCGCGTTCGCCATTTAGACAGCGCAGCGCAAGGGCTAGAACACGAGACATATAGTCGCCTGTACGGGGAACAAAATCTTCGAGTGAAATTAGCAACCGATCGGCATCTAATCCAACGGCCCTCGCAGAAATTTTCTCAACGGCTTCGCCCATCAATTGCAGCCCATCCTGAATCGAGAACACAATCAAACCGGTTAGTTCTTCTTTTTGATAGTGATATTCGTAAATGTCCTGCGGATGAACGAGCAAGAACACATCGCAGAACTGGCGGTCAATCAGGTCACCATAATGGGCAACGCCAATATGCTGCCCTAAGGGGACAAGTTCATCAAAGGTTATCGTGATGCCCAGTTCTTCCTGAACTTCCCGAATACCATCCCGAATGTCTTCACCAGCCTGATAATGTCCGGCGGCGGTCACATCTAGCAGGTTGGGGAAGGTGTCTTTGTCCGCGCCGCGCATTTGCATCACGAGATAATCTATACCATCTGTACCGCGGTATATGACCCAACAATGAAAGACTTTGTGCCAGTCTCCATCGCGGTGAACATCAGATCGTTCTTTTGAGCCGATGTGCGTTTGGTTCTCATCGTAAATATCAAGATACTCGGTCACGATTGGTGTACCGCATCAATGAATGCATGTATTTTGGCACTGTCTTTTAGGCCGGGTTGTCCATCGACTTCTACGCCACTGGCAGTATCAACGCCCCATGGTTGGATGGCTTGCACCCGCGCCGTAATGTTTTCTGGCGTTAGCCCGCCCGCCAGCATGAGGCGTGGAATCTTTGCTTTGACAGCAAGCGCAACCTCGGTGCTGGCTTCTTCGCCTGTACCACCGTACAAATTGGGATGATAAGCATCGAGCAAGAGCGAGGGCCAGCGCTCATCAGACGGGAATTGGGAACTAAAGTAGTTCACATCATCCAATGCCTGCGCCAGATTCATGGGGCGAATGGCCTTGAACCCGATGCCGTAAAGTTCCTTGAGCATTGCTTCTGATTCATCACCGTGGAGTTGGGCGCAGTTTAGGCCAGCCTTGCGGGTGATGGCGGAAATAACGCCGACCACTTCGTTGACGAATACCCCAACCAATATTGGGCAAGCAGTACCAACCTGAGCGCGTAAATTGTCACAAATTGTGGCAGCATCATCGGGCGAGATGTAACGTGGGCTTTTCTTGTAGAAGTTGAAGCCCAATAAATCTGCTCCAGCTTCGGCTGCTGCTAAGGCATCCTCAAAACGAGTTATGCCGCATACCTTGACCTTTACCACATTCACTCCTGCTCTAATATTGGGATGACAGGCTGACGCTGCTGGCTACTGTAGAGGCGAACTTCGGTCGCTATATCTTTGGCTTTAACCAAACCTTCGCCCACGAGTACAGCGTGTGCGCCATACGTCCCCATGCGGTGGACATCCTCGACACTGCGAATAGCGCTTTCTGCCACTAAGGTTACATCAGGGGGAACCAGTGCGGCAACTCGGTCGGTTGTCGTAAGGTCTTCGTGGAATGTGCGTAAGTCACGGTTGTTGACTCCAATGAGCGATGCTCCAATCTTTAGAGCCCGTTCTAGTTCGGCCTCATTATGGACTTCGACCAGAGCTGCCATACCCAGTTCGGTAATCAAGATGTGTAAATCATGCAGTTGGGCATCTTCAAGCGCCATCACGATGAGCAAAACCGCATCTGCTCCTGCCGCACGGGCTTCAAATACCTGATGGGCATCTATGATGAAGTCTTTGCGGAGTACGGGAATTCGTACGGCGGCGCGTACGGCACGCAAATCATCGAGGCTTCCTTGAAAGAACTTTTCGTCAGTCAATACGGAGATGGCTGATGCTCCGTTTTCCTCATAGGTTCGGGCGATCCGCACCGGATTAAAGTCTTTGACCAGTAAACCTTTGCTTGGTGAAGCCTTTTTGACTTCGGCGATGAGGGCTACTCTCGGGCGTTGGAGGACAGCTTTGAAATCACGTGGAGGTGACGCGGCGTGGGCAGCTTGCTCTACTTCGACTTGCAAATGCGGATGAGAATATGCTGCGCGTAGATCTTCCTGCTTTTGCGTCAATATTTGGTCTAGAATCGTATCCGTTTTTACGAACATTTAATTTCTCACATTCTCTACGTTCTTAATTTTCAACATCTGGTTGCTGCCGCGTTGAAATTCGTAATTTACAGAACAGACTTCAACTTCACATCCCATATTCCTCATATGTTGACAGACAGGATCGAGATGAGTGGAGGTACTACGTGTAAGGTCTAGTAAAGGGAAAATACGCACTTCTTTCCCCACCCGGCACAATTCCTGCACTGATTGCAAATGAAAATCGAGCGAAAGCTGCTCACTATAGAGGAATAGCAAATGAGAGCACAATACGAGATCAAAATGATCATCGCCAAAAGGAAGCACCGGCAGGGTGCCCGTTATATAACGACCCTGCTGTTTGCCCATTTCAAAATCTGCTAAGAACATCTGCATGGCATTCATACGGGCTTCACCAAGTTCATCTGGGTTTGCGAATCGATTCCACACGAAACCCTCGCGATCAGCCTTTACCTGCTGAACCATATCCACCCAAGTTTCAGTCACTCGCTGCTCGATTTGACGGGTTGTAAATTCATATATGGGATCAACTGATGTCACATTACAGCCGACCGCTGACTTTTCTGCGTTGAAGCTGGCTGGCCCGTCGCCCGCACCTAGAATCCGGCAGCTTAAATCCGCTTGATCTAAAGCAAACATATGGCAGTACTCGTCGGCTGATCGTCCCCACGGAACAACCTTTTGTAATATGATCGCCATTATTACGCAGCAATTTTCTGTGACGTTGCAATTAATTCGTCAAGTTTCTTCAGTGCAGCACCGTTGTTGATAATTTCAGATGATTGTTTGATGCCATCGGCAATATTGTCAACGAGGCCAGCTGCAATCAGGGCAGCAGCCGCGTTCAAGAGAACGACATCACGTTTAGCGTCTCTGATTTCACCACTCAATATGCCACGCAAAATGGCGGCATTAGTCGCGGCATCATCACCCAATAACTCGCTGATATTCGCACCGCGAAAGCCATAATCCTGCGGATTGATTTCGTAGCTGCGTACCTGTCCGTCTTTGAAATGGCTGACGCGGTTGGGGCCGGTGGTGGTTAATTCATCTAGGCCACCGTATCCATTAACTACCAAAGCGGATTTAGAACCGAGTTTACCGAGGACATGGGCCAGAAAATCAGTTAGATCAGAGGCAAACACGCCGACCAATTGACGCTGTGCGCCAGCGGGATTTGTGAGCGGTCCTAAGATATTGAAGATGGTACGGATGGCCATTTGTTTACGAGGGCCGATGGCGTGTTTCATGGCAGGGTGAAGCTTGGCTGCAAAGAGGAAACCGATTCCGACTTCATCAACGCACTGTCCAACTTGTTCCGGCGTGAGGTCGAGGTTCACGCCAAGTTCTGCGAGCACATCGGCGCTGCCACACTTGCTGCTGGCGGCACGGTTGCCGTGCTTGGCGACTTTGATATCCGCACCGGCTGCTACGAAGGCGACGGTTGTGCTGATGTTGAATGTGCCGGAACGGTCGCCACCAGTGCCACAGGTATCGAGTAAATCACCCTGAAATTTGGTGACGACGTGCTGCGAATTGGAGCGCATGGCGCGTGCGCTGCCTGTGATTTCGTCATGGGTTTCGCCTTTCATGCGGAGCGCCATGAGGTAGGCACCGATTTGCGCATCGGTTGCGCCACCGGTCATAATTTGATGCATCACTGCTTCGGCTTCATCTTCTTGTAGATGCCCAAAGCGACTTAAGACATCTAATGCACGTTGAATATCCATTAAGTTATTTTCCTTATACCCCAACTAATTTTCGTATATCGACTACTGTTTGATTGGCGAGCAGGCTGGCTTTAGCTGCACCTGAATTCAGTAATTCGTCCAAGCCACGTTCATCCTGCATCAGACGGTGGAATTTTGCCTGAATGGGTTGCAAGGTTGCCACGACTAATTCAATTAGGTCACGTTTTAGAGCGCCATAGCCTTTCCCTGCGAAATGGACTTCGATGGCGGATTGAGTGTCACCTGAAAGGACTTCATACAAGACAAGTAGGTTTTTCACGCCCGGCGATGCGGTTGCAAACCGAATTTCACCACCCGCATCTGTGACTGCGCCCATGATGGTTTTCCGGACTGTTTCAGGCGAATCTAACAGCGCGATGGCATGACCTTGCTTCTTGGCGGCGACACTTTTGCTCATTTTTTGAGATGGATCGTCCAGTCCCATGATTCGTGCGCCAGTGGTGCGATTTAGGGTTTCCGGCAGGGGGAAATATGTGCCGAAAAGATGGTTAAACCGCACTGCTATATCCCGCGTGATTTCTAAATGCTGATTCTGATCATCACCAACCGGAACATAATTGGCTTTGTAAACCAGAATATCGGCTGCCTGCAGGGTTGGATAGTTTAGTAGACCGCTGCCGATGGTTTCTTGGGCGGCGGCTTTTACTTTATATTGGGTCATACGTTCGAGCCAGCCAACAGGAGTGCAGCAGCCCAATATCCACGCTAGATAGGTGTGGGCAAAGACATCCGACTGAAGGAAAATAATCGACTCGTCGGGGTTTATGCCGCAGGCCACATATAAGGCGGCCACTTCACGGGATTTTTGGCGGAGTTCAGCCGGATGTACGGCCTCTGGGACGGTTAGCGTGTGCAGGTTCGCAACCATAAAGAGGTTGTTATATTGGCTCTGGTTATCAGCCCATAAACTGAGCGCACCGACATAGTTGCCGATGTGCAATATGCCGGTTGACTGGATACCGGAAAGCACCGTTTTCTTCTCGGTAGATTTTCGATTTGTCGACTCTTGAGGCAGGGCAATTGCATCCATTGTTAGACACGCTCCGGCACACGAATTTCTAGAAAGTTTTGGAGCAGGCGCGGGCCATAAGTTGTCAAAATACTTTCAGGATGGAATTGCACCCCGTAGACAGCAAGCTGTTTATGCTGCAAGCCCATAATAAGACCATCATCAGTTCGGGCGGTGATGGTTAAACAATCGGGTACGGTGTCTTCAAGCACGATCAGACTGTGGTAGCGGGTGGCCTCAAAGGGGTTAGGAACACCTGCAAAGAGACCATCGTCGTTGTGGTAAACCATGCTGGTTTTACCGTGCATCAAGTGTGGGGCACGCGCCACCACACCTCCATAGACCTGACCAATACATTGGTGACCGAGGCATACACCTAGAACAGGCGTGGTCTCACCCATGTAGCGGAGCACATCCAGTGATACGCCGCTGTCGTCGGGTGTACCGGGGCCGGGTGAGATGACGATGTGGCTGGGCTGCATCGCCCGTACATCATCGAGCGTAATTTGATCATTGCGCTTGACTTGAATTTCTGCACCCATTTCACCCATAACCTGTACCAGATTGTAGGTAAAGCTGTCGTAGTTATCGATCACCAGTATCATGTTATTCCTCCAATTCGTGAACCTTTTGTGCGGACATGCCTTCTAAATGCGTTATGTCATCTGCGGCGACCAACTGCCATTCGCCACTCTCTTCACGCTTGAGCGTTGTCACCGACGTGTTACTGACATCCACTGAACCGAATGTTACGCCGGGAATTATTTCCGCAAGCAGCGCATTGATGGCGGTTGAGTGTGACAATATTGCGATGGTTTCACCTTGATTGGTGGCTAAAATCTCGTTAAATGCTTCGAGAATGCGTTCGCGGACATTCTTGCGGGATTCTCCACCGGGGACACGATAACCATCGGGGTCGGCGAGGAATTCCGCGTATTCCACGGGATACCAACTTTGCATTTCTTTTTGGGTGAGACCCTGCCATGTACCAATGTCGCGCTCGCGCAGCCGCGCATCGGCAATGGGAGCTAAACCGAGTTTCTCTGCTAGTAGATGTGCTGTTTCGGCGGCGCGCTTTAGATCACTGGTGTAAAGTGCGCTGACCCCGATGTTGCGGATATAGTTTGCCAAGCGCTGCGCCTGACGCACACCGTAGGCATTCAGTGGAATGGCAACCCAGCCTTGATAGCGCAGATCACGATTCCAATCAGTTTCCCCCGGACGAATGAAAATCACACGTTTGACTGCCATGATAGCCTCCTACAATAGACCCTTTTCAGCGTATTGTATCGCGCTGGCTACCGCTTTGGCTTTATTTAGTGTTTCTTGATACTCACGGGTGGGGTCACTATCGGCAACAATGCCTGCGCCGGACTGCACTGAGACCGTATCACCACGCATTAGCACCGAGCGAATGGTGATGCAGGTATCCATTGAGCCGTCGAAACTGAAGTAACCAACTGCGCCCGCGTACGTGCCGCGTCGTGTGCTTTCCAGTTCCTCGATGATTTCCATAGCGCGGACTTTTGGCGCACCACTTAATGTGCCTGCGGGAAAGGTCGCCCGTAATAGGTCGAAGGCATCCATGCCGGCGCGGAGTTTGCCTTCAACCTGACTGACAATGTGCATGACGTGGGAATAGCGCTCGACATACATCATTTTGGGCACTTTCACGGTGCCATAATCACAGACGCGCCCCAGATCGTTGCGACCTAAATCAACCAGCATGACATGCTCGGCGCGTTCTTTGGGGTCGGCTAGTAACTCGGCAGCTAATTCCTCATCTTCCTGTTCGCTTGCTCCGCGCGGGCGTGTACCGGCAATCGGGCGAACCATCGCGGTGCCATCTTCGAGCCGCACCATGACTTCAGGCGACGCACCAATTAGGCTAAGGTCAGTTCCAAAGTTCAGGAAGAACATGTAGGGTGATGGGTTGAGCATTCGTAAGGAGCGATACAGGGCTAAAGGCGAAGCAGAGGTTTTGCCACTGAAACGCTGAGATAGCACGATTTGGAAGGCATCACCGGCAGCGATGTATTCTTTGGCAGCGCGGACTCCGGCCTCATACTGCGCCTGAGTCATGTTGGATTCTAATTCACGCCCCGCGATTGGTTGGGCGGGTGGGATGACGCGGGGCATGGAAGGTGTGGGCAAATGAAGGGCGGTGATAATCTCGTCAATGCGGGCAAGCGCGTCATCGTAGGCGGCATCTGGATCACCCTCATTATGAGCATTTGCAAGCACCAAGAGTTGGTGGCGTGCGTGGTCAAAAATCACTAAGGTGTCGGGCAGCATGAAAGCCGCGTCGGGGACATTTAGATCATCGACTGTGGTGGAAGGGAGACGTTCAAAGTAACGGACGCTATCATAACTTATGAAGCCAACAGCACCACCGACAAAACGCGGTAGGCCGGGTAAGCGGACAGGTTTTACGCGTCCGAATTCGGTTTTAACCGCGTCGAGAGGGTCTTCATCCGGCGCGAGAGGGCGGGTGGTGGATACACCATGAAGGGTTTGGTGGACTTGCCCGTTTTGCACCGTGACCGTGCCTTTGGGATTTACCCCGAGGAAGGAGTAGCGCCCAACCTGTTCACCGCCTTCGACACTTTCGAGGAGGAATGAGTATTGACCGGATTGTGCGAGCTTGAGGTAGACCGAAACCGGTGTTTCGAGGTCGGCAGGTAACATGCGATAGACGGGTACAAGATCACCCTGATGAAAGAGTTCTGAGACACGTTCCCGGCTGGGAAGTATATTGTCGAGGGTTTGCGTGGCAAAAAGCACCATTTTGAGTGTCTCCGTAAAGTCTTAACCAAGCAATAAAAAACCCCATCTCCGTATCAAGGACGAGAAGGGGTTCCCGCGGTGCCACCTTGGTTAAGCTGTCATTGAGACAACTCACTCTTTACAGGTACAACCGATCAGGATTGATGGTGATACCCTGCGCTCTGATTACGGTGCGCTTCCGTCGTGGGCTACTGTTATTTCGACCACGCAACTCCCTGGCCCATTCCACACCACCGTATGTATCGCCATCACACCAACCGGCGACTCTCTGAACATCGTGTTACTGTGTACTTTTCCAGATCAACGTTTTTACATATTCAATTAAAAACGAGGGTAACGACATTTCTAAATTCTGTCAAGTATTTGATTCGGGTTGATTAAGGAAGGTGTTCGCAGACTATAACAGTTGCAGTTTTTGCAAAAATTGCATAAAAGTCGCTGAAATGGCGGGCGGGACCGAGGGGGAAAACCGCTGAGACGACACAACGTGCAGCGTGGAGGTTCGGCTGAAACCGCTGAGCGCCGCGATTGGCTCGCGTATGTCTGCCGCGTCGTCGTCGGTGTGCCGTTGCAGCGGAATTACGGGAGTGGAGCGCGGAAAATGCAAATCTAATGCCATAAAAATCACCCTATAGGCCAAGAAGATGCCGAGAACGATAGACAAGGTTTTTGACAAAACTCCTCCAAGGCAGAATGATTGCAGGTTATAGCAATGATAACGGATGTGGTGTGCGATAGGGTGACATTTTGGTCGGACATTTGGTCACTGTTAAGCACGTTTGACACCAACTTTTCAGGCGAGGACTGCGGCGGAATTGTCGGTAGACGGTTGGTAAATGGTTTGCCAACAAACCTGAATTAAACTTTGATTATAACATCGGGGCTATGGTCATCAGGGTAATCGCATCAAATTTCACCTATACTCTAAAGATCGCTTATGAACTACTGTGAACCAATGATGATAGATAGTTATACAAAAATTCCTATAGGTAACTATTAAATTGGGTTCAGGTTAGTTCAAAAGAGTCCAAATTAATTTTGATGCGATTACCCTGCTATGGTCATAAACTTGCTTGCGTTGGTCGGTAACTCACGTTATTCTGAGCATAAAAATATAGGGAGGGTAGAGTGATGATTGCGTTCCCGAAAGATGATGAATATTCACCGTTTTATGCTGGATATGTCAAGCGTGTGCCAGAAAGCGGCGACATTTTTGAGATTTTGGCGGGACAGCCAAGTGCGTTGGGTTCAATGTTGAAGTCTGTTGCTGATGAGCAAGCGAACGTGCATCCGGCAGTGGGTGAATGGAGCATCAAAGAGGTGCTGGGGCACGTCTGTGATACTGAACGCATTTTTGCTTATCGGGCACTGCGTATCGCACGCGGGGACACGACCGCGCTGGCGGGATTTGAGCAAAATGTTTACGTGAACGGCACGGATTTTAATAAATGCAGCCTGCCGGATTTAATTGACGAGTTCAGTGCGCAGCGGCAGGCCAATGTTTTATGCTTCAAGCCGCTGACCGAGGCAGAAATTGCGCGAGTGGGGACTGCCAGTGAGGCGGCGGTTAGCGTCCGCGCATTGTTGTTTATTCTGGCGGGGCATGTGATGCACCACATTGAGAGCTTGAAGATGGATTACAATGTTGGTGCTTAATTTGCTATTTGACAAATGCTTTGAGGGCGTGTTATGCTCTCGGTCACAACGGAGAAATTACCAAATTTAACCATGCAAACCAACGTTCAGATCGCCCGTTACTATTATTACTTTACAAGCCACATAGAGACTTGTAGGGCGTTGCATGCTGGATCGAAACGGGTAAATTAGACCGTAAATTTTGAGGAAACTCAAAAGGCGCAGAGTGTACGCTCTGCGCCTTTTTTATTGCGTATTGCCGGGACGAAAGGGGTGAAGAATAATGGCGGTAAGGGTGCGGGGTGTGCGTGGAGCGACGACTGTTGAACACAACACAGCGGAGGCTATATTGGACGCAACCCAAAAATTATTAGCTGCAATAGTGGCTGCAAATGAAATCGAGGAAGATGATGTCGCCAGTGTGATTTTTACGACGACAAGCGACTTGAATGCCGTTTTCCCGGCTAAGGCGGGGCGGGATATGGGCTGGCACCGGACGGCGTTGATGGGAGCGCAGGAGGTGGATGTGCCAGATGGGATTCCGATGTGCATTCGCATATTGGTTCACTGGAACACCGAGAAAACGCTCGATGAGATTCAGCATGTTTATATGCGCGGCGCGATGGCGCTGCGACCCGATTTATATCCAGATAACAAAATCATTTTGACCGAGGGAGATGAAACATGATCGTAGTGATGAAACCAGAAGCCAACTCGCAAGCCATTTCAAACGTCATCAGCCGGATCGAGGCTGACGGATATAAGGCGCATTTGTCACAAGGGGAACAGCATACGATTGTCGGTGTGGTAGGGGAAAGCCCCACGCCTCTGCGCGAAGAAAATTACAGTTCGATGGATGGTGTGGCGAAGGTTGTGCGGATTACAGCGCCGTACAAGCTCGCCAGCCGACATTTTCACCCGAATGATACGAACGTCCCGCTGAATGGTTCGCAAATGGGCGGGAATAAGGTGCTGATTATCGCCGGACCCTGTTCGGTAGAGAGCCGTGAGCAGATCATCGAGATCGCCTGTGAGATGAAGGAAGCCGGGGCAACGGCGCTACGGGGTGGGGCATTCAAGCCACGCACATCACCATACAGCTTTCAGGGACATGGTGAGAAGGGGTTGCAATGGATGGCGGAGGCGCGGGAACGGACGGGCTTGCCGATTGTGACGGAAGTGATGGATACGGCGCAGGTGGAGATGGTTTGTGAGTACGCGGATGTGTTGCAAATCGGCGCACGGAATATGCAGAACTTTAGCCTGTTGAACAAGGTGGGTGAAAGCCAGCATACGATTTTGCTCAAGCGCGGGATGAGCAGCACGGTTGAAGATTTGTTGATGTCGGCAGAGTACGTGCTGTCTCACGGGAATACACGGGTGATGTTGTGCGAGCGCGGTATTCGTACCTTCGAGAAGGCGACCCGTAACACGTTCGATGTCAATGCTATTCCGGTGTTGAAGGCACTGACTCATTTGCCAGTATTGGCTGATCCGAGTCATGGAACGGGTTACTCGGAATATGTGATCCCGATTGCACGGGCGGCGGTTGCGGCAGGGGCAGATGGGGTCATTGTTGAGGTTCATCCGGAACCGGAGAAAGCCTATTCGGATGGGCGGCAGAGCTTGCGTTACGACGCGTTCCGTTCGATGGTGCAGCAGATCCAGCGTATCGCTGCGGCAGTTGACCGCACGGCATAGGAGTCGGGAAATCATGATTATCAGGCGGGCGACTGGAGCAGATGTTGAATTGTTGGCGCGATTGAATCAGGACATTCAACTGATTCATGCCGAGGCGTATCCTGACATATTTAAGCGGCCTGACCATCTGGCTGCGGTCGCTGCTGATTTTGAATCGCGGATACTGGGTAATGTAAACGGTTATGTGCTCATTGCAGAAGTTGAGGGCGAGGCTGTAGGATATATTTACGCACAAACGGTTGAACGTCCTGAAAATCCGTACACTTTTGCACAGCGCCTGATGAATGTTGATCAAATATCTGTGCGACCCAAGTTTCAAAATATGGGGTACGGACATATGCTTATTCAAGCTGTGGTGGACTTAGCCAAAACACATGGCATTAAGCGGATTGTACTGGATACCTACGCATTTAATAGGCAGGCACAATCATTTTACGATGTACTGGGCTTCAAAGCTGCGAAATATCAAATGGTACTCGATTTTAATTAGCATAAGGTAGCAGTAAACATGGCCTCTGGTGGCTTTACGACCCGACATCTGGCAGTGGTGGGATTAGGGTTAATGGGTGGTTCGCTGGCGATGGC